>NZ_CP017037.1:0-220000 GCF_001717505.1 Dialister pneumosintes
CAAAATCTTACTTTTGAAAAAGGATTGATCAGTTCAGTAACGGCTAATGATTATAGTTATGCTTTGAAGCTGGATGGTAAGAATGCAGGTAGTGACTCTCAAGTCGTAGTTAAACATCGATTGGACTTAATGGCATCTTCTACAAACTCTTCTTACGGTATTCACGGAGAGACAACATCAGGAGCTAAAAATACATTGATAGTAGAAGGCCCTGCTACCATTACGGCAGCCCATCGAGAAAATGGCAAATATGCATTTGGTATTTATAGCAAAGCAACTACCGGTGGTGTAAGAAAAATTAGCTTTAATAATGGACTTACTGCAAAAGCTTCTTCTAATACTGTTTCTTCGCCAACTGTTTTATATACAAAAACAGATAGCGTGCAAGGGAGTGTCAGCGAAATAGTGGTAGATGGAGAGACGGTATTAACAGCTCTTGGAAAAGATGGAAGCAAAGGCAGGGTTGCCGGTGCATCCGGTCAAGGGGCATTGATTCGAGTAAATAATAAGGGTAACGGTCGAGTTCAAGCCAGTGGATATAGTTATGCAGATACGGAAGGCCGAATTGATTGGAATTTAACGACTGCAGATTCTTATCTTAAAGGGGATTTGTACGGTGTTAATAAAGGGTCTGTATCTTTAAAAATGGATGCATCCAGCATGTTTGAAGGTAAGACGGAAGTTGTAAATAACCAAGGTGCTGTAGGGAAAGTATTTGTCGACATGAAGAATCAGTCTTTATGGAATGTGGTAAATTCTTCACGTTTAACTAATCTAACTCTAAATAATAAAGCTAAGGTGGATATGTCTTATGCACAAGGATTCCAATCATTAGTAATGGAAAACTTGAATGGAGAAAATGGCATATTCAAGTTAGATATTGATGCATCTAAGAATACAAATAACAGCGATAAGCTCTATGTTACCGATACTTTTACAGGGACGCAGTTTATTGAGCTTAATGAAGTCGGTCATGGGGATTTAGATGGTGCTGCAGGGACTGTATTAGCCAGTGTTAAAAATAACAATGGTACTTTTAAAGCGGTAGATGGCGAAGGTACTTTGTATTGGAATCGCTATGAGCTGGATAAAAAAGAAACCGCAGATACTACAGGGGCATTTACTATCGATTGGTATTTGAAGAAAGTGATTCCTCAGCTTGATCCGACTACCAGCGTAGAAACTATTCCGGCTGCAGGTGCATTGAATTATTACACTTGGAGAAACGAGTTTGACAAGTTGCTTAAACGTATGGGTGAATTGCGTCACAATGGTGAATTAGAAGAAGGCGTTTGGGCACGTGTGAAAGGTGCTAAAATCGGTAGTGAACAAGAACCGGGCTTTACAAACAAGTACATCCATTATGAAGTTGGTTATGACCGTTTGGCTAAACTGGATGAAAAATCTAAACGTTATGAAGGTGTAGCACTTGCTTATACGGATGGTACAAGTACTTATCGTAGAGGTGACGGAAAGAATCACAGTTTAGCAATTAGTTTCTATAATACGGATATCCGTGAATCTGGGCATTATTTGGATATCGTATGCAAGCTTAGCGAAATGAATAATAATTTCTCTGTATTTGATACTAAAGGGAAAAATATTACCGGAGAAACTGATAACTTAGGAATTTCACTTAGTGCGGAATATGGGCGTAAAAAAGATTTGAATCATGGCTGGTATGTAGAACCTCAAACGCAATTAACTTTAGGTTATTTGGGTGGGGATAACTATACGACCTCTAATGGTATTCATGTTAGTCAGCATGGTATAAAGAGTGCAGTAGCTCGTATCGGATTTAATGTAGGAAAAGAAATCAATGATAAGGCTATCATTTATGCAAAGATGAATCTTCTGCATGAATTTGGCGGTAACTATGTAGTGGACATGGCAGACTCCAGAGTAAAACGTTCATTAAGTAAAGATTTCAGAGATACTTGGTTGGAATATGGTATTGGTGCTGCATTTGCTTTAGGCGAAGGTACACATGCATATTGTGATGTAGAACGTAGTACCGGTAGCGATTTTAATAAGGAATGGGAATGGAATGTAGGTATTCGCAGGAATTTCTAATCTTCTAAAAATAATTTAAATAAAAACAAAATATACTTTTAGTATGTAGACTCCTAATCTAAGTTTAAATAAAAAATATCTTAAATAAGGAATAATCTTGTTTGAGATATTTTTTATTTTTTGAACAGCTAAAGAGTATTAGAACCTTTTGGGTTATCACATGATCCAATTAAAGTCCTTGAAAGACAGCAGTATTGGAAATATTGCTTTGATACCATTAAGAACGGGGATAATGATAACTAACATTTTTTGAGAATATAACTTTATAGTTCGGTAAGGAATGTATATAGGGGAATAAGCATTTTGATTAACGCCATGGGTAAAATCCAAGCTTTCTCTATAGGCTCGAGTCACGTTGAATGTGTCGGGGTACTGCAAAAAGTACAATTTGTATGGATTGGTTGAAGCAATATAGATATAAATATGTAAAAAAGATAGAATGGTAGAAAAACATTCTATCTTTTTGTTTAAAGCTAAAAATGTATTAAGAATTTAGATTTGCAATCATATGGGAGAATTCAGATAAAATATTTCTCTTAGCAACCAAACATACTACTTTAATATTTACATACGTTTAGACTATCTCCTCTTGGAATAGAAAAAGAATATGGGCTATACTTTAGTTAATAATAATGTAAATATCAAGTGTGTAATTATTTATATACATACTTTATAGTAAAGGAGAAGTATTTTTATGAGTAACTCGTCATATAAACATAAAAATCATGATATATTTCAAGATGATATTTTTTCTAATAAAAAATGGAGTGCATCTACAGTAAGTTCTCCTCAGCAGATTCAAGAAACTATCAATACTTATAATCTAATTGGCAGAAAAATTAAGGATATCAGATTTATTGAACAGTGCCATAATTTAACACGTAATTCAATTGAGAGAGAAGCTTATTCTAAATTAGACTATCTATCACGAGAAGAACGGGAAATAAAGTCCTGTTATTTGGAGATTCCGGCTGATTTACATTATAAACGGTTAGTTACGTTATCTGCACCTATAATTATTACTTTGGAAGAAAAAAGTAGAGAGGAGAAAAGCTTTTTTCCCGGAGATACTTTTGAAGTAGGAGTGTTTGAACAAAATTTAGTTCGTATGAGTATGAATCGCATCAGTTTTTTTATTCAAGAAGGACAAACCTTTCCTAATGTAGAGGGGGAAATTTTATTTTCTCCCTGTATAAATAGTGTGATTAAAGATATAGAGATTAATTCTACTAACTGTAAAAATTCAATTTTTAAAAATAAAATAAAGAGTAATGATAGTAAAATAGAAATTATACTTTGGTGTGATAATGATGTAGGGCTATGCATTAAAGGCGACTCTGATTTTTATTCTGTGTGTTGTATTAATAGAATAAGAGAAATAATAACTATTCCTTTTTCTGAACTTTTAAAATCTTTACATAATTGGGAAGACTTACATGGAGATGATTCTATAGGTTTTGTAGCAAAATCAAGAAGTTTTTTCTTTACGGCGGATAATATAGAAACATATAGTGATATTCAATATATGAGTATTTACTCCGGTAATAATAGTCTCTATATTTCCATATGGGAATTTGTTTTATGGGGGCTATGTATTAGTGATTTATTTGAAATATTTGACGAGTATAATTATACCGGATATCAGTATACTAAGTTGCAGTGGCAATGTCTTTTAGAGGAAGCGGAGAAACTTTTGAATTTTCATTCTTTTGATGAACTGTTTGAGTATCGATTACATTTATTTCAAAAAAATTATCAAGCAACAATAGATGATTATCGTTTTACAAGAGAAATGAATTGGATGGGGGTAGAATTTTGGAAAAACCGAGATATCTATCGAGTACAATTGGAGGACATGAAGAAGTGGACAAGTTTGGTCTTAGGAGAAATGGATACGATATTTATTAGGGGTGCTTAGAGCAAAGATTCAGTTATAGAGATGAAATATTACAAGCCTCAGTTTATATGTATTATGTAGTTTTTCTATTTATATCGTAATGATAAAATTTCTCAACCATGTACGTTGATATGGTCGTCTTGCTTTCAAATTAATTTCATAAAAGTATCATAAGTAATGCCTATTGATGCGGCTAGTGTTGCGGCAGGGCATAATAAAGCAACTGCGGGAGGTAATTGGCTTGAAAAGGGGAACGCAGATGCTTCCGGATAAGATTCTATTGCTATCGGTAGATATGCTAAAGCATCTTTAACAGACTCTATTGCTATGGGACATGTATCTTTAGCTACCGGAGAAAAAGCTCTTGCATTAGGTGCAAACTCCGATGCTTCCGGAGCTAAATCTATGGCTATCGGATCTACTTCTATTGCGAATGGTGAAGATTCTATTTCTATCGGAGATAACGCACAATCTAAAGAATTTGGTGTAGCTTTAGGTGGAAAATCGAATGTAAATGCATATGGTGTAGCTGTTGGTCCTAATGCCAAAGCAAATGAAAAGGCCGGAGCTGTCGGCTCCAGTGCTAAAGCATTAGAACTAAATAGCGTTGCAATCGGTAATGAAGCAAGTGCGGATGCAACACAGGCTATTTCTATAGGTGATAAAGCACATTCCAAGTCTTCCGGTGTTGCCGTAGGGGTTAGTGCCGATGCTGCATTAGATGGGATTGCTATTGGTGCTTCTGCTAAAACTGAGAAGGCAAAAGGTATTGCGTTGGGGCAAGAGCCAATACTAAGGGGAAAAATGCAATTGCAATGGGTACTGATAGTAAGGCGGAATCCGAAACTTCTATGGCGATAGGTACTAAGTCGGAAGCTACAGCTGTTGATGCATTGGCAATGGGAACACAGTCTAAGGCTTATGGAATATCCGCTGTTGCTTTGGGTAGACAAGCTGTAGCTAATCAGCAAAATGCAGTGGCGTTGGGGTTTGATGCAGGTGCATACGGTTTAAATGCTATAGCTATAGGTTTCTCAACGGATGTTAATGGAGAGCATTCTGCTGCCATCGGTAGCGATGCAACTGCTACTACTGATGCGGTTGCTGTAGGTCATAATGCTCTGGCTAATGGCAACAGTGCTATTGCAATCGGTAAAGGTGCTTCCTCCGGTATTCGTAATGGACTTGCTATCGGGGTTTCTGCAAATGCCTCCGAAATAAGTTCTATGGCAACAGGTGCCAATGCAAATGCATCGGAAGAAAATGCAGTAGCATTAGGGAACGGTGCTAAATCAGAACATGTCGGTTCTGTAGCTCTTGGCTCTAATTCAGAAACAGAAGCTGCACGTGGAATTAGTGATGCTTTGGTTAATGGTTACACTTTTGAAGGGTTTGCAGCTACGCATCCAAATTCTACCGTGAGTGTTGGCAAGTCCGGCGCAGAACGTACTATTACAAATGTAGCAGCAGGACGAGTAACCTCTAATTCTACCGATGCCATTAATGGTAGTCAGTTGTATACAACTAATAATATGCTTACTAATGTAAGTGAAACGATTACTACTATTTTGGGCTGTAATGCTGAAATCGAACAACACGGAAATAACTTGGGTAAGATTAGAACTTATGACATTGGGGGAACCGACTCAAATTATGGCAGGTTTTGGTACTTATCGTAGTTCCAATGCTATTGCATTAGGTATTGCTCATTATAATAATGAATCTACCATGATGCATGCCGGTGTGTCTTATGCAGGAGGCTCTAACCACCACATTATGGCTAACTTGGGTGTGACATGGAAAGTAGGTTCCGGTGCGACGGAAGAAGCTGTTATGGAATCTTATCGTAAAGGCCCGGTATCCTCTGTATATGCATTGCAGAATGAAGTGCGTGATTTGAAAGCAGAAAACTCTCAAATGCGTAAAGACAATGAGGAAATGCGTAAGGATAACGAAGAGTTAAAGCAGCAATTAGCTAAGGTTATGGAAAAACTTGGAATGGCATAAAGCATATTTTGATTTTTCTATTAAAAAAGAGGACGTAACTAAAGTTATGTTCTCTTTTCTTATTTGTTTTATAAAGAAATATAGAGATGTTACAATAATAGTAGTTTGAAGATAATATATTGAGATAAGAAGAGGTTTTGTTAGTCGTATGAAACAACTATTACAAAAGTATCGAGTGATTCTTGTGTATTTAATTTTGGCACTTTCCGGTGGAGGTATGGATGCTTACTCCTTTTTATGTAGAGATTATGTATTTGCTAATGCACAAACGGGTAATATTCTTCTCTTAGGTGTAAGCCTTGCAGAGCAGGATTATGCCGGGGCATTAAAGTATACATGGCCGATTCTTGCTTTTACGGGTGGTATTATATTATCGGATATTATTTGTCATAAAATGAAACATTCTTCTATTTATTGGAAACAAATTACTTTGCTTGTAGAAGTTGTCATTTTAACATTGGTATGTTGGATACCGCAGACACATAATGTAATGGCAAATACATTAGCTTCCCTGGCTTGTGGATTACAGGTGGAAACTTTCCGCTCCATGTCAGGTAATACCATTGCAACAACAATGTGTATTGGCAATTTACGAAGTGGAACACATAATTTAGATAAGTATGTACAAACACATAATACGAAGTATTTAGAAAAAACAGCTGTTTATTTCGGGATTATTTTATTTTTTGTATTAGGTGCTGTTATCGAAAGTGCTTTAATCAAAATTTTTACTGAAAAAGCATTATATTTTTCAGTTGGGATGTTAACTATGGCTTGCCTTCTTATGTGGAACGAAGAGAATATTTATGATTAATATTTTGTGTAAAAAGTCAAATGGTGCATATGAAATATAGACCGGAATTTTCAGATATACGTTCTTATGAAGAATTTTCTACTTATTATTGGTATAAGGATGAACTTATAAAAATTTGTAGAGAACTTGGTATAAACTCTACCGGTACAAAACAGGAGTTAAATAAAGTCATTCAAGAGTATTTTTGGGGGAGTTTTATTAAGAGAAAACCGCATAAATACAAACCAAAAGTTTCTGTATCTGAAGTTACTTTGCATACCCCTTTATTAGAATGTGGATTTTCATTTAATTTAAAGTTTAGAAAATATTTCTCAATTTTAACAGGTGTTTCACCATTTAAATTTACTGCTGATATGGCTACTGCTTGGAGAAAAGTAAAAAGAGAAAAAGATAGAAGTTTTACTATACAGGATATGCTTGCTGTTTATTATGGACAATCTCATTATGCAAAATATGACAATTCCGTTTGTCAGTGGAATCGGTTTGTAAAAGATTTTTGTGCAGATGAAAAAAGCAAATGTTATATAAATAAATTAAAAGTAGCATCTATTTTATGGAAAGAAGTACGTGATTCCACGACAATTAAAAAGTATACAACAGAACTATTAAAACAATATGCATATAAAATTAATGTTTATAAAAAATAAAGAAAAGCAGTCTATATAGACTGCTTTTTAATTTTGGGTAGAACGATAAGTAGAAGGTAAACATCCGTAATATCGTTTAAAAATCTCAGTAAATCGGCTTGGATTGGTATATCCTACAATGTTAGATATTTCTGCAATAGTAAGTGGTGTGCTGATTAATAAATGTTCAGCAACACTCATTCTTTTTCTTTGCATATACTCTACCGTAGTCATATCGTAAAAACGTTTGAATAGAATTTTCATTTTACTTACGCTCATGCATGCTATTTTAGCTAGCATATCCAGCGAAATATCAAAATTATAATGTTCATCAATGTATTGTGAAATTTGCTGTAGTGCCAGTAGGTCTTCTTTATTTATTTGCTGATGTGCAACGATTGTTTTTTTGTTTTTATTAATATAAGAACTGATTTCAGATAATATTTCATATATTTTAGCAGTAAAGAATACATCGGGAGAGGAAGAATCTTTATAATAATACATTTCATACAAAATTTTATTAAGCTTAGGAATAAAAAAGTGATTTTTGATATTAAGAAAAGAATCTAAGTGAAGCGCTAATTTTTTATGATGCAGTTTCACATATTTTTCAATAAAAAATGGAGATAGTCCTATAGAAAAACAAATTAATTCTATTTGTGGGTGATAGATTACTTTATATCGTTCTTTAGGTTTATAAGTTCGAAGTGTATGAGGGGTCAAATTTTGATAAGGGAAAAACTCATTTCCCGATCCGGAAATATAAAATGCAAAAGTATATTTATCGATCAATTCATCCGATTGATATAGAGATTCTTCTTTAAATTTTATTTTATGTATGTGTATTACACAATTATCACTGACATCAAAAGTCCAGTATAATCCTTTTCCGTATTTGGGGTTAATAGTATAAGTATGACCAAAAGGTTTAATATTGGGGGCTTCATCTACCAGAAAATCTGTACGTTGTATTTCAATCATAGCTACCTCATAAAGATAAAATAATACCTTGAAAAGATATATTTAATGTGGAACATTATTTATTATTTATTACTATTATTATAATGATAATAAGATAAAAAGTTAATTACTTTTATTGATAATTTTATAATTTATAGCTAATCGAGGTTTATTTCATTGTTTTATATAAGGAGGTTGTGGTTTTGAATTTATATAAAAGACTATTTGCTTATGCACCGGAGAAAAAATGGTTGGCTGTTTTTTCTATGATAGCAGCGGCTTTTTCCTCTTTTTTCTTAATAGCATCTTATTGGTATTTATGGCAGTTATTTTATGAATTGCTGGTTACACAAAACTATAGTATGGCAATTTACAATAGTAAATTGGTTGTAATTTATATGATTTTGGACGGTATCATTTATTTTATGGCGCTTATGCTTTCGCACTTATTGGGATTTAGGGTGGAAACTAATATTAGAAAAATAGGATTGGTTAATTTATTAGAAGCGTCCTTTTCTTTTTTTGATAAACACCCTTCTGGGGCGATTCGAAAAATTATTGATGATAATGCAGGGCAAACACATACTACCGTAGCACATTTAATTCCGGATAATGTAGTTGCTGTTATACTGCCGTTACTCATGATTATTATGACATTTATGATTGATTATAGATTAGGAATTTTACTTCTTATTTCTATTGTAATCGGTATTTTTCAGTACAGTGCCATGAATGGCGGTGAAGAGTTTATGATGGAGTATACGGATTCTTTAGAGAAAATGAGTGCTGAAATTATTGAATATGTAAGAGGTATGCAAGTATTAAAAATATTTGGGATTACAGTACGTTCTTATAAAAGCTTGCTTTATGCTATTACGAGTTATGCTGAAAATACTTATAAGTATTCTTTGCGATGTAAAGTACCTTTTGTATCGTTTCAAACTTTATTCAATACTTATTATTTAGTAGGAGTTCCTGTTGGACTTTATTTTATTACTCAAGGGGAGTCTGCTCCGATTATTGTGACTAAAGTGGCATTTTTTGCCTGCTTTGCAGGTATTATTTTTGCATCTTTTATGCGTATTATGTTTGCCTTTCAAAATAATTTTAATGCCAAACAAGTATTGGAAAGATTAGATAATCTGATCGTTGGAATGAAGCAAGAAAAGTTATCACATGGACAAATTGAAAAAATGCGGAAATTTGATATTGCATTTGAAAATGTTTCCTTTAAATATGAAGAGAATTATATTATTAAAGATTTTAGTTTTTATTTAGAAGAAGGGAAGACATATGCTTTTGTAGGACCTTCCGGCTCCGGAAAATCTACATTGGCAAAATTGATATCGGGTTTCTATGCTATACAAGAAGGACAAATTAAAATCGGTGGACATACTATTCGTGAATATGCAGAAGAAACACTCTTAAAAAATATATCCTTTGTATTCCAACATTCAAAGTTATTTAAAAAGTCTATTTATGAAAATGTAAAAATCGGTAATCCCAAAGCAACCCGAGAAGAAGTCTTAGAAGCTCTGCGTTTGGCACAATGTCAAAGTATTTTAGATAAATTGCCGGAAAGAGAACATACGATTATCGGTTCAACCGGTATTTATTTGTCCGGAGGAGAAACGCAGAGAGTAGCGATTGCGAGAGCTATTTTAAAAAATGCAAATCTTATTATTTTAGATGAAGCATCCGCTTCTACTGACCCTGAAAATGAATATGAATTACAGCAAGCTTTGTCTCATTTAATCAAAGGAAAGACTACTATTATGATTGCACATCGATTATCATCCATCAGAAATGTAGATGAGATTTTATTTATTGAGAAGGGGCAAATAGTAGAACGAGGAAGTTATGAAGAACTTATCAAAGCTGATGGTCGATATAAGGCGTGGAATGATTTGTACTATCAAGCAAATGATTGGAGGGTCATGTAATGGAAAAATATTTATGTGATAAATTTCAATTAACAGAAACCGGTGCTAAAGGGCTTGCAAAGGCAGTGTATTCATCCTTTTCCTATTATGCGGTATATATGTTACCTATTATGTTAATTATGTTTTTCTTGCAATCGGTTATGAACGGAACTACTTTAGGAATCTCGACTTCCGTTGTAGCGATTATTCTGATTGCCACTGTTTTGTATGTAGTTACTTCTATTAATTATGAAACGACCTATAATGAAACATATAAAGAGTCGGCTAATTTACGTATAGAAATAGCGGATTTATTAAAAGAGTTTCCTTTAGCATATTTTTCTAAACATGATATTTCCGATTTGTCACAGACGATTATGTCTGATGTTGCTTCTATAGAACATGCTTTATCACATGCAATCGGAAGCTTTATCGGTTTTATAGGATTTTTTATAGTTATCAGTATTATGATGTTGGTGGGAGATTATCAACTAGGACTTTGTGTTATTATTCCACTGTTTTTGTCCGGAGGTATTCTCTATGCAACTAAAAAGAGACAGATACAGGTAAGGGGAATTCATTATAAGAAACTGAGGGATATTTCAGAAAATTTCCAATCAGCTATTGAAATGAGTCAAGAGATTAAGAGTTATGGGTTAAAGGAAAAGACTGTTCGTGATATAAAAAAAGAATTGGAAGAATCAGAACGATTACAGCTAAAAGCTGAGATAGAACAGGCACTTCCTATCAGTATAGCTAAGTGGAGCGCTAAACTTTCCATAGGGTTAGTAAGTGTCATGGGACTTAGTCTTTTTATACAAGGGCAGACTTCTTTATTATATTTAGTAGGATATATTATTGCAGCCACTAAACTTTCCGAAAGTGTAGAAGGCATCTATATGTATTTAGGGGAGATTTTCTATTTGGATACCAAGATAAAAAATATAAAAGCATTACGTAGTGTAGAACCTCAAACAGGTGAAAAAGTTCAATTTACTAATTATGATATTGCATTAGAAAATGTGAAATTTTCATACACGAATAAAGGAAAACCTATTATCAATGGAGCATCTTTTGTAGCAAAACAAAACCAAGTTACTGCTTTAATCGGACCGTCCGGATGTGGGAAATCCACATTACTTCGTTTAATGTCAAGACTTTATGATTATGATGAGGGTAAAATAACTATTGGCGGATATGATATAAAAAATGTGGACACAGCATGTTTATTTGAAAAAATTTCCGTTGTTTTTCAAGATGTCACCTTGTTTAATACCTCTATTTTAGAAAATATTCGTATTGGACGTTTATCCGCTTCCGATGAAGAGGTTTTGCAAGCAGCCAAGTTGGCAGGTTGTCAAGATATTATTGATAGACTTCCGCAAGGAATACATACTTTGGTCGGAGAAAATGGTGCTAAATTATCAGGGGGTGAAAGACAACGTATTTCTATTGCACGTGCAATGTTAAAAGATGCCCCGATTATCTTATTAGATGAAATTACTTCGTCTCTTGATGTAGAAAATGAATCCCTTATTCAAAAAGGGTTAAATCGATTATTGGAGAATAAGACGGTTATTATTATTTCTCATAGACTACAGTCTATTCGAAATGTGAATCAAATTGTTCTGCTACAAGAAGGAAAAGTGATATCGGCAGGTACACATGAAGAGTTATATGAAAAGGCTGAATTGTATAGAGAGTTATTAAGAAAATCACAATTAACTGAAAATTTTTCTTATTAATTTAAAATAAAAAGCCCTACTTAGTAGGGCTTTTTGCATAAGCGGAGTATAATAAAATAGGAATTACTACATATACTTTTGATAGTATATAAATGTTTAAAGAGTCTTTATTTTAAATAAAACATATTTATAATCTAATATAAAAGAGGCGATTGTATGAACTCTACATTAAAAAGAACTTGGGCAGAAATTAATTTAGATGCTTTAGTCTACAATTATAAGAAAATTAGAAAATTTATTGGAAAATCCATTAAATTTTTGGGTGTTGTTAAAGCTGATGCATATGGACATGGTGCGGTGGAAATATCAAAAAAACTACAGGCGGTAGGAGCGGATTATTTAGCAGTCAGCAGTATTGATGAAGCGATGGAGCTGCGGTTTAATGGTATTACTATGCCTATTCTTATTTTAGGACATACACCGAAAGAACAGGTAAATCGACTCATTTGTTTTAATATTACGCAAGCAGTAAGTTGTGAAGCAAAAGCGGAAGAATATAGTGAAGAAGCTGTTCGCTGTGGAAAGACTCTTAAAATTCACATTAAGGTAGATACCGGTATGTCACGTTTAGGATATTTGTGTGATGGAGATTATTTTAAACATGGTATAGATGGGATTGTACATTCCATGTCTTTAGCCGGACTTGAAACCGAAGGAATTTTTACTCATTTTGCAGTAGCGGATGAGGTAGGAGAAGAAGCAAGAACTTATACCGAGAATCAGTTTTCTTTATTTAAAAAAGTTATTGCACAAATAGAAGAACAAACCGGAAAGAAAATAAAAATTCGTCATTGTGCCAATACCGGTGCTACCGTTACTTATCCTGAGACATATTTGGATATGGTAAGACCGGGACTTCTATTATATGGTTATGGTGAATTTGCAAAAAAATTACAGCTCAAGCCGGTTATGGCAATGAAAACTACGGTAAGTACTATTAAAATTTATGAAAAAGGAACTAAAATTGGTTATGGTGGTACCTATGAAACTTCAAAAACGACTCGCATAGGGGTAGTACCTTATGGATATGCGGACGGATTTATGCGTTGTTTATCTAATAAGTATGCTTTATTAACAAAGAGTGGATCTGCACCGGTTCGAGGTAAAATTTGTATGGATATGTGTATGATTGATTTAACGGATAAGCCGGAAGTGGATGTAGGAAGTGAAGTGGAAATTTTTGGAGAAAATCATCCGTTGGAAATCATGAGTGATGCGGCAAATACCATTCCTTATGAGTTGACATGTGCGGTAAGTAAACGTGTACCGAGATGGTATATAGAAGATGGAGAAGTTATTGCTAAAGAATTGTTGCTTCGCATGTAAAAAGGGGACTTATTTTATATGCTGAATTCAGTTTTAGCTCAGAAGAGAGGAGTATATTTTAAAGTTATAAGTGAATGTATTAAAAAGATTTGTTTTAATGGGAGGGATAGCGTGACGGGAGGTATATCTTCTTTTAACTATGATTCGCGTACTGTGTTATTAAATAACGGGTATTATATGCCTATTTTGGGGGTTGGTACATGGTCTCTTTCTAATGAAGAAGCGACGGATATTGTTTATAATGCGTTGAAATATTGGATAAGATTAATTGATACAGCGCGTTACTATCAATGTGAGAAAGGTGTTGGAAAAGGGATAAGGCAAGCTATAGTAGATGGTATAGTAAAGAGAGAGGATATTTTGTTACCGGGAAAATAATGCCAATGCAATATTCTTTGGCACGGAAAGAAATACAAGAATCTTTGCATGATTTAAATTTAGAGTATGTGGATCTAATATTAGTACATCAACCCGGACTCGGAGACAGAGACGTATACCACGCTTTAGAAAATTTCGTAGAATTACAAAAGATTAAAACACTTGGTATTTCTAATTATTATACGATTGAACAAATAGAAGAGGTTTTATCGTATGCTCAAATTATGCCCTCTGTTATACAAAATGAAAATCACATATATTACCAAAACCATAGGTTAAAAGAATATATAAAAAGATACAATATAGTCCTCACTTCTTGGTATCCGTTAGGAGGACGTGGATATATAACAGATCATTTACATAATGAAATGATTGTAAATATGTCAAATACATATAAAAAGACTCCTGCACAAATAATTCTTAGGTGGCAGTTACAATCGGGGAATATTTCTGTACCGGGGTCTTCTAATTTGCTACATATTCGACAGAATTATGATATTTTTGATTTTGAATTATCACCAGAAGATATAAAACTTATTGACAGCATAGATAGAAATGAACGTTATGAATCATGGTAACAAAGGAGAGTACAATAGAACTCTTTCTTATGCATAAGGTATAATAAAAGAACGCATAGAATAAAATAGGAAACAAGGAGAAAGAAATGAAAAAAATTATTCTTACAGGAGATCGTCCTACCGGTAGACTTCATATTGGACATTATGTAGGTTCACTTGCAGAACGTGTCAAATTACAAAATTCGGGTGCATTTGATGAAATGTATTTTATGATAGCGGATGCACAGGCGTTAACGGATAATGCAGATAATCCGGAAAAAGTTCGTCAAAATATTATGCAAGTAGCTTTGGACTATTTGGCAGTGGGTATTGATCCGACAAAATCCACTATTTTTATTCAATCTCAAATACCTGCATTAACAGAATTAACCGTTTATTATATGAATATTGTTACAGTATCTCGTGTACAACGTAATCCAACCGTAAAAGCGGAAATTCAGCAGAAAAATTTTGAGTCCAGTATTCCGGTCGGTTTTTTCTGTTATCCAATCAGTCAGGCAGCGGATATTACCGCTTTTCATGCTACTTCCGTGCCGGTAGGGGAAGATCAAGAACCGATGATGGAACAATGTAGAGAAATTGTTCATAAGTTTAATGAAATATATGGTGAAGTGTTGACAGAACCGGTTACTTATCTTTCTACCAATAAAGCGCGTTTAAGACTTCCGGGACTTGATGGAAAAGCGAAGATGTCAAAGTCGCTTGGTAATTGTATTTATCTGTCAGATGATGAAGAAACAATTAAACAAAAAGTAATGTCTATGTATACAGATCCGACACATCTCAAAGTAAGCGATCCGGGGCACATTGAAGGGAATACGGTATTTACTTATTTAGATGCTTTTGTTAAAGAAGATTCTTTTGAAAAGTATTTACCTGAATACAAGAATCTTGATGAATTAAAAGCACATTATGAACGTGGCGGTTTGGGTGATGTGAAGATTAAGAAGTTTTTGAATTGTGTATTACAAGAAGAACTTCGGCCTATTCGTGAACGTCGTCAAATGTGGGAACAGCGGTTGCCTGAAGTTTATGAAATTCTAAAAAAAGGCAGCCAAGTAGCAGCAGATAAAGCTAATAACACTCTCAATGAAGTAAAAGCTGCTATGAGAATTGACTATTTTACTAATGAAAATTTATTAAAAAAATAATGTATTAGAAAAAGAAAACTACCCTATTAATCAAGAATCTATAAAGGGTAGTTTTTATATATTGTTATTAAAATATTTTTTATAAATAAAATAAAAAAAGAATAGAAATATCGATAAAAATAGATTAATATCTATAGCATACGATGTAATACAAACATAGTATCATAAGGAGGTATATGATGAAAGGTATAGAAGCATTAGAAAAGAGACGTTCTGTGTATCAATTAAATAAATTTCTTCCTGTAGGAGAGGATATCGTTTTAGCGTTAATACAAGAAGCAGTACGATTGGTACCGGATGCATTTGATATGAAAAGTCAACGAATCGTAGTCGCTTTAGGTGCTAAACAAGATCAACTTTGGGATATGATTTACAATGTTTTTGGTGGGAAAGTAGATAGGAAAAAATAGATAC
The DNA here is from genome assembly GCF_001717505.1 of Dialister pneumosintes. NCBI lineage: Bacteria > Bacillati > Bacillota > Negativicutes > Veillonellales > Veillonellaceae > Dialister > Dialister pneumosintes. Next base: position 15,892 of record NZ_CP017037.1, read on the forward strand.
ATTCAAATCTGCTTATGGAACAATTCTTTATTTTTATGATAAGAGTATTGTGCAACATATGCAGGAACAATTTCCAAGATATAAAGAAAATTTTCCGATTTGGGCACAGCAATCTAACGGCATGATCCAATTTACTATTTGGACAGAATTAGCAGGACTTGGAATAGGGGCGAATATACAGCACTATAATCCGGTTATTGATAAAGCAGTGCAAGAGTTATTTAATATTCCTGAAAACTATGTATTAGTAGCACAAATGCCTTTTGGTGGGATTGTGGCAGAAAGAGAAGCGAAAGCGGAAGAAGATATCAGCAAGAGAGTGCGTTTCATAAAGTAAATTATAATAAAGAGCTATGACTTTCATGTAGTAGCTCTTTTATTTTGCAACTTAATGCTAAAATAAAAGCAAATAATATACTAAGGGAGTTTGTTATGAAAAGAAAACAACGGATTAAGGAATCAATCATTGCAAAAAAATATAAATTGGCTATGTGTTATGAAGATATATTGCAATATGAAAAAGCAAACCGTATAGCAGAGAAATTATACATTCCTTTAATAACGAAAGAAGAGTGTGCATATGCAGAATTACTACTTTTATTATGTAAAGAGGGAATAGTACTTACTGATGGCAAACTGTCACTTCATGGTGACTATACAAAACTGTTACGTCGACTTAAATACCATAATCTTAGCCAAGAAGCACTTATTCGTGCTGTTCGTATTAAAGGGAGATGTCAAGGTCTTACTGCCATAGATTGCACCGCCGGAATGGGGGAAGATTCTCTACTTTTGGCAGCCGCCGGGTTCTCCGTTACGCTTTGTGAACATAATCCTATCATCACTCTTTTGTTAAAAGATACGATAGAAAGAGCAAAATCTATTCCGGAATTAGCAGATATAGTAAGTCGAATGACCGTTATAGAAGGAAATAGTGAGTGTATACTATCAAAATTGAAAGTATCGCCGGATATTATTTTTTTAGACCCGATGTTTCCGATGAAAAAGAAAAAATCGTTAGTAAAAGAAAAACTGCAAGTTCTTCAAAAATTGGAGTCTCCTTGTACCAATGAAGAAATCTTATTACAAGCAGCTATGCAAGCACGACCGACTCGTATTGTTATTAAGAGACCGGCAAAGGGCCCCTATTTAGCAAATATTAAGCCTAGTTATAGTATCAGTGGTGACAGTATTCGTTATGATTGTATTGTCATGTAAAGCAAAAGAAGATAGCATATGCTATCTTCTTTTTACCTATTTAATCTTTATGTAGTCCTAATTCCTGTTCGTGGACTTTCATTCCATCGATGCAAGCTTGCATTACAATAGATGGTTCAATACCTAAACGTTCCAATCCTTCTTTGATTGTTTGTCGATCTACTCCTTCAGCAAAACGTTTATCTTTAAATTTTTTCTTAAGTCCTTTTACAGTCATTCCATCCAGTCCTTCCGGCCGCATAAGTGCGTATGCCATAACTAAACCGGATAGACCGTCTACCGTAATCAAACTTTTTTCCATGGATGTTTTCGGTTCGCGAGTTACATTACACACTCTAAATCCATGCGATATAATAGATTCTATATCGGGAGAGTCGATATCTTCCGTATCTAGTAATTCATGTACATGATGACAATGCTCTTTTGGATATTTTTCATAATCTACATCATGAAGATATCCGATTGCAGCCCAATGATCTTTGTCTTCCTGAAAATAGTCTGCCATAGCTTCCATACAAGCACTTACAGCTGCTGCATGTATAAATAAATGCTCTTCGATGGTATGTTTCTGCAAAATTTCTTTTGCTTTAGCAAGAGTTAGCTTCACTGTAACACTCCTTTGTGATACAGTGAATATTAATATGATTTATCATAAAACTCTTTTAGATAGGTGTCAATGCAATTAATAAGGGGATTATATTATATGAATTTTTTGGATATTAGAAATTGTACAAAAGAAGATTTATCAGCAGTTAAATATATTTATAACACCTGTATGAAAGAAATATCCTGTGCATATATTCCTTATACTATGGAAACGCTGCAAGATTTTTATAAGATAAAAGTAGAGAAAAAAGAACCTTTCTTAGTAGCAACTTATCAAGGAGAAGTAGTTGCATTTACTACTTACACATTGTTTATAGATTGGTTCATGCCTATAAGAACTATTGATTATGGAATTTATGTAAAGAAAAGTGCTCGAGGTAAGGGAATTGCTAAGCAATTAATACATATATTGTTCATTTTGGCATATAAACAAGGCTATAGAATGGCCAACGCTTGTATTGATTTTCATAATGTAGCATCAATTCGTATGCATGAAAAAATGGGTTTTCATTGTATAGGTAGTTTCAACAAACAGAGTAAAGGGATTGACTATATAAGAAAAGTGTTAATATATCAGAAAGAGCTTATAATCTAACTATCGTATTTATCCTTAAAATAAAACTCACTAGCTGTATCTAGTGAGTTTTTATCATTATTTTTTACTACAATCAATAAGTGCGGCCCAGTCTTTTTCGTCCGGTGCATCGCCTACATGATAGGTATGATATAACTTACACATTTCTAAATATTGTCTATGTAGAAGTGATTGTTTATTTTGAAGTTGTTTTTGATGAAATTTAGATAATTCTTTCATATGCTTAGCAGCGAGTTGATAGGCCTCATTTCTTTCTTTTGTATTTTTTATAGCATTTAAACTCTCTTTTAAAGCACTTACACGTGCACAACGCCAGATTGACATCTGCAGTTCTTCTTCTTCTAAATGATTTTCCGCAATTTCGATATGGCTTTGAAAAATTTCATGTAAATCCAATGGATGTTGAAAAATTTCTTTTAATGCGGAAATCGGTTCTGCATCGACTACTCGATATGCAATAGATGCGAGAAGCGGCATCATAAAGATACTGATAGCTCCTGCTGCTACTAATACGGAGGCAACATCCGGATGCATAAGTCCTTGTCTGGTTGCGATAATTGTAATTGCTACGATGAGCGGTAATGCAGTTGTACAATAAAAAGCTACTGACATACGATTATGTAAAGAAATTTCTTTTCGGGTGGATTTTCTAAGTGTAAGAGAAAGGATGATTGGAAGTGAACGTACTAGAACCAAGGCTACAATAAAGAGTAATAAGTAATCAGGATGAGCCGCTACTTTTTTGAAATCGACTGAACAACCGGAAACCATGAAGAATATAGGAATAAAGAATCCGTATGCCATGCCTTCCAGCTTTGTTTCTAAACTATGTGCTCCGTCCGGAATAATATAACGAAGTACGAAACCGGCTGCAAAGGCACCGAGTACGATATCTAACTCAAAAATAGCTGAAAACGTGACTAAAAGAATAAGTAATAAAAGTGTAACTCGAATGGAGGTTTGTGAAGAAGCGCCATCTTTAGAATTTAGAAAACGATAGATGGCATTGCCGTCTTTAATGGCTTTAGATCCTAGATGTGAAATCCACACACAACCAATAAATAAAGAACCTAAAATGGCAGCTGTTTGCCAAGTAGCACGAGCAGAAAGTAAAATAGCTACTGCCAATACAACAGCCAGTTCACCCCATGTGCCGTAAGAAAGAATTAAATCTCCAATACGTGTTCCTAATAAGTCACGCTCTTTCATAATGGGCATGAGTGTTCCTAAGGCGGTGGTTGTAAGTAGAAGTGCTGTTGCAATGATACCGTGTGAACCCGTTGCAAAAATAGGAACTGCCATAGCCGTTACAATAGCTAGAATAAAAGTTGCAATCCATGTATAAAGTCCATGTCTACCATCAGAACCGGTAAGTGATTTCGGATCAATTTCATATCCAGCCAAAAGGAATAAAAGAGAACAGCCTATTTCGGATAGGAGATGAATAGACTCACTGTTGGAATCGATAATCCCTGCTCCATAAGGCCCCAGTGCAGCACCGGCAACTAATAGAAGTACTGTTTCAGGAATAATTTTTTTAGGAATAGATTTAGCAATCATCGGAATGATAGCAGAAGTTACAGCTATGATTGCTAATGAGGTAAATTCAATATGCATAAGAGTCCTCGATAAAGTAAATCAAATATAAAGTAATCATTTATAATGATATTATTATACGCCTTACATACAAGGAAAGGTAGAATTTTTAATATTGACAGTTTTCGATAATTTGTTTATCATAAGTTCACAAAAGATAGATATATATTTAAATTCACTCGATACACATAATTTCTGTTGTTCGAGTGAATTTTTAGGTTTTAATGAGGATATCGTTATGGAACAAATACATATAAATAACTGGAAGCAAATTATTTACACCATAGCCGCTATTCAAGTAGGGACCGGTGTTACGATTATAGGGGTGCTTTCCTTTATTCCTCTGTTTTTAGTAGAATTGGGATTGTCAGATGCAGGTGAAGCGGCTTTTTGGGCAGGACTGGTTTCAGGCATTACTCCGATGATGGTTAGCTTTTCAGCTCCTTATTGGACAAGAAAAGCGGAAGAATTTGGTGCACGAAAAATCCTTACTTTGATTTTAGGTCTTATTACAATAGTAACTTTTGCTTGTTTTTTTGTGAAAAATCCATGTCAATTATTTATTCTTCGTATGACACAAGGGCTTATGGGAGGGTTTGTTCCTGTTTGCGCATCTTTAACTGTAAAGTTTACACCTAAAGAGAGAATGACTTGGGGACTGGGAATCTTTCAAGCTGCTAATGTTATGGGGATTATGTTCGGACCGGTTATTGGAGGGGTAGTAGCAGATTTATTTGGATATAGAGTTCCTTTTCTTGTGTTTGGATTATTAGCATTATGCAGTTTAATTGGGACTTTATTATTTATCCCGAATGTAAAAGCTGAAAAGAAGCCGAAGGAGTCTATTTTACAAAGTATATTTTATTTTTTAGAAAATCCGACAGTACGTCTTATGATTTTTCTACAATTTTTATGTAATTTTGCAATGACCGGAATAGGTCCTATTTTACCTTTGTATATTCGTAGTATGATGGGAATCGATACACATATAGTTGCAACTGTGGTTGGAATTATTGTTTTTATAGCCGGCGGTGCAAGTGCTATGGCTTCCATGTATGTATCGAAGTTAACTGTACGATACCCTATGTATAAAATTCTTATGACGTCTACCCTGCTGTGTGGAATATTTTTTGTTTTGCAATATATGATGTCTACGGTATGGGAATTGGGGTTATTTCGTGCATTAACCGGAATGTCGATGGGATTGGTCATGCCTATTGCAAATACAGTTATTACTTTAGCTGTTCCTGAAGAAAGGCGAGGAACTGTTTTTGGAGTGACAACCAGTTTGTCTCTTTGGGGAAATGTGGTAGGTCCTGTTTTTACCGGTGTGTTGGCCATGCAATGTGGATATGGTTCTGTATTTTGGAGTACTGCATTTATATTTATTTTTGCAACTATATTAATCAAAATACAGAGAGAAAGAATAGTGATAGATGATAGAAAAAGGATTTGATAGCACCGGAATTTTTTTACTAGGTATCTATGTTAGGTAGTACTTGAATGTTAAAATAAAAATAAAAAGAAAGGAGAACGAGAATGGGAAATCGCAATGGTGTAGATTTGATTCACGGCACTTTATTTAAGAAAATTTTATTTATGGCTATGCCACTTGCATTGACCGGAATTATACAACAATTTTTTAATGCAGCAGATATTGCTATGATTGGAAGATTTGTAGATAAAGATGCGATGGCTGCTGTAGGTAGTAGTGCACCCATCATAACGACTCTCATTAGCTTATTTATCGGACTTTCTATCGGCACTAATGTAGTGTTAGCTGCTTTCATTGGGAAGAATGAAATAGACAATGTGAAGAAAACGGTACATACTTCTATTGTTCTTGCTATACTGTCGGGAATACTATTAACGGTAATAGGAGAAATTCTTACATACCCTTTATTAGTTTGGTTAGAAGTGCCTGTTGAAATTATAGGTACGGCGGAATTATATCTACGGATTTTATTTATAGAAATGCCTTTTGGGTTACTTTATAATTTTGAGTCTTCTATTTTTCGTGCAATTGGAGATACTAAAACACCACTTCTTGCACTGATTATTGGAGGAATTATTAAAGTATTTTTAAATTTAATTATTTTATTAGTACTTGATTTTGGAGCCAGTGGAGTGGCTATCGGTTCGATTATAGCGAATTTCATAAGTGCAGCTATTCTATATGTCCGTTTAAGAAAAACTACAACTATTCTCCATGTAGAACCTTCTGCTTTATTAATAAGCTATGATATTTTAAAACGTATTTTAAAAATTGGGATTCCTGCCGGATTGCAAGGAGTGGTATTTTGCTTATCCAATTTGTTAATTCAGAGTGCATTGAACAGTTTAGGTGCGGAAGTAATGGCAGCATCGGCAGCAGGGTATAATATAGAAATATTTGTTTACTTTATGATGTATTCTTTTGCACAGGTAAATACTACTGTAGTAGGTCAAAATTATGGAGCAGGACAATTGGAACGGTGCAGACGAGCTACTAAAATCTGTTTTTTACAAACAGCGATCTTCTCTGTATTTATTGTTGCTGTTGTAGTTTATTTTGCAGAACCTTTATTACAGTTGTTTACTGTTGATGAGACGGTTATAGAATATGGAAAAATTCGACTTTTTTATGTAATCGGTTTTGAATGGATTAATACTATTTTAGATTTATTGGCAGGAAGTTTACGAGGTTATGGAAACTCTACAATACCTGCTGTTATTTCATTAATTGGAATTTGTGGAGTTAGGATTACTTGGGTATATACCGTTTTTGTTGAGAATCCTACGATGAAAACTTTAATGTTGTGTTATCCGGTAAGTTGGACAGTCGCTTCTGTTATTTTATGGATAACTTATATTTATTATGTACGACAGTTGGAAAAAACTATGGGATATAGTAGTCAATAAAGAATAAGCGAAAAAGATACCGTGAAACGGTATCTTTTTTATGAACTAATAAATAGATACAGCAAGAATGGCTGAAATAATAAGCCCAATACCGGCTAACTCTGTCCATGTAAACAGTTGGTTGAAGATAAGTATAGATAAGATAACGGATGCAATCGGTTCAATGGCAGCAATAATAGACATTTCTATAGGTGAAAGATATTTGGAACTGCTTAAATAGAAACAGAAGGATAAAATAGTTCCGACAATAACTACAAATAAAAAAGCAGATAATGTGTAAATATCTAATATACCGATAAATTTCCACGGTTGTGTTATGGGAAGAGATGTAGTTCCACCAATGAGAAGTCCCCAGCCGATAACGGATGCTGCACCATATTTTTGAATAAGACTTCGGGATTGCAGGTTATAAATGGCAGCGGCAAAAGCAGATATAATTCCCCAAATAAGAGCTTTTATAGAAATTGAAAGGGTACCTATTTCTCCTTTTGTTACTAATAGAAAAGTGCCTATAAAAGCTAATAAGGTGCATATAATTTCTTTAAAAAAGGGAAATCGTTTTTCAGTAAGGCAATTCCACCCTACAATGATAAGAGGTAAAAGATATTGTAGTACAGTAGCAGCTGCTGCATTGCTATATTTGATAGCAACAAAATAAGTAAATTGTGTTGAAAATAATCCGATAATGCCAAAAATAATAAGAGAGGGAATACTTTTTTTATCTTTCCATATAAAAAATATATGAGCATTGGGAGTAATGTATGCGATAACAAGTAGAAGAATACCTGCAGATGTCATACGAAGACTGGTAAGTTGTGCAGGGTCTAATTGTTGTATATCTAAAAGGTATTGAGCAGCAATACCTGAAGCACCCCAGAAAAGTGCACCTAAGGCAGCTAATAGTATACCTAGTATATGTGGTGAAAAATAAGACATAATTAATTTCCTTGTTAATTTATTAAAATGAAAGAACTATAAGATAGTATATTTTAATTGAAAGGAAATGTCGATGGAATACATCTTTGAATTTTTGGCTAAATATTCATTTTGAAGAATATATTTTATATGATATCATAAAAATATGCAATAAAATTCATTTTTTATATCATTTAAAATGAGTTATATTGCATAAATATACAAGTGTTTGTGGGGCAGGAGTGCTTGTTGGTGTTAAAGGGAGTATTTTTAGGGGGAAGCAATGTATTTTCTTAGAAGAAAAGGTTTTACGTTTTTAGAAGTGATGATTGTAGTTTTGATTATCGGAGTTATAGCAGCTGCCGTTATGCCAAATTTTATTGGAGTAACGGATGAAGCTAAAATAGCACGGATAAAAACGGATTTAAGTACAATAGGAACAGCTGTTGAGTTGTATCATGTTAAGCATGGGATTTATCCGAAATCTATTTCTGAATTAATAAAAGATACAAATGGAGAAGGATCTTATTTAAAAGCGGTTCCTACTGCTCCGGATGAATCTGCTACTTATGAATTAAATTCTTCAACCGGAGAAATTACTTGTGTATTTAAAAACATAGAATACTCTTCCTATGGAAGCACAAACAAAAAGTAAGTTATAAAATGGTTACTTAGGGGAGTTGCGAGTTATATGGTTAACTATACGATAAAAACTGTTTTTAATGTGATATAAATAATGGGAATTGAGATGCGGTAGCTTTTGGCATACCGCATTTTAGTGTGGAGGAAATATGTCTTTAATTAGCAAAGGAAAACGATTAGGAGATCCTCGATATGGTGTCCCTTGTTTTGGTGCTATTAGTATTCTATGTACGGGATTCTTGTTATTGGTAGGATGGAAGGAATATGTTCGGAATATTTTTCTTTTAATTTTATTGAGGTTTCCCTCTTGGGAAGATTGGCAAAATTTGATGGTATCAGATGTATGGAGTGTTCTTATATTTATTTCCGGAATTTTATTTGTTAAACATTCTTTTTATACTCTATTAATATCGTATGGTATATTATCTACTTTTTGGAGTTTAATTTTTATATGGAAAAAAGAGGCTGTAGGAATAGGAGATGTTCTTATTTCTTTTGCTATTAGCTCTTGGTTAGCACCACTGGAAGTTTTATTGTTCTTGTGGAGCTCCTTTGCTATCGGAGGGGTTATAAGCATAGGGATTACGTTGATACGCGGTAAACAAGAGAAAACTCCATTTGTCCCTTTTTTGTCACTTGGGGGGATAATTGCTTATGTTTGGGGAAAAGAAATTATTCTTTGGTATGCATCTATTTTATAAACGACATGGATTTTTGCTCTTTGAGTGGTTGGTCGTATTATCTATTATTGGAATCTTAATGACATGTACTATTCCTAGGTTATCCTGTTGGTATGAAAAGAGAACATTAGAGTTGGCAGCCGGAGAGTTAGCACAAGCTATAAGAGAAACACAAATAACATCTAAAAATGAAAGAAGTGATATGCGTCATTATGCAGAAGGATTGATTTTTCGATGTTTTATGAAAGATGGATATGTGGTATATCAAGTGGAAAAAGGGAGCAGAGTGATATATCCTAAAGGGCGATTGCCAAAAGGTATTGCTCTTGCTTCTAATGGGACGGCTCCTGCTATGGTATTTAAGCGAGATGCTTTTGCAGGAAGAAGTCGCATATACACTTATAGATTGTTTTCTAAAGAACATAAATACGGAATTCGTGTTGTTTGTGCCATGTACACAGGAAGAATTCAAATTATCAAAGAGTATTGAGGGGTGTATGAAGAATAAACGAGAAGGTTTTTTACTTGTTTGGTGTGAAGTCGGTATTTTTTTACTATTGACAATCACGGTAGGAATTACAGTTATGTTATTAACTGTTTTTATATGGCAAGAACAGGCGGAAAATAGATGGGATAGAACTCTTCTTGCACAAGAAGTAATGGAAAAAATAAAGTATGAAATAACAACCGGTGAACAAATATATTTACCGGAAGATGTTATTATAAGAAATGAAAAACCTTTTTATGTAGAAGTTTGTAAAAGTCCGGAAGAAATAGAAGGTGTTACACTTTTACGTGTAAAGGTTACAATTACTGATAGGGAAGGAAAAAGTACTGAATTTTCTACTTGGATAGATAATACTTCCGTACATTTATAAGGAGCATAAAATGTCAAAGAGAACATTGAGTAAAAGAGTACAGAATAGTAAGTATGTAAGCAAAACCTTAACTCGTGAAAATCAAATTAAAAAGACGATCTTTTGGATTGTTTTATTTGTTATCACGTTAGCACCGATTATTCAGAATTTTGGCTATATAAAAAGTTTGCTGATAGGGATATGATTCAAAGAAAGGGAATCATTGCTTTTGAATGGTTGGTAAGTTTAGGGATTATTTCTATTTTTATAGTAGCAATGACTCCTTTTATAACAACTACTATGCAAGCAGCTTATCATTTATCACGGCGGATAGAAGATACCTCCGGCTCTCTTTTTGCTGTGGATTTTATGGTAGAAAAAATTAGAAATACACTCTATTCAAAGAAAAGTTATGAAGAAAAGTATTCAAATACTTTTAATTATTATGAACAATTGGGGACAGGGGAAAATAAGAAATATACATTTCTTTATCATTATGGAAAAGTAGATGTTAAGCTTTATAACGGTAGGACACAGCCGCTTATAGGAGGTGTCGGCGGTATAGAATCACCTACCTTTGTAGAATCTACTTCTTTTTTTCATACATATCCTAAAGGACTTGTAGAAATTTCAGCTATTTTTGGTGATAAAGAAGGAACGTTTAAAAGAGATGTACATACGGCTATTTTCCCTTATGTAGAATATTATAAAAAGGGAAAGATATGGGGAAAAGAAACGGATCGATAACACTTTTTCTTTTAATTACTTTATCAGGAGTTTTGGTTATTATTGGTGGATTGCTGCATTATACATTACGGTTTGCAAGTGCTGTTATTGCTTATGAAGAAGGTTTACGGGCGGTATATGCAGCGGAATCCGGAGCACAATGGGGATTGGCTTTTTTACACAAATATGGTAAACCTCACACATCCATATATGAATGGGATAAAGAACATATTTCTTATCATGTGGAATTTAAAGATACAGATGATAAAGAAGTTATTGTGTCAAGAGGAACGATAAAAACAAATTATATAGAAAGATTTGTGCGGTTGGAGTGTACATGTCAAGCAAATCATAAGGGGAATCAAGTGATTGTAAATAAAATAGGGGCATCACGATGGAAAGCGTATTAGAGGAGTGGAAAGTACGAAGTAAAAATCTTTTGAAGAACGTAATTAATAGGGGTAAGAGTGTTCTTCAAAAAAGAAGAGTATATGAAATTGCCATTTTATTAGGGGATACACTTTTTATGTGTACTATGCAGGAAGGACGATTTGTAAAACAAAAAGAATATAGGTTGGAAACAGTAGATGAAACCTCTTTAGAAGAGGTTTTTTGTCGTGCTAAAAAAGATGGATTTACAAATAATTATTTATGGTGGATAGCAACTACTTCCTCTGAAAAAATAAAAATTCGTAAATATCCTTATATGACAGAAGAAGAATTATCAGAGACTTTATATTGGGAAGAAGATCGATTGTTTGGGAACACACCCATAGAATCTTCTTATCGTATTTTGTCTCAAAATGCAGAAGGTTATGAAGTGATTGTTTCTGCTATACCTAAGGATTATGTAGATATGATTGTAAACGCAGCTAAAAAAGCAGGAAAAATAATCAGCAAAATTGGAACAGTAGTCGATTTTTTTAATAGAAGCTGCACAAGCACCTAAAATTCTTTTATTGGGTGGAAATAAAGAAGGTCGATTGGTAAGTTGGGATGGTCAAAGTAAAGCAGCTACATACAGTCTTTCTTTATTTGATCAAGAATCTGAGAATGTAAACTTTATCATGAACAAAATAAAGATGAATTATATAAATAAAGAAATTTATTTTTTTCCATATGCGGAAGGTATACAGGTAGCAAAAAAATGGATAGAGTTATTAAAATTACATGGATTTACTGTTTTTAATATAAAAGAAATTTCTTGGGCAGCAAAAAATTATTGGAAAAAATTAGTTATGGAAATAGTTCGTTGTATGCCTTATGGTGAGATGAATTTAACCCATCGGGGATTAAGAAATAATGAACAATTGGTATTGCTTGAGCTCTTTTTAAAAGGAATATGTTTTTTATCAGTTATTTTTGTTTTTTTGAGTGGTGTATATTTTTCTTATCAAGAAATACGGTGGATTGGTGTTAAAAATAAAACTGTACAGTTACAACCACTTTATGAAGAGTATCTATTGTGGAAAGCACGGAATAAAAAAATGCAAGAATTGGCAGAGGAGCTTACTTTGCAAGAAAAAGAAAATGGACATTGGCAAAAGAAGTTAATTTTTTTATCAGATGTTGTAAAACAGAATATAGTTCTTTCTTCGCTTGTTGTAGAAGATGCATCTATAAAATTGGAAGGTAGTGCAACTTCTGATGAGGAAATAAAACAATTTGCGCAAAACTTAGAAGATATTTGGGAAGGTCATATAAGGATAGAATCGATTGTTCACAAGGAGCAGAATCCTTTATTTATGTTTCGTATGGTGTATATACCCAATGAAGATAATCATCGGGGGATGTGATGTGAAAACAAGTTTGATAGGGGAATATATGGGGGAAATAAGGCGTATTCATAATAAATGGTTTGTCATGATTAGCTTAGGTGCATTTATTATCAGTACTTTATTTTATATATCCGGATTACTGATAGATAATAAAGTAAAAGGAATGTATAAAGAACAGGAAGCTCTTTTGCTATGGGATACAAAACATGAAAAAGGCAAAATTCCTTTATGGGGGAAAACAAATGATATATCTACTGCAAGTGCATTTAAAGAAGCAGGAATGATTATTTTAGAAAGGGAAGAGTTGGAAGAAGAAATAAGGAGTACCGGAATTATTTATAAAGAAAAAATTTTGTTAAAAGGAAGTTACATACAGCTATTAACATCTTTTGATATAATGAAAGACAAATATAAGGGGGCGTCCTTTATAATTCTTCAAATAGCACGTAAACAGAGTGCACTTTTAATTACGGGAGAACTTAGGACATTCCGCAGCCGAGGTATATATGAAGAAGAGAAATATAGTTCTTATCGGACCGATGGGAACGGGTAAAAGTAGAGCGGCGCGGATTTTAGCTGATGGATTAGATTGGCAATTGGCTGATACAGACCGCATTATGGAAAAAGAAACCGGTATGAAAATGGCAGACTATTGGAGAAAAGTAGGGGCGGAAGAATTTCAAAGGAAAGAATTGGAAATTATCCGTCGTGTAAGATTTTTTCATGAAGCTGTTATTGCCGTTGGTGGAAACTATCCTATGACAGAACAAAAATTTCAATTATTGAAAAAGCATGGATTGATAGTTTTAATGTATGCGAATTCTTATCGTTTAGTAGAACGTGTAAAGCGACGAATAGGGAAAAGACCCACTATGGATTATAATGATGTGGACGGTTTTGTTAGAAGAATGAGTCGTAAGTGGGTTAAATGGACAAAACGTGCTGATCTTGTGATTAATACTACGTGTAAACATCCTGAGCAATCTGCACTGATGGTAGCTCGTTTTATGGATCGTCATCATATTAAGTTTATGAAACAAAAGCATAATCATGTAGAACATAGACATGGAAAGTCGAAATTGCATAGACACAAAAGAAGTCATTAAAAAGGGAGGGAATACACCTCTTTTTTTAGTGTTTAAAAGAAAATATTTTGCATGGTAAAATATAATAAATATTTTATCTAATTTATATAAGGGGGGAAGTATTATGAAGAAGATTGCCATATTAACAAGTGGTGGGGATGCTCCCGGAATGAATGCTGCTATACGAGGTATACTTCGTATGGCAATATTTTTGAATCTGGAAGTATGTGGAGTCTATCAAGGTTATCAAGGTCTTTTGGAAGAAGAGTTTATAAATATGACTTCTTTTATGGCAGGTGGAATTATTCATCGGGGAGGTACTATTTTAAAGACGGCTCGATGTGCTCTGTTTACCAGTGACTCTATACAAAAGAAGGCTGTCGGTATTTTAAAGGCACGTCATGTTGATGGTGTGATTGTGATTGGTGGCGATGGTTCCTTGAAAGGGGCAGCTGCTTTATCTAGACAAGGAATTCCCACTATAACAATTCCGGCTACTATTGATAATGATATGGCAGGAACAGAAGAAACCATCGGATTTGATACGGCAGTTAATACGGTACTTTATGCTGTACGTAAAATAAGAGACACGGCAGCTTCTCATAATCGTGCAGCTATTATTGAAGTTATGGGGAGGCATTCAGGTCATATTGCGTTGGCAGCGGGACTCTCTTCCGGGGCGGAATATATTTTAGTACCGGAAATACCTTACCGGAAAGATGCATTGGCACATAGCTTATTATCACAAATGAAATTAAAACGTACTAATAGTATTATCATTTGTGCAGAAGGGGCAGCACATGGACCGGAATTGGCAACTTGGTTAAAAGAACATACAAATATTGATGTTTGTGTTACTAATTTGGGGTATATACAACGTGGTGGAGAACCAAGTTCTCGAGATTCTTTATTAGGCAGTTTATTTGGAGCAAAAGCGGTAGAGTATTTGTTTAAACAGGAATGGGTACATCATATGGTAGGCGTTATAAAAAACCAAGTAGTTTTTACTCCTTATGAAGAGATAGAAGGTCATACCAAAGAATTTAATGCAGAGTTATATAAATTGGCATCGTTGCTAGCTGATAGAGAACCTATTGACAAAATATAATGGTGATTGTTTGCGTGATCAATCCGGATTTTAACTATTAAATAAAATAAGAAAAAATTCTTTGCAAACGCTCTCTTATCTTTTATAGTTTTAGAGAAGTGAGATTCGTTGACAGTCGCAGATTATTTTAATATAATTAGTCTGTTACGGTGTATGTAGAAACACCACAGCCATGACATAAGCAAGGAGGTGTTAAGCATGGCAAAAGGTAAGATGACGTATCAACCAAATAATCTTTGGCGCAAACGTACCCATGGATTCCGTGCACGTATGAAGACTCGTGCTGGTCGTATTGTGCTCAAAAGAAGAAGAGCTAAGGGTAGAAAAGTATTAAGTGCTTAATTTAGAAGAGCGGAAAGAAGATAGGCGGTACACGCTTGATCGTTCTTTTCGTATCCGGCAAAGCAGGGAGTATAGAAAAATATACTCTCGTGGTAAAAGGTTTAGTAACCGAGCAGCGCTTATGTATGTGGCGAAAGCAAAAAATAAGCCTGTCCGTATTGGCTTTGTAGCTACTAAACATATTGGTCATGCTTTTGCAAGAAATCGTGCCAAACGTTTGATGAAGGAAGTGTACCGTCTTCATCGGCATGAACTTGTTTCCGGCTATGAACTTATAATGCTCGCCGGCTCTTTTTTAACAAGAGCTTCTTTTTATGAAGCGGAAAAAGCCATTTTGGCATTATGGCGCAAAGCCGGGCTGATGGAGAATAAAAGATGATGAGCGGTATATTAACATTGATAATTCGTTTTTATCGTCAATTTATTTCGCCATTAAAAATGCCATGTTGTCGGTTTGTACCGACATGTAGCGAATATGCACTGGAAGCAATTAAAAAATATGGAGCAATAAAAGGCAGCTGGCTTGCGATTAAGAGGATTTTGAAATGCCATCCTTTTCATAAAGGTGGATATGATCCGGTTCCGTAAGCTGCTGTTTTTTTGCTACATGAAATGCATTTATTGTTATGGTGATAAAAATTAATTCACCGATTTTTGTTGAAATTTAGACAAAAATTATTTATGCGCGGATGAAATTAAGGCCGCACGAGGAGATTTTATGAGTAATTTTCAGATCCCCGTACTTAGTACATTTGTTGGATGGTTAGCCGGATTGATGGCAAGTGCCGTTCAATTTTTTTACAATATGACAGAATCTTTTGGCTATCCAAGCTACGGAATAGCCATTATTATGTTGACATTAGCAATTAAATTTATGCTGCTACCTCTTGCACTTAAACAAATTAAGTCGATGAAAGGTATGCAAGAAATTCAACCTAAGATTCAGGCTTTACAAAGGAAATATAAAAATGATAGAACTAAGCTGTCAATGGAAATGCAAAAACTTTATAGAGAACATAATATTTCTCCATTGGCAGGTTGTTTACCTTTGTTAATTCAAATGCCATTTTTAATCTCTATATTTTATGCATTACAAAGTTTTCATTATGAAGAAGCACATCAGAGTTTTCTTTGGTTATCCAGTTTAGCCGATAAAGATCCCACTTATATATTGCCGGTATTATCTGCTTTAACTACTTGGGCAATTTCTTCACAAACACAGCCTAAAAATGTAGAAGGCTCACAAAAAGTAATGACTTATTTCATGCCTTTGTTTATTGGGTATATTTCTATTAATTTTCCTAGTGGACTAGTTATTTATTGGGTAGTAAGTAACTTATTCCAATTTGTACAGCAGACCATTGTTTTTCATCAAGATAAAGGACTTCGTTCTGTGATAAATAATGAATCCAGAAATAAGAAGGGCGTGGTAACAGTTCGTTCTGAAGAAGCAGATAAGAAAAAATAGATGTCTAAGGAGATTGTAAAAACAGAAAGAGATGTAAAAAGTACTGAGGATTAATTAAAGGAGTGATACCAATGAAAACGGTAAGAATTACAGCTAAGAGTGTAGAAGAAGCGATAGCACAAGGCTTGCAAGAATTAGATGCAACTCGTGAACAAGCTGTTGTACGTATCATTGAGGAGCCTTCAAGCGGTTTGTTTGGTTTGCTTCGCAAAAAGCAAGCAGTAGTAGAAGTGTCTGTTCCGGAAGATGCGGTAAACAGTATTTCAGAAGAGGCTGCTAGAGTAGTGAGCGAAGCTTTTCATCGTATAGATGCTATCAAAAAAAAGGAAATACTTCCCGGGGAAAAAATTCAAGGTATAGAAGTGACGGTCGGACCGGAAGTATCAACTGAACCGGATACCGAAATGGAAGAGATAGAAGAGCATGTGGACACCGTTGTAGAAACGGAAGAACAAATACCGGTTCGGCATAAGCGTGAAGAATTTGCTTTTTCAGCAGAAGAGCAAAATGAAACAGCAGAAGCAGCACGTACCTTCTTAATGAATGTTTTCCATGCTATGGATATAGATATAACTATTGAAAAAATGTTGTCTAAGGAACATATATTGCTTACTCTTCATGGGGAACGTCTAGGTCTTTTAATTGGAAAGCGTGGACAAACATTGGAAGCATTGCAATATTTAACTAATTTGGCTGCAGGTAAGTTATATCATCATAATTATTTTGTTATGCTTGATATTGAAAATTATAGAGAACGTCGTAGACAAACTTTAGAAAATTTAGCAGCACGTTGTGCAGCTAAAGCTAAACGTACAGGACAGCCGGTACGTTTAGAGCCGATGTCTGCCGGCGAACGTAGGATTATTCATATGGCACTGAAAGAGGACCGCTTAATTAGTACGGATAGCGAGGGAGAAACACCTTATCGCTATGTTGTGATTAAGTTGAAATAGCTATATATGAAAAAGATATTTTTATGGCTTATTATACTATGCTTTAGTGTATGCGAAATTACACAGGCTGCTTTTTATGAAGATGCATCTCGCTATATTTTATTAGAAGATAATATCGTAGGATATTTTTATTTAGATAAAGCTACGATAAAAAAAGAAACATCGACTGCAAATGATTCTTTTGTCATCAGTTTTGATATTTTATCGGTTCTTAGAGAAAATAGAGAGATAGAGAATACTCATTTTACTGTTTTTTATGATAATCATATTTCTGTGGCTATGTATAAAGTAGATTATATAGAAACTATCGATAGTCATGGAGAGGTACAGTTTACCTCTTGGAGCAGTAACGTGGGTTCTATACGTAAAGCTATTCCTTTTAAATCGCATATGTACTACATCGTAGATGCGTGTTATGAGTATTTGACAGGTAATCATTTTTATAAGACGCATGTACTCTACCAATAAAAACGTATATAAAAAGACTTACTCTTATTATTAGGAGTAAGTCTTTTTGCATGTGGGATTTATATATAATGATATTTTTCTCGATAGTGTATCCAAAAGTATATTGCGATAATAAATGCTGCTAAATTAGAAATAGTTGCAGAAAGCCAAATTCCTTCGGCACCCCAAAATATAGGTAATACAGTAATAGCAATTAGTTCAAACAATACGGAACGGCAAGTCGAAAGTGTAGCAGAGATAAGTCCGTTATTGAGCGCTGTAAAAAAGGAAGAGGCATAAATATTGAATCCGCTAGTTATAAAGGATAAGCAGTAAAGATAAAACCCATGAATAGTCAGTTGATATAATTCAGGATTATATCCCACAAAAATATGAGCTAAAAATGGAGCCATCGGAAAAGACAGAATTGTGATGATGCCTCCTGTGATTCCATAGAAAAAAAGACTCTTTTTAAATATATTTTGTAATTCCGAATGATTTTGGGCTCCATAGTTATAACTTACAATAGGTGCTGTGCCCATTGCATAGCCGATATTAGCGGATTCTAAAACGAAAGAGGTGTACATAATGATTCCGAAAGCGGCTACTCCATTTTGACCTAGAAAATGTAATAATTGATAGTTATAAACGATGATGACTATTGACATTGACAGATTGGTCAGTAAGGGGGATAATCCATTGGTACATATTTTTGTAAAATCATGGATATCCCAACGTGGTTGTGTAATAAAAAGAGATCCGGTTTTATTATAGAAAAAATAAACAACCGGAATAAGACCACCAATAATTTCTGCAATTACAGTAGCAAGTGCTGCACCGGTGATTCCCATATTAAAGCAGGCAATTAAGATAAAATCGAAGATAATATTAGAAACACCTGAAATGATATTAGTGTATAGTCCAAGAGAAGGTTTACCGGCGGTAATAACTAAAGAATGAAATATGCGTTGTAGTAAGTGTAAAGGGAAAGAAAGTAGTATAAGTTGCCCATAGAGGATACTGTTTTTTTGCATTTCGCCCCAAGCACCCATTAGAGAGGTTAAAAACGGAATAAAAAAATAAGCACCAATCGACAATACAATTCCCGATAAAAAAGAACCGATAATAATAGCACTGAATATGCCGCGTGCTTCTGCAGTATGTCCCTCACCAAGTTTTTTTCCTATCAAAGCACTACCACCGGATCCAAGCATAGAACCTAGGCAACCGAAGATCATCAAAGCAGGAAAAATTAAATTGATAGAGGCAAAGGCTGTATCTCCTACATAATTGGAGATAAATAAAGCGTCGACAATACTGTAAGTAGATAAAAAGACCATAGTTCCAATGGAAGGAAGTACAAATCGAAAAAGTTTTTTGTATGTAAAATGAGATGAAATATCAATATTCATAAATATGTCCTTTAACTGTTTTTATATAAAAATAAAGTACCTCTATACTATCATAGAAAAGTACTTTATTGGATTTTATTAAATTATAAACTTTAAAATAATGTTTCGTATAGAGTGTATAGTCCACAAAAAATAAAAAGGAAAGCAGATATATAAGCAATATGGTTATCACGGATATGCTTTTCTAAGAACGGACCTAAGGCGATTCCCAGACTGTCAGCAGCAATTAGTGCTAGGGTGGAACCTAACCATACGGATAACAAAGAAGTGTATTGTGAAGCAAGTGCAATAGTACTTATTTGTGATTTGTCACCCATTTCTGCAAGGAAAAAAGATAATGTTATATTTATAAAGCTTTCTTTGAAAGGTATTTTCCTTAGACTTATAAAGCTCTTCATAAAGAGAAGATATTCCGAAGAGAATAAATACGCCACCGGAAAGCATAGTATGTGAAATATATCGAGTAATCCATTGTCCCAAAAAGACTGCTAATAAATGGTTTGATGTGACTGCAATTACAATAGCGGTCATCACTTTCTTCCAACCGTATTTAGCACTACAAATCATAGCAATAAATTGAGTTTTATCACCCATTTCAGACAAGAAAATAAGTGAGAAAGTAGCGATGAATGTAAGCATAAAAATCTCCTCTTTGTATATTGTAAATAAGTTTCATAAAGAGTTAGAATGGCCGATTAATTATTTAAAAATGAGAATCATAACTGGTTATGTTTTTATGAAAATATGATTTGAGTTTATAGCATTGGAAGCCAATTATATCATGCAAAATATAGCTTAGCAAATGTGATATCCCTTATGTTATTTTGTAGGTATACCCAAAATAATAATTTGTTATGATTATACCAAAAAGGTTTTTTGGATATACTAAAAAATATTTTTTTGGATATTATATAATATCCAAAGTTGAAGTATGATAGGAAAGGAAATTTTACTTTTATTAAGATTTATTGTAAGGAGCGTATTTATGCAAGCAAAGTATTCCGTTAAAGATATATGTATAGTTGCGTTATTTTCCGCTATTATTTTTGTGATGACAGTAGTACCGAGTATACCTATTCCTTTGGGATATGCACATCTTGGTGATGCTGCTATTATGCTTGCCGGTTACTATGGTGGAAAAAAGAAAGGGGCGATAGCATCTGCTTTGGGATCTGCTATGGCAGATTTTATTGGTGGATATCCGCTTTGGATTGTTCCTACACTTATTATTAAATATTGTATGGGGAGAAGTGCGGCAGTCGATGCACCGTTCTGGTCTTTACGTACTTTAATGGGTTTTTCGTTATCGGCTATATGTTTAGTGGTAGGATATACTGTAGCAGGGGCGATTCTGTATGGCGGTTTGGAAGCGGGGCTCAGTTCTACACCGGGACTTATTGCTGAAGGTGCTGTAAATTTAGTGGCAGCGTATGCTGTAGGTGCCTTATTAAATAAGGCGGGTTTTGCACAACTTTTGAAGTAAACATTAATTTGGAGTACAATAATAACATAATAGAATATTTAATCTATCGTAAAAGCAGGCAGTGATTTGCTTTTGTGTAAGAAGGGAAGGGGTATTATGTACGAAGAAGTAGCTAATGAAGCAGTCAGATCTTTTAGAGAACTTATTGATACTGCAAATTTTAGACCGGGGAGTCTCATCGTTATTGGGGGCTCGTCCAGTGAAATTCACGGTGGACGTATTGGAAAAGATAGTCAGAATGAGATTGGCACCGCTGTAGTAAAAGCATTAATGAAAATGGCAGAAGTTGAGCACTTGGAATTGGCATTTCAGTGTTGTGAACATTTGAATCGTGCACTGGTGGTAGAAAGGGCTACTATGGAGCGTTTTCGCTTAAAAGAAGTAAGTGTAGTTCCGTGGCTTCATGCCGGTGGAGCTTTTTCGACCAATGCTTTTTATCACTTTGATGATCCGGTAGTAGTTGAACAAGTAGAAGCGGACGGGGGACTTGATATTGGTTTAACTATGATTGGTATGCATCTTAAGAGAGTGGCGGTACCCATACATTTAACACATAATCGTATAGGTCATGCACTGGTTATGGGGGCTAAGACCAGACCACCACTTATTGGTGGTATTCGTGCACATTACACAAGAGAATAATGTGAAGTGAATAAAAGGGGTGGCAAATGCCGCCTCTTTCTTCTTTTTATAAGTTATGGGGTTTAGTGATGAAAAGACAAAAACGAGTTGCTTTAGTGAATGATATTACCGGATTTGGACGTTGTTCTATGACGGTGGAGTTGCCTATAGTTTCTGCTTTAAAAGTAGAAGCATGTCCACTGCCTACCGCTTTATTATCTGTTCATACAGCATTTCCTTTTCCTTATATACAAGATCAAACACATATTATGGAGCCTTATATTGAGAATTGGAGAAAACATCAAGTTACTTTTGATGGGATTTCTACAGGATTTTTAGGTTCTAAAGAACAAGTAGCGATTGTTAAAAAATTCATACAAGATTTTAGTACTGATGAAACCGTAGTTATTGTAGATCCTGTTATGGGAGATTGGGGTAAGTTATATGCTTCTTATACAAAGGAACTTTCGGAAGAAATGAAACATTTAGTTCCCTTAGCGGATGTGATTACGCCCAATCTTACAGAAGCCAGTTATCTTTTAGATATTCCTTATTTAAGTGAGGAAGAAATAACTATGGAAAGGTTGGAAAAGATTGCACAAGCACTTGCTGATAAAGGACCGAAACAAGTTATTATTACGGGTATTTCTCGTGAGGAAAAAATAGGTAATTTTGTATATGAAAAAGGGGAAGAGAGTTCTTTTATAGGGACTAAAAAAATAGGTGGAGAACGTAGCGGCACAGGGGATGTTTTTACCGGAATCATTACCGGAAGTATTGTTAGAGGGGATTCGTTAACAACTTCTGTAAGAAAAGCGGTTGATTTTATTGGTAAAGCACTGGCTTATACGGAAACGTTAAATCTTCCACCTGCACAAGGAATTGCTTTTGAAGAATTCTTAACGGAACTGTAATTTATAACATAACAAGTGTCGGCATATTAAGTTCGACATTTTTATTTTATTCATCAATAGATGAAGAGATTCTTTTATGCTATAGTTAATAAATAATTAGCGAGGTACAAAAGAACTTGAAAAAATATTATACCTATATGGTAAGATGTAAAGATAACTCTTTATACACAGGATTTACTACAGATTTATTACATCGTTTGCAGATACATAATCAAGGCAAAGGTGCTAAGTATACACGTGCAAGACGACCTGTGCATTTGGTTTGGTATCAAGAATTCTTGACTGAACATGATGCAAGAAGTTTAGAAGCACAGATTAAAAATTGGAAGAAAAAAGAAAAAGAAAAGTTGGTTGCTACTTTTCAAGAGGGAACACTATGAATGAAACGGTAAGACGCACTAAGTATATGACACAAGCAGCAGTTGCTACAGCTATTACAGCTATATTGGTATTATTGAAGTTACTCATACCGTTTTTAGTATTTGTAACCATGATTGCAGGTCCTGCGCCTATTGCATTAATTACTTCACGACAGGGGATAAGATGGGGGATAGGAACTTCTATTGCATCTATCATTCTAGTTACCGTGTTGGGGGGACCGGAAATAGGAATTACGACTGCTGTTTATGCAGGTGTGTTAGGTATGGCACTTGGTTATGGTGTAAGAAAAAAATGGTCGCGTGGACAAATTTTATGTATAACTGCATTAGCTTATATAGTAGAGATGACTTATAAGATTGTAGTGTCTATATATGTGCTGGGGATTGCAGATGCTTTATCTTCGATTATCGAACGACTCGTCGTTTTTTTACAATGGATATGGAAACCCATGTCTTTTCTTTTAGGTTATGATCCGGATCCTAATAAAGCAGTGTTTTCTATCGCAGGCATATGTATGTTAGGTGTTGTTTTTATCATCAATGCATTCAGCTATTCTTATTTAGCACAAGAATTGTTTATGGAGATTTATAAACGATTTAAAATTACTTAATCATTTATGAAAGAATAACAACTGCTTTGTGAATAATAAGAACCACTGCATATTTTGCAGTGGTTTTATGATATAATAAAGCAACGACAATGAGCGGATATTTATTTTTTACCATGAAGCAATAAATGATAGATAGTATCAGGGACGGTCGTGAGATGGATATTATCTTTTTATTGCCGTATTGGGATTATTTATGGAGGGATATTTTGGTTAAAGAAACCAACAAAACTATAACAGAAACAACGAGCTCAAATAGAGCAAAACCGGTGCATAGAACAAGAAGAACAATGCCGGTAAAGAATAACACAAGAAACAACAATAAAGGCAATGCAAAAGTACAAACTAAAACAGCTAATAAAACGAAAAGAACAACAAAGCATTCAGGGAAATTAGATGCAAAGGCAGTTCATTCTCTTGTGAAAAATGAAAAAAAAGAAATTAAAAATACCGGAAAACATGTATCTAAAGGTAGAACCAGAATACCTAAAGCTAAATTACAAATTATTCCATTGGGTGGACTGGGTGAAATTGGAAAGAACATGACTGTATTCCAATATGATGATGAAATTATTGTTTTAGATGCAGGTCTTGCTTTCCCGGAGGAAGATTTACTTGGTATTGATATTGTAATTCCGGATTTTACCTATCTTATTGAAAATAAAGATAAAGTAAAAGCTATTGTTATTACGCATGGACATGAGGATCATATCGGCTCTTTATCTTATCTTTTAAGAGAAATTAATGTTCCTGTATATGCTACCAAATTAACTTGTGGATTAATTGCAGGCAAGTTAGAAGAAGCAGGAATTCAAGGGAATTTAAATGTGGTACAACCGGGAGATGAGTTCCGTCTTGGTTCTTTTAAAGTAGGATTTTTCCATGTTTGCCATTCCATACCCGGTTCTTGTGGAATTTCCTTTAAGACACCGGTAGGTACCGTTGTTCATACCGGTGATTTTAAATTTGACAAAACTCCTGTTGATGGGGAAGAAATGGACATTTATCGTTTAGCGGAATTGGGGCATAAAGGAGTACTTTGTCTTTTAGCAGACTCGACTAATTCTACTAGACCGGGATCTACTTTGTCGGAGTCTGTTATATCCGGTTCTCTTATGACAGAGTTTAGTAAAGCGAGAGGACGTATTATTTTAGCTACTTTTGCATCTAATGTGTCCCGTTTGCAAATGGCAGTAGATGCAGCGGTTGCATTTAAGAGAAAAATATGTGTTTTTGGGCGTTCTATGGTTAAAGTTTTTGCTATAGCCAGTGAATTAGGTTATTTAAAACTGCCGGAAGGCACATTAATTGAACCGGAAGAGTTATCGCGTTATCGTGATGATCAAATTTGTGTACTGACAACAGGGAGTCAGGGAGAGCCTATGGCAGGTCTTTCTCGTATGGCAACCGGTAGTCATAGGCAAGTACAGGTACATGCAGGAGATACGGTTATCATTTCTGCATCACCAATTCCGGGTAATGAAATCGGTGTAGGAAAAACTATAGATGCATTAATGAAACTTGGGGCACATGTTGTTTCCAGTGAAAATGCACGTGTACACGTGTCGGGACATGGTGCACAGGAAGATTTAAAGACTATGCTTTCTTTGGTAAAACCAAAATTCTTTATTCCGGTACATGGCGAATATCGTATGCTATGCAGTCATAAGGAATTAGCGGTTGAAATGGGTGTTAAACGTGACAACGTGCTTATTGGCGAAAATGGTACCGTCTTTGAATTAAGTAATCGTAGTTGCAAGATTGCAGGTAAGGTGGTAGCAGGTCCTGTTTATGTAGACGGGCTGGGAGTGGGCGATGTAGGTAATATTGTTATTCGTGATCGTCAGCAACTTTCTAATGACGGCATGGTTATTGTGGTTTTAGCACTAGAAAGTGATACCAATAATATTGTTGCAGGTCCGGATATGGTATCTCGAGGCTTTGTATACGTTCGAGATAGCGAAGATTTGATGGCAGGCGCAAGTAAAAAGCTTGATATTTTATTAGAACGAATTACATCTGACGGGACGTCAGATTGGGCAGCTATTAAAACACAAATTAGAGATACTCTGGGAAGATATTTCTATGAAAAGACAAAACGCCGTCCTATGATTTTACCGATTATTCAAGAAGTCAAATAATAAAGGATAGAGTTGCTTTTCGTTAAGAAGGCAACTCTTATTTTATATGTTTATAAAGGGTTGTTGAGAGGCTATATATGTTTCAAAATTTTGAAAGAAAGATATCACCGGCAACGACGTTAGTTACCGCGGCCATGTGTAGCGCTATTGCTATTATATTTTCTGTAATCGGATTGTACTTGCCTGTTTTATCTATCATAGCGTTTTTGATTGTACCGATTCCCATTGCTTATGTATGTTTGCGATTCGGAATGAAGTGGGGATGGTTGGTTAGTGTCACCGTTTTATTGCTGGATAGCATACTCTTTGATATTTTATCTGTAGCTTTTGCCAGTGCTACTTTTTGTTTATTAGGACTTATGCTGGGGTTTTGCTATCAGAAAAAGTATAGTGCTGTTAAAACTTTATGGTTATCAGTTATAGTGTCGGCAGGAACACTAATAGCACAATTTGCCATAGCATCATTATTTACCGGAGCCGATTTATCTATATTTTTGGGGAATATACCTCCGGAATTAAATCAAGAAATAGATACTATACTTACCGGTGTATATAGTGGATCTGATTTGGAAATGGTAAAAATACAGGTCAATGAAACTTTAAACTTAATAGTTAAAGCATTGCCTTTCTCTTTCTTTTTAGTGGCTGTATTTCAAGCTTTCGCCCCGATGTGGCTTTGTAGAAAGATTTTTAATAAATTAGGAATTTCGAATATTCCTTATTTTTCACCTTTTTATAGTTGGCAGTTTTCACCTTTTATTGTCTATACATATATAGCAGTTATACTTGGCAAGATACTTTTTCAAAGCATAGGGATCTGGAGAGTTGATTATGAGTCAGTTATACTTAATATTTCTCTCTTATGTATGTGGATTATGTGGTTGCAAGGTTTATCGGTTCTCTGGTGGGCTACTTATTATAAACCTACATGGAGGACTTGGCGTTGGCCTATAGTTATTGGGAGTTTTATATTACCGTTAATACAATTTATTGTCGCAGGTGCCGGCGCTTGGGATATGATAACTGGATATCGAAAGAAGGCTGAAAAATTAAAAAATACTCATACAGTAAGCTGATTCTTTGTTCTTTAGAATAAGGGAATAGATGAAAACAAGAATACTTTTCGTGTATAATAAGAAGATAGTTGAGAATGAAATTTGAAACATAAGACTACTTTTGTGAGCGGAAATGTTTCTGAGGTGAAGAGTATGCTTAGTGATATATGGATATATAAGAAAAACGAAAAAATATTTTTTATAATACTGGTAATTCTGTTAATTACTCTTGCATTACAGAACTGGATGTTAGGGGTGTTAACTGCTATTGTTATTGCCGGACTTGGAATAATTATTGAAAGAAATGATTATAAGCAAGAAAGAATTTTACTTGCTTATTTAGATGAACTTTCAGCAGGTGTAGAGGCAGGGACTATCTACGCAGTAAAAAATTTACCGCTTGGAATTGCGATGATTGATGAAAATCGAAAGTTTGTATGGGCAAATGGTGTTTTTCGCTCATGGCTTAATGCAGAGCTTGGCGAAAAGAATCATTTTAAAGATATCTTTACAAATGTTCGGATTTCTAAGATTTGGGGGAAAACCGGATGGTATGACTTTAATTATGAAGAAAGTTATTACCGTGTGTTTTATAAATTTATTTCTCCAACTAAAGAAGACGGATCTTCTTTTATGGTGTTCTATCTTATTGATAGAACGGATATGGCATTAGCTATACAAGCCAGTGAAGCTGCGATGCCGGTGTTCGGACTACTTCGTGTGGATAATATTTCTGAAGCAACGCAAAATATGACAGATGTAGAAAAATCGAATTTACTTTCTGATGTAGACGAAGCTGTCTTATCGGAATTTGCTGCATATGATGCATTTATCAAACGATATGGAGTGTCTGAGTTCGTCATTTGTTTATCTAGGGAATCTTTATCTAAGTTAATGGATGAAAACTTCAGCATTTTGGATAAGGTGCGTTCTATTCATACGGTGAATCGTATTCCCGTTACCATTTCAATTGGGATTGTAGAAAGTGATACTACTTTTGCTAAACAATTTGAGTCAGCACAAATGGCATTGGACTTAGCTTTAGGACGTGGCGGTGACCAAGCCATAGTACGTATTGGCAAAGATATAAAATCTTTTGGCGGTCGTGCACCTACTTCTGTAAGTTCTACACGTGTGCGTGTGCGTGTAGTAGCACAGGCTCTTCGTGAAATTATGCAAGAAGCTGATCGTGTTTTTGTTATGGGGCATGGACATGAAGATTTTGATGCTATTGGAGCCTCTATCGGGGTTACACATTTAGCTAAAGTTTCAGGAAAACCTGTTTATGTAGTTCTTTCTCCTTATGAAGAAACTTCTATGAAGATGATTAAAGTTCTTCGTGAAGATTCAGAGCTGCATTCGTTGTTAATAACAGAAAAAGAAGCTATAGAATTATTGACTGACAAGAGTGTACTTTTTGTGGTTGATACACATGTACCGGCAGTAGTGGCGGCTCCTGAGTTGCTTGCATTAGCTAAAAAGCGTGTAATTATTGATCACCATAGAAGAAATCCGTCAATTATTACTCCTACACTTCTTACTTATATGGAACCTTCTTCATCATCTGCGTCTGAGTTGGTAAGTGAATTGATTCAGTACTATGGTGGAGAAAAAGAATTATTACCGATTGAAGCATCTTGTTTATATGCCGGTTTAGTAGTAGATACTAAAAATTTTTCTGTACAAACCAGTGTTAGAACTTTTGATGTTGCTAGCTATCTTCGTAGAAGTGGTGCCGATACAAAACTTGTTCGGGATATGTTTTCTGTTAATGTGGAAACTGTCAAAATTAAGTCTGAAATTATGGCACATCTTAAAACCGTGGACGATCATATTGTTTTTGCAGAATGTCCCGAAGGTACACAACAACCTCAGATTGTTGCAGGTCAGGTAGCAGATTATTTAGTTTCTGTTGAAGGTATCCGAGCCAGTTTCCTCTTTTATCATCAAGAAGCAGGGGTAGTTAATGTTTCCGCAAGAAGTGACGGTTCTATTAATGTTCAATTAATTATGGAAGCACTTGGTGGTGGAGGACATATGACAGTATCGGGGGCTCGACTTACAGGAGATGTTACTGTGGAATATGCTACACAAAAAATTATAGAAGAAGTTCGTAAACAAACTAAGGAGGAATAACATATGAAAGTAGTATTATTGCAGGATGTAAAGAAATTAGGGAATCGTGGAGATGTTATTGAAGTAGCAGATGGGTATGGACGTAATGTGTTAATTAGGAAAGGTCTTGCAGTAGAAGGTACTAAAGCTAATTTGAACACTGCTAAGCAACGTCAAGAATCTAAAGAATTTAAATCTAAAGTAGCAGCAGATGAAGCGGTTATTATGGCTTCTCAACTGAAGAAAGTAAAAGTGGTTATTAAAGTACAGACCGGAGAAGATGGGAAAGTCTTTGGCAGTGTAACCGCTCGTGATATTGCAGCAGCTCTTAAGGAACAATATAAGTTTGATTTTGATAAGAAGAAAATTATGTTGGAACAACCAATAAAAACGGTAGGGGAATATGAAGTGAATGTATGGGTACACCCGCAAGTAAAAAGTACCATTCAACTTTCTGTTGTTTCTGAATAATGGAATGATATACAAGCACGAATAAGGCTTTTGCTTTATTCGTGCTTGTGTTGTTAATATGTATTTATAGAAAGAGGATAATACATGAAAAAATTATTAAAACATTCTGATTATGAAATGGATTCGAATAAAAAGTTGATAACTACGGCTTTATTTATTGCAATTGCTGTACTGGGGTCTACTTTTTCTTTTCCAATATTAGGTGCTAAATGTGCACCTGTACAGCATGTTATAAATGTGTTATCTGCCATTTTGCTTGGACCTTGGTATGCGTTGATACAAGCTTTTTTATCATCTTTGATTCGCAATGTATTAGGAATGGGAACACTATTTGCTTTTCCTGGCAGTATGTTTGGGGCTTTATTAGCAGGGCTTTTATATAAATATACACGTAAAAATATAGCTGCTTATATGGGTGAAATCATAGGGACTTCTATTTTGGGTGGCATTACGGCATATCCGGTAGCGGTATTTATTTTAGCATCTAATAAAGCTGCTATATTTAGTTTTGTTATCCCTTTTTTTATTAGTACTGCGGGTGGCACTTTATTATCTGCACTTATCGTAGCTGCTATAGAAAAAAGGTTATGGAAATAGAATATAGCAAGTTCAATTTACTTTTTAATGTATAAAAATAAGGAGATGAAGATGTTTAAATTTTTTAAAGAAATAAAAGAAGCTATTCAAGAAGGTATTGCAGAGGCTAATGAAGAATTGGCAGAAGAAAAGAAACAGGAAGAAGAACAGGAAAAGCAAATATTATCTTTAGGAAATCCCAGTGTTGAAAATATAGCAATCGCTTTTAGTTGCCCTTTTAGAGATGTGCTGACTAAAGGAACTGTTTTGCGGTTATTTAACTTCGGCATGCTGTCAGAGGATGAAAAAGAAAGTTTTAAAAGTATACTCTATAGAGACTTTAAAATTAAAGATGCTTATAGTGTAAAAGAAGCTTTAGATAGCATAAGTGAATCCGTAGATGGTGAAAATGATGTACATGCGGTATTTTTGCTGGCTATAAAAATATATATGATTACTTCTTCTGTAGAGGTGGGATTTATTTCTTTTGCAGATTATGAAAAATGTTGTAA
Organism: Dialister pneumosintes; assembly: GCF_001717505.1. Taxonomy (NCBI): domain Bacteria; kingdom Bacillati; phylum Bacillota; class Negativicutes; order Veillonellales; family Veillonellaceae; genus Dialister; species Dialister pneumosintes. The sequence goes on from NZ_CP017037.1 coordinate 46,097, forward strand.
AGAGTATATAAGAGGTATTGTATGTAATGATAACGTTTATTCCTGGGAAAGTTTTGGTAAAGCGTTTATGGATGGAGAATGCATTAATAACATATTAGGGCGGCAAGTTCTTAAAAGTAGTATTCGAAGACTTTTAACGGATAAGATAAGCCCGTGGATAATTTTTTCTTGGGAGCAAATTCAAGAAGAAGTAATAAATACCTTTTAACACACTTAATAAAAGCATTCTTTTTGAAATAAAAAGAGTGCTTTTTAATAGGAACAGATTCAAAAGTTTTCTTGACCGGAATACTATTAATCGATATAATATAGCAATGATTTATTTATGCGAGCGTGGCGAAATTGGTATACGCACCAGATTTAGGATCTGACGCCTCTGGCATGGGGGTTCGAGTCCCCCCGCTCGCACCATCTTGCTTAGCGGCAAGATTTTTTATTTGTCTAATATTGTGAACATATGTTTTGTTTACATGCTAAGCATGATATAATAAAAGCACAAGGATATTATTGAATAATGTATTGAACAGAGGAGTATAATCATGAAATTTTATCGTTCAAATGATCAAGATGAAATTACTATTGTTGTAAGTAAGTTGGGCGTACCGCCTCATAAAGGTGCAGTAGAAGAATTGACTGCTAATACAGTAGATGCAGCTAGAGAAAAGCATGTTCCTGTTATTGAAAATGCAGGTTATGAAGTGACTGTTACGGTAGGAGATGTTATTCATCCGATGACAGATGCGCATTATATTATGTGGATTGCTATTGAAACTAAAGAAGGTTTTCAGATTAAGCATCTGACTCCGGATATGACACCGACAGCGTCCTTTCACTTGATGGAAGGAGATACATTAATTGCTGCGTATGAATATTGCAATTTACATGGATTGTGGAAAGCTGCTATATAATAGAGGTTGTGGTTTAAAATTGTGTCAATAAAAAAGGAACCTGATACATGGATATCAGGTTCCTTTTTTATTATTATTTTATGATTGTACTGGGTTAGAAGGGATTTCTTCTGTACAATGCGGACAACGAGTAGCTTCATCGGCGACAGCTTCTTTGCAGAAAGGGCAAAGTCTCACTACTTTTGCCGGAGCTGCAGGCTCTTTCGGGAATAACTTATTCATTTGTCTAATAACCATGAATATGGCAAATGCAATAATCAAGAAATCAATAATTGTATTGATAAATACACCGTACGCAATGACCGGTACATTGTACTCTTGTGCTTCTGCTAAAGTGTGCACAGGAATATTGCCTAAGTTAATAAATAAATTGGAAAAATCGACACCGCCAAGTAACACACCGATAGGCGGCATAAGGATATTGGTGACTAAAGAGGATGTGATTTTGGCAAAGGCACCTCCTATAACAACACCGACTGCCATGTCGATTACATTTCCGCGCATTGCAAAGTCTTTAAAGTCTTTGAATAGTCCCATAAAAGCCTTCTTTCTAAGAATATAGGATGACCTCTGTCAGGTCTGAGTTATATTTACTATAACATAAAATTTTTATGTTTGAAACAGAAACGTTATTGCTTAATAATGTAGATATAAAGTTTATTTATATAAACAAGTATACTCTTTAGAGTCTAAATAAAGTAATAATAGAACTCTTAAATACCAATAAAGTATAGAAAAAAGTAATAAAGCTATTGAATTTACAGATAGTAAAAAGTAAAATAAGGAATAAGCAAGTGAAAGCAGTTTGGTTTTATGTTCTGTTTTGCTGATCCTGAGAATTTATAAGAATTCTCATCGTAGGAGGAGTTTTATGAAAAAAATAAATAAAATCTTAGTAGCGAATCGTGGAGAAATTGCTATCCGTGTATTCCGCGCCTGTAAAGAATTAGGAATTCGTACGGTAGCAGTTTATTCTCAGGAAGATATTTTATCTTTACATAGAAATCGTGCAGATGAAGCATATCTTGTAGGTGTAGGTAAAGGTGCTGTCGGAGCTTATCTTGATGTCGAAGATATTATTCGAGTAGCTAAAGAACATCATGTGGATGCCATTCATCCCGGGTATGGTTTTTTGGCGGAAAATGCTGATTTGGCAAAACGTTGTGAAGAAGAAGGAATTATTTTTATCGGACCTCGTGTAGAACATTTAATTATGTTCGGAGATAAGGTAAATGCTCGTATTCAAGCTAAGAGAGCGGAAATACCGATGATTCCGGGAAGTGATGGTCCGGTATCTACCTATGAAGAAGTAAAAAAATTTGCGGAAACATATGGTCTTCCTATTATGATTAAGGCTGTTAATGGCGGTGGCGGACGAGGTATGCGTCAGGTAGATCGTATGGAGGACTTGGAATCTGCCTTTGAACGTGCTAAATCGGAAGCCAAAATGGCTTTTGGGGATGAAGAAGTATATCTCGAAAAATGTATCATGAATCCTAAGCATATTGAAGTGCAGATCATAGGGGATGAGCAAGGAAATATTATTCATTTATTTGAACGTGATTGTTCTATACAGCGTAGACATCAAAAGGTTATTGAAATGGCACCTGCATGGTCATTACCTAAAGAACTTCGTCAAAATATATGTGATGCAGCTGTCAAATTGATGAAAAATGTTAACTATTTGAATGCAGGAACGGTAGAATTTTTGGTCGATAAAAATGAAAAAGATTTCTATTTCATTGAAGTAAATCCGCGTATTCAAGTAGAACATACCGTGACTGAAATGATTACGGACGTAGATATTGTAAGAACACAAATTTTGATTGCGGAAGGATATCCTCTTGATGATGCGGAGGTAGGCATTGGTAAACAAGAAGATATTTGGTTTAAAGGTGTAGCCTTACAGTGTCGTATCACAACAGAAGATCCTGCAAATAACTTTATGCCGGATACCGGTAAGTTAATTGCATATCGTTCCGGCGGTGGTCCGGGTGTTCGTTTGGATGCAGGAACTGCTTATACAGGAGCTGTTATTACTCCGCATTATGACTCTTTATTGGTAAAAGTAACTGTACATGCATTGACACCTACTAGTACCGTAAATAAAATGCTTCGTTGTTTAGATGAATTCCGTATTTCCGGTGTAAAAACAAACATTTTCTTCCTTCAAAATGCTCTTCATACAGAAGATTTCCAAAAAGGGTTATGTGATGTAAATTACATTGACCGTCATCCGGAGTTGCTGGTAGATCCTAATATTGTAGGAGATCGTGGAACGCGTTTACTTGACTATATTGGCGATATTACTATCAATGGATATGCGAATGCAGGACATCAAGATAAACCGGATTTTGAAACTCCACCTGTATTGGATGCCTCTCATTTAAAAACTCCTGCAGGAACCAGACAGCTATTAGAAGAGCTCGGACCTGAAAAATTTGCTAAGTGGATTCAAGAACAAAACGAAGTTTTAGTTATGGATACTACTTATCGTGATGCACATCAGTCTTTGTTGGCTACTCGTTTAAGAACACATGATATTATGCAGGCAATTCATTATACAGCATGCCATGTTCCTAATATGTATGCTTTTGAAAACTGGGGCGGGGCTACTTTTGATGTAGCTTATCGATTCTTGGATGAAAGTCCTTGGAGACGTTTGCGTGAGATGCGAGGTGAAGCGCCTAATATCTTATTCCAGATGTTGACTCGTGGTGCTAATACAGTAGGTTATACTAATTATCCGGAAAATGTAGTTCGCCAGTTTATTGGACGTGCAGCAGCTAACGGTATTGATGTATTCCGTGTTTTTGATTGTTTAAATCAATTGTCACATATGGAAGTTACCATCGATGAAGTAAGAAAATTGAATAAATTAGCGGAAGCAACCATTTGCTATACCGGTGATATTTTAGATCCGAACAGACAGAAATATTCTTTGCAATATTATGCAAATTTGGCGAAGGATATGGAAAAAGCAGGTGCTAATATTATTGCTATCAAAGATATGGCGGGACTTTTAAAACCGGAGGCCGCTACTGCTTTAGTATCTACATTGAAAGATGCGGTGGATTTACCAATTCATTTGCATAGTCATTCCGGTAGCGGTACCATGCTTTATACTTATGCTAATGCCGTGAATGCAGGGGTAGATATTATTGATTTGGCAACTACTGCTTTATCTGGCGGTACAAGTCAACCCTCATTAACGGCAATGTATTATGCATTACAAAATAATCCACGCCAGATGTCATTTAATATTCATGAATTGGAAAAGATTGATCGCTACTGGCAAGCTATACGTCCTTACTATGCAGGTGTAGATGCCAGAATGACTTATCCAAATACTACTGTATATGAGCATGAAATGCCCGGCGGACAATATTCGAATCTTCGCCAGCAGGCTACTGCAGTAGGACTTGGAGATAGATGGCTTGAAGTTTGTGATATGTATCATCAAGTAAATATGATGTTTGGAGATATTATTAAAGTAACTCCGTCTTCTAAAGTAGTGGGTGATATGGCATTGTTCATGGTACAAAATAATCTTACGGAAGATGATATTTATGACCGTGGAGATACCATTGATTTCCCAATTTCAGTAGTAGATTTCTTCGATGGTAAATTAGGGGTGCCTTATGGCGGTTTCCCGGAAGTATTGCAGAAAATCATTTTAAGAGGTCGCGAACCGAACTTGGATAGAAAACCTGTTGAAATAGATATCAACAAGATGATTGTAGATATGGATAGGAAAGAAATTCCGATTAATGAAAATAACATTTCTTCTTATTGTATCTATCCGCAAGTTTTTGAAAATTATATTAAGAGATACAAGAAGTTTGGCGATTTATCAGTACTTGATACTCCTACCTTCTTTTTCGGTATGAAACCGGGAGAAGAAATTCGAGTTATGATTGAAGAAGGGAAGATGTTGCTCATTCGTTTAGAGAATATTACTCGTGCGGATGAAAATGGAGATCGTATTGTTCAATTTGAATTAAACGGTATGCCTCGTGAAATTAGGGTACATGATAACCATGTAGAAGATTCTTCTATTGAAATCAAGAAAGCAAATCCGGATATTCCCGGAGAAATCGGTGCAACCCTTTCCGGAAAAGTTGTAAAACTTTTAGTTGGTAAGGGAGATAAGGTAACAAAAGGGGATCCGATTATTGTAACAGAAGCTATGAAGATGGAAACTACTATTACCGCACCGATAGATGGTACAGTTGTTGAGATTCATGCGTTAGCCGGTAATCCGATTGAATCAGGAGATTTGCTCTTAGTTATTGAATGATGTTGTAATTTGAATAATAAAAAAGAACACGTTTCAACGTGTTCTTTTTTATTATTATTTCATATATATTTAATTATATTTATACATTATTATAATGAACTTTATTTTTTCTAATCTAAATGGTATTATTAAACCGAAGTGTTATTTTAAACGGAATATATTTTTTGTTTTAGGATGACCGTTATCATTACTGTTTTAAGAATGTCATTTGTTTAAGGAGTTATCTTATGAGAAAAGCTTTAATTGCAACTGTTTTAATTGGTACTTTAGGTGGCGGTGTATTTTTTAGTGGATGTGGAAGTAATCCAATGTCCAGTGCAGTATCTTCCGTAACTGAGTCAGCAGACTCAAAGAGTGCATCTTTGGCTCCTTATATTAAAGCAGTAAGCTGGTTTAATAATTGGTCTTTTACCTTTAATTATGCGACTGCTCCTGATTTAGCAGATATGAGAGCCGGTAAGCATCCATCTAATTTAAACCTTCCCAGTTATGACAGACTTCAGGAGGAGTTAAAAGAGGCTACAGGGGGAGGTTCCAGCTCTTTTGATAGTGTAGATAGTTCCACGAAAGAAGTTCTTGATATATTAGAAAAATTGGTACCTTTATCAGAAAAGATGCAAGCATATTATTCTTCTGCACAATATAAAGTGGATGGATATGCAGAATGGGATAAGTATGTACAAGAATATTTGCCGTTATATGACAAGTTTGATGCTGCATATGGAAAATTAGATCAAGCGACATCACAGGCAAGTTATCAGATTTCTGAAGAAAAAATACAGGCAGCTAAGGCTGCGGGACATGAAAATGAAGCTACTTTTAGAGAAATGTATTTAGTTGCTTCTGAAATTGTAGAAACTTTTGATAGAGGCGATAATGCTACTGTACAATCCAATTTGCAAAAACTTCAAACATTAAATAACAACTTTAATCCTAAGACAGATAATGATAATAGTGGAGATGTTAAATCATTTAAAGAAAGCATGAATAGCTTTATTGGTAATGTGCGCACTTATTTAAGTGGTGACAGAAAAGATTCAGAAGATATCATCAGAACTTATAATCGTATGATTGATGAAATGAATGATGTAAATCCTAATACTTTAGATTAATTTAATGAGATATCAAAAAGATTAATTACAAAGAAGAACTTTTTTATATAGATTAAAATAACTGCATATGGAAGCACCAAAGAATAAATTTGTCACTAATATTTGACAATTTACACTTATTATAGTAAAATCTTAATTTGCCACGATTCGTTTTAAAATATTATTATATAAGTGTGTATATAAGTGCGTGGAAAACGTTGCAAGGTTAGGAATGACCTTGCCTTTTTCCTATTGAGTGCGGATTGTGTATCGGTAAATTCGGGATAAAAAGAGTCGGATTTCCACTTTATTCCGATTAGGATTTAATGAAAGGGTGAGGCGTGGAATGTTCAGACCTGAACAAGCGGGTACGAGAAAAAGATATACCTATGCTAGAGCACAAGAAGTTTTGAAAATGCCGCATTTGCTCGACCTTCAAACTAAGTCATACGAATGGTTTCAGAAGGAAGGCTTAAAGGATGTTTTCAAAGATATTTCTCCAATCGAAGATGGTGCAAAGAAATGGTCTCTCTATTTAGGAGATTATTACTTCGGAGAAAAAAAGTATAGCATTGAAGAATGTAAGGCAAGAGATGCCACATACTCTGCCCCACTCCAAGTAATGGTTAGATTGGTTAATAAAGAAACCGGTGCTATTAAAGAACATGAATTGTTCATGGGTGATTTCCCTATTATGACAGATACCGGAACCTTTGTTATTAATGGTGCGGAACGTGTCATCGTATCACAACTTGTACGTTCTCCTGGCGTATATTTCAAACGTGAGCAGGATACTTACGGCAAGATGATTTACTCTGGGCAAATTATACCTAACCGTGGAGCTTGGATTGAATTAGAATCTGATACCAACGGAACGTTATCTGTTCGAATTGATCGTAATCGTAAAATGCCTGCCACAGTACTTGTGCGCGCATTAGGATTTTCGAGCAATGAAGAGATTTTAGAGCTTTTTTCTCATGATGTTCATATTGAAAAAACATTAGAAAAAGATCCGTCTCGTAGCACTGAAGAAGCACTTATTGAAATTTATAAAAAACTTCGTCCAGGTGAACCGGCTACTGTAGAAAGCGGTACTACTTTGCTTAATAATTTCTTCTATGATCCACATAGATATGATTTAGCTAAGGTAGGTCGTTACAAAGTAAACAAAAAACTTGGGTGGAAGAGTCGTCTTGAAGGACGTACCATTGAAAATCCGATTGTTAATACTGAAACCGGAGAAATCATTATTGAAGGAAATTCTGTTATCGATAATGAAGCCATTACTAAGATTGAAGAAAGTGGTGTATTTGCAGGGGAAGGTCCTGTCGTTGTTACGGTTTTAAAAGATGACGGAACACCTGTAAAAATTATTTGCAATAATAGTAATTTGGATGATAGTTTCCGTACTCTAACAAGAGAAGATATTATAGCTTTTATTGATTATAGTCTTACTATGATGCAGGGATTTGGTGAAGCAGATGATATCGACCACTTGGGAAATCGTCGTGTTCGTACAGTAGGTGAATTATTACAGAACCAATTTAGAATTGGCTTGTCTCGTATTGAACGTGTTGTCCGTGAACGAATGACTACACAGGATCAAGATAAAATGACCCCACAGGCACTTGTTAATATTCGTCCTGTTGTGGCCGCTATTAAAGAGTTCTTCGGTTCTTCCCAGTTGTCACAGTTTATGGATCAGACCAATCCGTTGGCGGAATTAACGCATAAGCGTCGTTTGTCTGCTTTAGGACCCGGCGGTTTATCTCGTGAACGTGCAGGATTTGAAGTTCGAGATGTACATTATTCCCATTACGGACGTATGTGCCCGGTAGAAACACCGGAAGGACCTAACATCGGATTGATTTCTTCCTTATCCAATTATGGGATTATAAATAAATATGGTTTAATTGAAACTCCATATCGTATTGTTGATCATAAAGATAATCATGTAACTAATGATTGTCGTTATGTTACTGCCGATGTAGAGGAAAATAAGACTATTGCACAGGCATCTGAACCTCTTGATGAAAAGGGAAGATTTGTTCACTCTAATGTAGCAAGTCGACGTGGACCTGATGTATTGGAAGCTTCACCGTCTGAAGTAACTTTGATGGACGTATCCCCGAAGCAGGTGGTGTCTATCGGTACATCCTTGATTCCTTTTTTGGAACATGATGATACAAACCGTGCTTTGATGGGTGCAAACATGCAGCGTCAGGCAGTGCCTTTGCTGCGTCCGGAAGCGCCTCTCGTCGGTACAGGTATGGAATTTGTAGCAGCACAGGATTCCGGTGTATGTATTTTAGCTAAGCGTGCAGGTACAGTAACCCATGTGACCGGTCGTCAAATTACTGTTAAAGCGGATAATGGAGAAGTCGATGTATATCCGTTGATTAAGTTTATGCGTTCTAACCAGAGTACTTGTGTTAATCAAAGACCTATTGTGTACAGAGGAGATCGTGTAGAAGCGGGACAGACTTTAGCGGACGGTATGTCAGCGGATGGCGGTGAATTGGCATTAGGACACAATGTGTTGGTTGCTTTCGTGTCTTGGGAAGGATATAACCACGAAGACGCGGTTCTCATTTCAGAACGTCTTTGCAAGGACGACTTATACACCTCTATTCATATAGAAGAGTATGAATGTGATGCTCGTGACACTAAACTGGGTGACGAAGAGATTACTCGAGAATTACCTTCTGTGGGTGAAGATGCTATCAAGAATTTGGATGAAGACGGTATTATTTCTATCGGTGCAGATGTTCGTCCGGGAGATATTTTGGTAGGCAAGGTTACTCCGAAGGGAGAAACTGAATTAACTCCGGAAGAAAGATTACTCCGGGCTATTTTCGGCGATAAAGAAAGAGAAGTTAGAGATACTTCTCTGCGCGTACCACATGGTGAATTTGGTAAAGTTGTAGATGTTAAGGTGTTTACTCGTGAAAATGGGGATGAAATGGCACCTGGCGTAAATAAATTAGTTCGTGTGTATATTGCACAAAAACGTAAGATTCGTGAAGGCGATAAGATGGCAGGACGTCACGGTAACAAGTGTGTATGTTCCAGAATTCTTCCGGTAGAAGATATGCCATTTACACCGGATGGAAGACCTGTTGATTTAGTATTGAATCCATTAGGCGTTCCTTCTCGAATGAATATCGGGCAGATTTTGGAAATTCATTTGTCTTGGGCATGTCATATGCTTGGGGAAAGAATTGAAGAGGCAAAACATAATCCTGCCTTGGCAAAAGAGTTAGAAGCTATGCTTCGTGCAGATGGTTATGATTTTGATAAGTATGGAATGCCGGAACCGGATCAAGCCGGTATTCATATAGCAACACCGGTATTTGATGGTTGCCGTGATGATGAATTGTCTGCAACTCTTCGTCTTGCGGGACTTCCTGAAGATGCTAAAACCGATTTATATGATGGGCGTACCGGTGAAAAATTAGACGGACGAGTAACCATTGGCTGGAAGTATATGCTCAAGTTGCATCACTTAGTTGATGATAAGATTCATGCACGTTCTACAGGACCATATTCCTTGGTTACACAACAACCATTGGGCGGTAAGGCGCAGTTTGGTGGACAACGTTTCGGCGAAATGGAAGTTTGGGCACTGGAGGCGTATGGTGCTGCATATACTTTACAAGAAATGCTTACTATCAAATCTGATGATGTAGTAGGTCGTGTAAGGGCTTATGAAAAGATTGTTAAGGGAGAAAATATTCCGAGTCCGGGTGTACCGGAATCTTTCAAGGTGTTAATGAAAGAACTTCAATCCATTGGGTTAGATGTACGTATCTTAAATGAAAATGGAGAAGAAGTCGTGATGAAAGAATTGGATGAAGAAGAAATCGAATCTAATTTTATCGACCATCATTATCACAAAGAAAATAAAGAAAACAAAGAAGATATTAAGCAACTCATAGAAGGTGATGCTGCTGTGACAGAATCTCGTAAAGCCTTAGAATCCGGTATAGCAGGTACTGTGCAAGCGGTAACTAATGATGTAGCATCTTTTACTGAAACTGCAGAGGCGGAAGCATATGCTGTTGATGGGGATGCAGATACTTCTGTACTAATTACTGATGAACATGGCCAATTAAATGACCATGGTGAAGAATAAGCATTTCCGGAAAGGAGCGGTATCAATTGTTAGATGTAAATGAATTTGATTCCATGAAAATCGGCATCGCCTCCCCGGAGAAGATTCTGGAATGGTCTCATGGTGAAGTAACTAAGCCGGAAACTATTAATTACAGAACACTCAAAGCGGAGACGGATGGTCTGTTTTGTGAAAAGATTTTTGGACCGACTAAAGACTGGGAATGTAAGTGCGGTAAATATAAAAAAATGCGTTACAGAGGCACCGTTTGCGATAAATGCGGTGTAGAAGTAACCAGCTCTAAAGTGCGTCGTGAACGTATGGGACATATTGAATTGGCATGTCCTGTTTCTCACATTTGGTATTTTAAGGGAACTCCGTCTCGTATCGGGTTGATTCTCGATATTTCTCCACGTCAGTTGGAACGAGTATTGTATTTTGCTGCATATATTGTTCTTGATCCGGGTCAGACCAATTTGGTTACTCAGCAAGTTATGAGTGAGCAAGAATATCAACAGGCTATTCAAGAATATGGAGTAGGCTCTTTCAAAGCGGAAATGGGTGCGGAAGCAATTAAAAAATTACTTCAAAACCTTGATCTTGAAAAGATGGAAACAGCTTTAAAAGAAGATATAGCAACCGGTAGCGGTCAGCGTAAAATTCGCAGCATTCGTCGTTTAGAAGAAGTAGAGGCATTCTTACATTCGGGTAATAAACCGGAATGGATGATTCTTTCCGTTCTTCCTGTTATTCCACCGGAACTTCGGCCGATGGTGCAATTGGACGGTGGACGTTTTGCGACCAGTGATTTGAATGACTTGTACCGTCGAGTTATTAATAGAAATAACCGTCTTAAGAGATTACTTGAATTAGGTGCTCCGGAAATTATCGTAAGAAATGAAAAGCGTATGCTTCAAGAAGCGGTAGACGCTGTCATTGATAATGGGCGTCGTGGGCGTGCCGTATCAGGACCAGGCAACCGTGCATTGAAGTCTTTGTCCGATATGCTTAAGGGGAAACAAGGACGTTTCCGCCAAAACTTATTAGGTAAGCGTGTTGATTACTCCGGTCGTTCTGTAATCGTAGTTGGACCGGAACTTAAGATGTATCAATGCGGTTTGCCGAAAGAAATGGCAATCGAATTGTTCAAACCGTTCATTATGCATGAACTGATTGCACGTGGATTGGCATCTAATTTAAAGGTGGCACGTAAGAAAGTAGATAAATTAGTTCCTGAAGTGTGGGATGTATTGGGGGATGTTATTAAAGAACATCCGGTACTTTTGAATCGTGCACCTACATTGCATAGATTAGGTATTCAAGCGTTTGAACCGGTTCTTTGGGATGGTCGTGCTATTAAATTACATCCGTTGGTTTGTCCGGGGTATAATGCAGACTTTGACGGTGACCAGATGGCATGTCATTTGCCACTTTCTGTAGAAGCACAAGCTGAAGCAAGAACTTTAATGCTTTCTATTAACAATATTTTATCCACTAAAGATGGAAAGCCGGTAGCTATTCCTTCTCAGGATATGATTTTAGGTGCATACTACCTTACTATTGTTGAAAAGAGCAAAGAAGAAGAAGATGCGATGGATACATCTAAGCTTCATTGCTTTACCAGTTATGATGAAGTAATGCTTGCTTATAATCTTAAGAGAGTCAAAATTCACGATTTCTTGAAAGTGTATATACCGGGACGTGGATATGTTGTATCTACACCGGGGCGTTTGATTTTTAATTTCGCTATTGCAGAACCTATGCGTTTCTTCTATAAACGTCCTGATGGGCAAGAAGCATTGGGAATTACTATCGGCAAGAAGCAGATGGGTAAGTTAGTCAATGATTGCTTTAAGAAATTAGGATTTAAAGCAACGGGTGACTTATTGGATAGCATTAAGACGCTGGGATTCCATTATGCACTTATTTCCGGTATTTCTATCGGTATTAATGACGTAGCTGTACCGCCGGAAAAAGATAAGATTTTGCAAGAGTCTGATAAGAAAGTAGCTAAAGTAAGAGAATACTTCCGTCGCGGTCTTATTACAAACTCAGAACGTTATAGATTAGTGGTTGATATTTGGTCCAAGGCTACGAATAGAGTTGGCGAAGCTATGAAACATAGCATGAAGAAATTCAATCCGCTTACTATGATGGCACAGTCCGGTGCCCGTGGTAATGATAATCAGATTCGTCAGTTGGCAGGTATGCGTGGTTTGATTGCGGATACTTCCGGTAAGACTGTAGAGTTGCCGGTTAAAGCAAACTTCCGAGAAGGGTTAACCGTATTAGATTACTTTACATCTTCTCACGGTGCTCGTAAGGGGCTTGCCGATACGGCACTTCGTACTGCGGATTCCGGTTATTTAACCAGACGTCTTGTTGACGTATCCCAGGATGTTATTATTCGTGAAGATGACTGTGATGTAAAAGTTTTAGACTTTGAAAGAGAAAAAGCCATCATTGCGGCAAGCGAATCTGTTAAGAAAACTATTATGGAATTGAAACCGGCCTTAATCGGTGCCATTCTTGAACAGGATATAATCGATACTCGTTCCGGTGATATTCTACTTGTGAGAGGGAAGACTCTTGACGCATCAGATATTACCGTGATGAATCGTCACTTAGTAACTTCTGTTACGGTTGTTCCACCTATGGATATGGAGACTTTAGAACCACAGGAACCGGTTACTTATGATTTAGGACAGAAGGAAGGCTATGAAGAATATAAGAATGTTATAAGCCATCGTATGCATGCACATTTTGTCGGAAAGACATTTGAAAATGATGTGGTAACACTTGATGGAGATATTCTTTATAGCAAGGGAACTGTAATTACTGATGAAATTGCAGATACTGTTATCAATAGTAATGTTCCGTTTATTCATGTTCGCATGGATGAATCGGAAGGTGTAGAGTTAAGCAAGATTGTAGAATCAGGCGGACTTATAGAATCCTTAGCAGATCGTATTAGCGGACGTTGTCCGGTAGAAGATATTCTTCATCCGGAAACAGGTGAAGTGATCGCTAAGAAGAATGAAGAGATTTCTGATGATCAAGCAGAAGAAATTGAAAAATTCTATGATAAGGTTAAAGTTCGTTCTATTCTTACCTGTCATTCTGCACATGGTGTTTGTGCTAAGTGTTATGGACGTAATTTGGCAACCGGACGTAAGGTGGAAATTGGTGAAGCAGTTGGTATTATTGCGGCACAATCTATCGGTGAACCGGGTACACAGCTTACTATGCGTACATTCCATACGGGTGGTGTAGCATCTTCTGAAGATATTACACAGGGGTTGCCACGTGTTGAAGAATTATTTGAAGCTCGTAGACCGAAAGGGAATGCTATAATTTCTGATATTGCAGGTACGGTATCCATTGAAGAGTCTGAAGAAAATAAGGGTGTATTCGTTATTACAGTTACTAATGAGGAAACTTCTGAGTCTTATAAGATTCCGTTTGGTAAACGTATTTCTGTAGTAGAAGGGCAAGTTATCGAAGCAGGTGCCCGACTTATCGAAGGTAATATTAATCCTCATGATATTCTTCGCGTACGTGGTGTACAGGCTACTCAGGGATATATTGTTAAAGAAGTACAGAAAGTATATCGTTCACAGGGCGTTGAAATCAATGATAAACATATTGAAATCATTGTGCATCAGATGCTTCGAAAGATTAAGATTAAAGATCCCGGAGATTCTCATTGGCTTCAAGGCGAAACGGTGGATATTGTCGCATTCCGTGCAGAAAATAGCCGCTTGAAAGAAGAAGGGAAGAGTGTAGCTGTAGGAGAAAATCTTTTACTGGGGACAACCAAAGCAGCCTTAGCAACAGACTCGTTCTTGTCAGCAGCTTCTTTCCAGGAGACTACTAGAGTTCTTACTGATGCAGCGATTAAGGGGAAGGTAGATCCTTTAATCGGGCTCAAAGAAAATGTTATTATAGGAAAATTAATTCCGGCAGGAACAGGTATTTCTCGTTACAGAAAAATGAATGTTGTTCATTCGGTAGAAGAGAATCACTTTGTAGATGTTGAATAATTTTTAATATAAAAAGTCACGAAATATAAAAGTTTCGTGACTTTTTTGTGTGAGCATGTAGTAGTTATTTATATTTTTTATTAATATATAAAAAATATTTTTAAACAAAAAGACCTATTTTTTTGACAAAAAGAGTTTGGAAGAGTATGATTTGTTTAACAATAAGAAATTTCCCTATATCTTGTTGTTAAAGAACATAGAAAATATAGTAGAGGAAACCAGGACACTCATTTATGTTTTCTATAATTCTTAATTTTTAGATAGGGAGTTGTAGAAAAGGAGACAAGAACATGAAAAAGATTCTTGCAATCGCTGCTGTAGCAGCTTTGACCGCAGGCGTATCCGCATACGCAGCAAATCCATTCTCTGATGTATCCACAAGCGACTGGGCATATCAGGCAGTAAGTGAATTATCCGACCAGGGAATCGTAGAAGGTTATCCGGACGGAACATTCAAGGGAGAAAGAAATATTACCCGTTATGAATTGGCACAGATCATTGCTAGACTTATGGCAAATGAAGATCAGTACAATGCAGAACAGAGAGCTATGATTGATCAGCTCGCAAGCGAATATGCTGATGAACTTAACAACCTCGGTGTACGTGTAGGTAACCTCGAATCCAAGGTAGGCAACATTTCCTGGTCCGGCGATGCATACATGAAATGGGCTCAGGGTTATGATGCACAGGATGCTAATAACACTGTTGACAGCTACAAAGGTCGTCTCAGAATCAATGCGCATGCACAGGTTAACGACAGCACTTATGTAGAAGGATTGCTCCGTGGCGACATGAACTTCAAGGATGACAAGAACAGTGATGTTGTTATGCAGAGACTCTATGTACACCATGACATTGGTAACAGAGTAGGTGTAAATCTTGGTAAGTATGCACAGTTCTTCGGTCAGACCGGTATGTTCTATGATGGAGAAATCAAGGGTGTTGAAGCAACTTTTGATGCAGGTATGGCTGATGTAACCGTTGGTTATGGTCGTTTGGTAGATGCAGATGCTCTTGCACCTAACACCAATGCTGACTATACCTATGCTAAGGTTGAAGGTAATGTATTCATGGATCGTGTTGGATACAATGTTGACTTCATCAAGGGTCACTCCAACAACAAGAACAAGATTTGGGGCGCAGGTTTAACTGTTGGCGTAACCGATGCAATCGATGTATTCGGTGACTACTACAAGAATGTTGGTCTTGACAAAGATCCGGTAGCATGGACTGCAGGTATCGGTTTTGGTCGTCAGGATGATATGCGTGTAGGCTCTTTCCGTGTAAGTGCTTCCTATATCAATGCTGAAGAGGGTGCTCTTCTCGGCGGCTACACCTATGATGTATCTGCACTCGATGCTCTTGCAAATGGTGCATCTCAGGTTAAGTTCTGGGCAGCACAGGCTGACGTAACCATTGCTAAGAATGTAAGACTCCACGGTGAATACGACTTCAACGTGAAGGCTAAAGATACTCAGGTTGACTTCGACAACTTGGCAACTGTATCTTTAAACTATGTATTCTAATAGAATAGTTTAATAAAAAAGGAATCCTTCGGGATTCCTTTTTTTACTGCCTATTATGTGAATAGAAAAAAGTGTAAGGTTTTATTAGCTGTTTTAGATATAAATAACCAAATAATAATTAATGATAATTATTATAAAAATAATACAATTGACAAGCGTAAAAGGAAAAGATAAACTATCGATAACGATAGGGAAATTCTCCACTTTTATCGTATTAAGAATGTTAAAAATAACTGAGGAAACTAGGATACTCTTTATGTTTTATATTTCTTAACTTTTATGGAGAAAGTAAACAAAAGGAGACAAGAACATGAAAAAGATTCTTGCAATCGCTGCTGTAGCAGCTTTGACCGCAGGCGTATCCGCATACGCAGCAAATCCATTCTCTGATGTATCCACAAGTGATTGGGCATATCAGGCAGTAAGTGAATTGTCCGACCAGGGAATCGTAGAAGGTTATCCGGACGGAACATTCAAGGGAGAAAGAAACATTACCCGTTATGAATTGGCACAGATCATTGCTAGACTTATGGCAAATGAAGATCAGTACAATGCAGAACAGAGAGCTATGATTGATCAGCTCGCAAGTGAATATGCTGATGAACTTAACACTCTCGGTGTACGTGTAGGCAACCTCGAATCCAAGGTAGGCAACATTTCCTGGTCCGGCGATGCATACATGAAGTGGGCTCAGGGTTACTCTGATGATGCTGCAAAGACTGTTGATAACTACAAAGGTCGTCTCAGAATTAAGGCACATGCACAGGTTAATGACAGCACCTATGTAGAAGGTTTGCTCCGTGGCAACATGAACTTCAAGGATGACAAGAATAGTGATGTTTACTTGCAGAGACTCTATGTACACCATGATTTTGGTAACAGAGTAGGAGTAAACCTTGGTAAGTATGCACAGTCTTTCGGTCAGACCGGTATGTTCTTTGATGGAGAAATCAAAGGTGCTGAAGTAATGTTCAACATGCCAGGCATGGCTGACTTGACAGTAGGTTACGGTCGTGTAAGCGATCTTGCTGAAGATGTAGATTTCACCTACGCTAAGCTTGCAGGTGATTTGGTTCAGGGGCGTGTTGCTTATGATGTAGAATACATCAAGAGCCATGGCAATGAAGATACCAACATCTGGGGTGCAGGTTTGACACTCGGTGTAACCGATAAGATTGATGTATTCGGTGACTACTACAAGAATACTAAGGATGTTATTGGAAATGGAAAGAAACCGGTAGCATGGACTGCAGGTATCGGCTTTGGTCGTCAGGACATGGCTCGTCCAGGTTCTTTCCGTGTATCCGCTGCTTATGTAAATGCTAAAGCTGGTGCGGTTACCCAGGGATACACCTATGATGTATCTCCAATTGAATTGTTGGGCGGTGCACATGGTATTGACCATGTTAAGTACTGGACTGCTGCTGCAGATGTAACTGTAGCTAAGAATGTATCCTTACACGGTGAATATGCATTCAACGTTAAGTCTAACGATGACTCCAAGGACCTCAAGGACTTGGCAACGGTATCTTTGAACTACGCGTTCTAATTTTACAGTCTTAAAATAAAAGGAATCCCATTGGGATTCCTTTTTTATTTGGAGAATTTTTGAAAATAGAATAAAATTATTAATAAATTAATTAATTAATAATAATTGACAAAGTTAAAAATAAGAGGTACACTATCTATGATCATAAAGATCTCTCCCATTTTTTATGGTTGTAAAATAGAAAGTATAGTAGAGGAAACCAGGACACTCCTTTATATTTTCTATCACATTTAATGTTATGGGGAAGTTGTAGAAAAGGAGACAAGAACATGAAAAAGATTCTTGCAATCGCTGCTGTAGCAGCTTTGACCGCAGGCGTATCCGCATACGCAGCAAATCCATTCTCTGATGTATCCACAAGCGATTGGGCATATCAGGCAGTAAGTGAATTATCTGACCAGGGAATCGTAGAAGGTTATCCGGACGGAACATTCAAGGGAGAAAGAAATATTACCCGTTATGAATTGGCACAGATCATTGCTAGACTTATGGCAAATGAAGATCAGTACAATGCAGAACAGAGAGCTATGATTGATCAGCTCGCAAGTGAATATGCTGATGAACTTAACAACCTCGGTGTACGTGTAGGCAACCTCGAATCCAAGGTAGGCAACATTTCCTGGTCCGGCGATGCATACATGAAATGGGTTCAGAGCTATAATTTAAAAGGTTTACAGCTTGCACCGGGAACACGTGCTAAGGTAAAAACTACTGATAGTTATGAAGGTCGTCTCAGAATTAATGCGCATGCACAGGTTAATGACAGCACTTATGTAGAAGGATTGCTTCGTGGCGATATGAATTTCAAGGACAAGGATGACAGCGATGTTACCATGCAGAGACTTTATGTACACCATGACTTTGGTGACAACGTAAGTGTAAATATTGGTAAGTATGCACAGTTCTTCGGTCAGACCGGTATGTTCTTTGATGATGAAATTAAGGGTGCAGAAGCCATTATTCATTTCAATGACGTAGCTGATTTGACAGTAGGTTATGGTCGTGTTAACGGTTATACAGACGAGTTTTTAGGGGATATTGACCCAAATGTAGGAGAATTCTGGAAAGCTGCAGGAGATGTAGATTTCACTTATGCTCGTTTAGCAGGGAATGCATTTATGAACCGTGTTGCTTATGATGTGGAATATATCAAAGGACATGGCGAAGCTAAAGATGCTTTAAATATTTGGGGGGCAGGCTTAACTGTCGGTGTAACCGATAAGATTGATGTATTCGGAGATTACTACAAGAATACTAAGGATGTTATGCAATTTGGAAAGAAACCGGTAGCATGGACGGCAGGTATCGGTTTCGGTCAGCAGGATATGGCTAGACCGGGTTCTTTCCGTGTATCCGCTGCTTATGTAGATGCTAAATTTGGTGCGGTAACACCATCCTACACCTATGATGTATCTCCAATTTATGGCGTTGTTGCCGGTGTACCTCAGGTTAAGTATTGGAGTGCGACTGCCGATGTAACCGTAGCTAAGAACGTATCTTTACATGGCGAATATGCATTCAATGTGAAGGCTTTTGATGTAAATGGAAATCGTTTTGATGCTGATATAGATGATTTGGCAACAGTATCTTTAAACTATGTATTCTAATAGATAGTTTAGTAAAAAAGGAATCTCATACAGGAGATTTCTTTTTTATTTATATAAAATAATCATAAAAGATGCATTAATTATAAAAAGGTTATCAATAATTGACAAAACAAAAAAGCCTATATACACTATAAGTGGTGATAAGTGTATTCCCTATATGTTATCACTTAGGAATATAGAAAATATAGTAGAGGAAACTAGGATACTCAGTTATGTTATCTATAATTCTTAATTTTTAAATAGGGAGTTGTAGAAAAGGAAACAAGAACATGAAAAAGATTCTTGCAATCGCTGCTGTAGCAGCTTTAACCGCAGGCGTATCCGCATACGCAGCAAATCCATTCTCTGATGTATCCACAAGTGACTGGGCATATCAGGCAGTAAGTGAATTGTCCGAACAGGGAATCGTAGAAGGTTATCCGGACGGAACATTCAAGGGAGAAAGAAACATTACCCGTTATGAATTGGCACAGATCATTGCTAGACTCATGGCAAATGAAGATCAGTACAATGCAGAACAGAGAGCTATGATTGATCAGCTCGCAAGCGAATATGCTGATGAACTCGACACTCTCGGTGTACGTGTAGGCAACCTCGAATCCAAGGTAGGCAACATTTCCTGGTCCGGTAGTGCATCAATGAATTGGAAACAGAAGTATGGGACAAATAATAGTGTTATTGATATGTGGAAGGGCAAGATGAAGATTAAAGCTCATGCACAGGTTAATGACAATACCTATGTGGAAGGTGTACTTCGTGGAAATATGAATTTCCATGATGACAAGAACAGTGATGTTTATATGCAGAAACTTTATGTACACCATGATATCGGTAACAACCTTGGTGTAAATCTTGGTAAGTATTCTCAGTTCTTCGGACAGACCGGTATGTTCTTTGATGATGAAATCAAAGGTGTTGAAGCGACCTATGTATTCAATCAACTTCCAATCCATTTGACTGTAGGTTATGGACGTGTAAATGAATGGAAAGCCGTTGTAGGAGAAAAAGATGTAACTTATGCACAGTTAGCCGGCAGCGGATTTATGGGTCATGTTGACTATGATATTGAATATATCAAAGGACACAGTACTGCTCATCCTATCAATATCTGGGGTGCAGGTATGACTATCGGTGTAACTGATAAGATTGATGTATTTGGTGATTACTATAAGAATACTAAGGATGAAAAACGTCCGGTAGCATGGACTGCAGGTATCGGTTTTGGACATCAGGATAACATGCATGTAGGGTCTTTCCGTATTGGTGCTTCTTATGTCAATGCTGAACTTGGTGCAGTACTTGGTGGGTATACTTATGATGTATCCCCATTGTCTTACCTTACTAAGGATATAGCCGGTGTAAATAAAGTTAAGTATTGGACAGTAGAAACGGATGTAACTATTGCTAAGAATGTAAGACTTCATGGTGAATATGCATTTAATGTAAAACTCGATCAAGATGGACAGAACGACAAGAATCTCGGAGCTGTATCTTTGAATTATGTATTCTAAATGAATTAAAAAAGAATCTCACTATAGTGAGATTCTCTTTTAATTTTATGATTGTGAAAATTTTAAATTACTTATTGTTGACAAAAATAAGTAATTTAAAATTTTCACAATCACTGCTG
The DNA here is from genome assembly GCF_001717505.1 of Dialister pneumosintes. Classification (NCBI taxonomy): domain Bacteria; kingdom Bacillati; phylum Bacillota; class Negativicutes; order Veillonellales; family Veillonellaceae; genus Dialister; species Dialister pneumosintes. The sequence goes on from NZ_CP017037.1 coordinate 66,865, forward strand.
TAACAGCTTTAACTGTGGGTATATCTGTATATGCCGCTAATCCATTTTCCGATGTATCACCTGATGATTGGGCATACAAGGCGGTAAGTGAATTATCCGTTCAAAATATTGTTAAAGAATATCCGGATGGAACGTTTAAAGGTGAAAAAAATATTACTCGTTATGAAATGGCACAGATTATTGCCGGAATGTTGGCACATGAAGACCAATATAATACTGAGCAAAAAGCTGTTCTTGACAAATTAGCAAATGAATATGCTGATGAACTGGGAACTCTCGGTGTACGTGTAGCAAATCTTGAATCTAAAGTTGGTAATATTTATTGGTCTGGTGATGCACAGTTTAAGTGGGTACAGAGATATGGTGAAACTATAGCTATTGTAGAAGGATCTATTGTTGAAAATGATTATCTTGGGTGCATGAGAATTAATGCTCATGCACAAGTTAATGATCGCACTTATGTAGAAGGTCTACTTCGATCCAATATAAACTTCACATATGATTTTAATCCGGATGATAAAAGTAGAGTTTATATGCAGAAATTGTATGTACACCATGATTTTAATGATAAGTTAAGTGTGAATATTGGTAAATATGGGCAAACTTTTGGACAAACAGGTTTACTTTTCGATGGAGAAGTTAAGGGGATTGAAGCGATTGCACACTTTAATGATGCAGCTAATTTGACAGTGGGGTTCGGTCGTGCAGATTTCCGTACAAATGATGATGTTGTATATGCTCGTTTAGATGGGCAGAATTCCAATGGCCGATTCAAATATGATTTAGAATATATTAATAATTATCCTGAATCTTATAGAGAATTCCAGGTTTGGGGTATCGGATTAACTATTGGGTTGACAGATAAGATTGATTTATTTGGTGACTACTACAAGAACGTAGAAAGCAATGCTTTTTATAAAAGACCGGACTCTTTTATTGCCGGTATAGGATTCGGGCATCAAAATGATGAACAAGTAGGTTCTTATCGTATCGCCGTTTCCTATGTAAATGTTAGATTGGGAGCAACTACTTATCATTATAAGCATGATGTATCTCCTATCGAAGGTTTATCCAGCGGAGGTAGACATATTAAATATTGGTTATTAGAAACAGATGTAACACTTGATAAGAATGTAAGACTTCATGGTGAATATGCATTTGATGTCAAGTCAAATCAACCGAGATTCATTTTTAGAAATCTTGCATCTTTATCCTTAAACTATGTTTTTTAATTGATAATTTTAGAAAAAGAAGCTCTGTATGGAGCTTCTTTTTTATATCTAAAGTAAATATAACTTAAATGCATTGTGACGATGATATATTGATATAAATAAAAGCATATCAAAACTCTTGAATATACTCTTGGTTGGTGCTACACTAAGTACATCAAATAAAGATATATTTTTATATCAATGTTTTTTACAAAGAAAAGAGGTTATTCTTATGAATAAAGTAGCTCTTCAAGAAAAATATGATTTATTTATCGGTGGACAATGGGTACCGTCCTCTGATGGTGTATATAGTGATGCACATAATCCGGCAACCGGAGAGAAGTTGGCATCTTTTGCAGAAGCGACTAAAGAAGACGTGGATGCGGCAGTAAAAGCTGCACATAAAGCATTTCCTTCGTGGGCAGCTGTAGAACCGGTAGAACGTCAGAACATCTTGCTTAAGATTGCGGATATTATTGATGCAAACAAAGAACGGTTAGCATTAATTGAAACTATGGATAACGGTAAGCCGATTCGTGAAACTTCTACGGTAGATATTCCTCTCGGTGCAGACCATTTCAGATACTTTGCAGGTGCTGTGCGTATTGAAGAAGGTAGCGCCAAAATATTGGATGGAAATAATTTATCTTTAATTTTACGGGAGCCGATTGGTGTTGTAGGGCAGGTTGTTCCTTGGAATTTCCCGTTCCTTATGGCATGTTGGAAGTTGGCGCCTGCATTGGCGGCAGGAGATACGATTGTATTAAAACCGTCTTCTCATACTTCTTTATCTGTATTGGAATTAGTTAGATTAATTCAGGATATTCTTCCGGCAGGGGTGTTGAATGTTATTACAGGAGCGGGCTCTAAGTCCGGACAGTATCTCTTAGATCATCCGGATGTAGATAAACTGGCATTTACCGGCTCTACCAGTGTAGGTAAGGGTGTGTATAAAGCAGCAGGTGAAAAATTGGTTCCGGTTACTTTGGAGTTAGGTGGTAAATCTGCGAATATCATTCTTGATGATGCTAATATGGAGCAGGCATTGGAAGGAGTTGCTACAGGTATTCTTTTCAATCAAGGTCAAGTTTGCTGTGCCGGTTCACGTGTGTTTGTGCAAGAAGGAATTTATGATGAATTCTTGCAGCGTTTAAAAGACACTTTTGAATCCGTAAAGATTGGCGATCCGACTGATCCGGAGACACAGTTGGGGGCTGAAATCTATAAGAAACAGATGGAAAAGGTTGCCGGTTATGTAGATATTGCGCGTCAGGAAGGTTGCCGCATTGTTACCGGTGGGGAAAGATATACTGCTAATGGTTGTGATAAAGGGTATTTCTTTAAGCCGACCATTATTGAGGCGGATAATAACAAGCTTCGTATTTGTCAGGAAGAAGTATTCGGGCCGGTAGTTGTTATTCAGAAATTTAGCTCTGTAGATGAAGTAATTAAGCTGGCTAATGATTCTGAATATGGTCTTGGTGGCGGTGTGTTCTCCACTAATATTCATACAGCACTTAAGATTGCTCGCAATGTAAGAACGGGACGTATTTGGGTCAACTGTTATAACTTAATTCCGGCAGGTGCTCCTTTCGGCGGTTATAAGAAATCCGGTATCGGCAGAGAAACACATAAGATGATTCTCAATGCGTATACACAGGTTAAGAATGTTATGATTAATATGAATGAAGGACCTTCCGGATTGTATAATGTGAAGTAGTTGATACCACATAAAAATATATAAAATAAAGTGAGATATTTTATCGAATACATAATGAAAAGGAAGATTATCAAATAGATAATCTTCCTTTTTTATTAAAAAAGAAGTTATAATAAATATATATTTAGATAAATAACATATTGAGAGGTCTATTATGGAACAAAAAATGAGACGTAAAGATAGAGAAGTTACTGCTTTTGAAGAACAAATATCTATTGTATCCAGATGTAAGCAGGTTCATATAGGAATGGTAGAGGCAGGAAAGGCTTATATTGTACCGCTTGATTTTGGATATCGAGTGAAAGAGGGACAATTATCTTTTTATTGTCATTCAGCATTGGAAGGTCGCAAAATCAATATATTAAAGGAGAATCCTTATGTTACTTTTGTTTTAGATCATTCATTTAGGATTGGATTAGGTAATATTCCTCTCATGTGGACGAATGCTTTTGAAAGTGTTATGGGGGAAGCAAAAGTAGTCTTTTTAGAATCACAGGAAGATAAATTGGAAGCAACTCAATTATTGATGGATCGTTATGATATGGGAAAGATTCCTGAATCTGTATATCGTACCTTGAATCATATGTCTTGTTATCGGATCGATGTGATTAGTATGACAGGCAAAAGCAATTTGACACAAGTACAACGCGATACTTGGGGTATGATAGAAGATTTGCAACGCAAAATTAATGATCCAACCGTTCTTTTATCAACAATCAGAAAAGATTTGGAAGCTTTAGGCGGAAATAATTAAAATAAAAAGAATTCTTTAAGGTATGATATACTATATATATACTTTAGTTTATTAATTTATAAAATCGATTTTTAAAATGACGGACAAATAACCGGAGATTTAACTCGTTTTTAGCTGGATGTGCTTAACAGCAAGGGGGATAAATTCCGGTTTTTCTAAATGGAGGAAATTTGTTAAGAAGGAGGGGGAAAATGCTCGAAATAGACAAAGTTCGAGGAGCATTGTTGGGAGAAGTATGTGGAGATGCTTTAGGATATCCGATGAAAACATTAACAACCGGCAAAATTATTCGTCGTTTCGGTCCATTTGGTCTTCGTACCATGATTACAAGTAAAAATAAAAAAGCAAAAGCGTTAGTATCTGATAGCACCCAAATGATGCTTGCCACTGTAGATGGGCTACTCTGGAGTGATGCTAAAAAATTAAGCTCATCTGATGGTGTGTACCGTGGGTTTATGCGTTGGTTTTATAGTCAAACCGGTGAAGAACCTCGTCGTGGGCAAAAATCTTGGACAAGAAGACAGCCGCATGAAAAAGACTTATGCTTAGTTCGTGAAAAATTTATGCACGAACGTAGGATGCCGGAAACCGGTGTTCTCAATGCACTGTCAAACGAAGAAAAAGGTACGACTGATAAGGATATCAATAATAGTAAAGGTAGTGCTGTACTTACACGTAATATTCCTCTTGGCATATTATATTGGGATAAACCGGAAGAAGCTTTTTCGGTGGGAGCAGAAATTTCCGCATTGACACATTCACATGCTACTGCTTATTTAGCAGGCGGGGCGGTAGCATCATTGGTATCTTATTTAATCAATGGAATCTCGCTTCCTAAATCGATAGATAAAGTGAACTATTTACTTTCTTCTCGTAAAGGTGGAGAAAATATTATTAAATTGTTAACGGCTGCTGTGGAACAAGCGAATAAACATCCTGCAGGAAAGAGTGGAGTTTGGGAGCATTTAGACAGTATACGTTCTTTAGGTGGCGGTGATATAGCAGAAGAAGCATTGGCAATTGCTGTATATTGTGCAACAGTTATGGATGATCCGTTTGAAGCTGTCATAACAGCAGCGAATCATGATGGTTGTAGTACCGTTACCGGTGCATTAACAGGCGCTTTAGAAGGTATTCGTTTTGGAACTTCTTTTTTACCTGCTTATTGGGTAGAGTGTGTAGAAGCAAGTGAAATTACTTCAAAGATGGCAGATATGTTATTTGAAACAGAAGAAAAACAGCGATTAACAGCACAATAAATGTTTATAAACAAAAGACACCGATTAATCGGTGTCTTTTGTTTTGGTGGGTAAAGGTAGATATTCCTCTTTTATTTTTGTGTAAATGGATTGCCCTCCTGTCATATCCGTTATATAACGAAGATGCTTTTCTAAGGTGTTGGGTAAGGATAAAAATATAATTTCTACTTTGTGTGTAAATTTTCGGTCTATAATATGAATATCCGTTGATAAAATATAATGTTCAAAAGCACCCATAGCTGTGTAAGGGATAATAAGACTTCCTCTTATATGTGGTGTATATGCTGAAAAATTTGCGAATTTTATACATTCACTAAGACAACCGGAATAGGCTCTTGTGAGTCCTCCCGTACCTAGTTTGATTCCACCAAAGTAACGAGTGACGACTGCCAGTGTATAAGTTAATTTGTTTTTTTGTAATACATGGAGCATAGGATGTCCTGCCGTACCGGATGGTTCACCATCATCTCCGGACTTTTCTATGATTTGTGTGGTGCCGATACGATAAGCATAACAATGGTGAGTAGCATCTTTAAACTCTTTTTTTTTGGATGCTAGTGTAGTTACTGCTTCTTCTATAGTTTGTATAGGGATTATATCTGCAATGAAAAGAGATTTTTTTATTTCTATTTCTTTTCTAAAGGATGTAGTGGGAGCAATATAAGGTAATAACATAAAGTCCTCTATTGATAAGGTGTGATTTATAATGGATGTGGTACATAAAAATGTTTCTATATTAAATTCGTTTGAAAATATTTATAATTTCGCCCATGAACATATAATGGTCATTATTTTTATCTTTATGACTATACCACTGTTCATAGATTTCTTTGTCATAATAATTGCAGAAATCTAATTTTGTTACTAATTGTTTTTTTATAACCATTATATAATTAGCTTCTTCAATTCCTATAGCGGGACCTACCGATATAGGATGTAGATTAGTTTTAGCATATTTATTTTCATTTCTTCCGGAATGGCTTCCTAAATATTTCATATCTGTTTCATAGGTCATAGGAAGAATAGAAAGTGTAAAATAATCTTCTTCTTGCATAAAAGGTAGAGTATATCGACTTTCACGGACATATACACTGGCAGTAGGCTTATTCCACATAATGCCAAGTGCTCCCCAAGAGACAATCATAGAATTACAATTGCTTGGCGTGCCTGCTGTAAGAACCATCCAGTTTTTTATGGCGTTAAATACATTGAAATTCCATTTTTCCGGGGATAACTGAATAAATGACATACGAATCGTCCCTCCTTTTCTATACTTATATTAATTATATCATCTTATTTATAAAAGTAAGTTTTAAAATGAAAATACCCGAACGAGGAAAGTTCGGGTATTCTACAAGGAGTGTATTGAAGGGAGTCGTAGGGAAATAGTATTTCCCGTCGTCCTTTTATATAAATCAATCTTCGATCCGTACATCGAGGTTGTGATTGACCTATACATGCATTATAACATAGAAAAATCTATTTGAAAAGCATTATCAATAAAATATGCAAGTTATTCGCAGATTTATTGATAAGAAATAGTATAGTCTCCTTATTCGAAACAATGACTCGGTTATGATACAATTACCTTAAAGTGTTCTCTTTTAGGAGGTGTACCCTTGTTTGCATATGCATATACATTTTTAACTGCATTGCTTGTGACTTTTGTACTTACACCTGTAGTAAAAAAGATGGCAATTAAAATAGGTGCAGTCGATAAACCGAATGCGCGTAAAGTACATCATGGACTTATTCCCCGTTTAGGTGGGCTTGCTATCTATGCAGGATTTATGATATCTGTTCTTTGTACGGTAGGTCTATCGTTTGAGATGGTCGGAATTATGATTGGAGCTACCGTTCTTATTGTTGTGGGAGTTATTGATGACAGATGGTCTTTACCTGCAAAAGTGAAGTTGTTGGGGCAAATATTAGCTGCTGCTATTGTGGTGATTGGGTTTGGAATTCAGATTGATTGGTTAGTTTTACCATATATCGGATTGTTGTATTTACCTACACTTATTTCGGTACCGGTCACTATATTTTGGATTATCGGTTTTGTGAATACAGTAAATTTGATTGACGGATTAGATGGATTGGCAGCAGGAGTAGCCGCCATTGCATCACTGGCTATTGCTATGTTGGCATTTCAAATGGGACAGTGGGTTTCTGCCGCAGCTATGGTAGCTATGGCAGGATCGGCACTGGCTTTTTTACAGTATAATTTTAATCCTGCTAAAATTTTTATGGGAGACACCGGTTCCATGTTCTTGGGGTATATTATTGCGGTTGCTTCTGTGCTTGGTGCTATGAAAACTGCGGCAGTAACCGTTTTATTTGTACCGGTTATTGCACTTATGGTTCCCATTATGGATACCCTATTGGCAATTATTCGTCGTAGAATCAGTGGGATTCCTGTATTTGCACCGGATAAGAGTCATTTGCATCATAGATTGCTTGCTCAAGGATTGAACCAGAAACAGGTTGTTCTTGTTATGTATGCTTTAACAGCCTTCTTTTCTTGTATTGCGTTATTAGTTATTCATGTATCGCCTATTATCGGAATAGTAATTGTAGGGGGCGTTGTAACAATATTCATTTTATGGGCTAAGAAGTTAGGTGTTCTAAAAAAAACTTTTCAAAATAAAGAAATAGATACATTTTAAAATTTGCAAATCATTGGAATAGGAAGGTGAACACAGTGAAGGTCATGGCGATTTTTGGGACACGTCCTGAAGCTATAAAAATGGCACCTGTTGTTAAAGAATTATTAAAACATCCGGAAATTGAAACTAAAGTATGTCTTACTGCACAACATCGAGAAATGCTTGATCAAGTCGTGGAGTTATTTAATTTGCCGGTTGATTATGATTTGGATATTATGAAAAAGGGACAATCTTTATACGATATCACTACACGGGTTCTTTTGGGATTAAAAGAAGTATTGGAGAAAGAGAATCCTGATTTGGTGTTGGTACATGGTGATACAACAACCACCTTTTCTGCTGCATTAGCAGCTTTTTATCAGCAAATTGATGTAGGACATGTAGAAGCGGGGCTTCGTACGGGTAATATGTATTCTCCTTTTCCGGAAGAAGCTAATCGTTCTTTAACCGGTATTCTAACTACCTTACACTTTGCACCTACGGATACAGCAAAAAATAATTTATTGATGGAAAACAGAAAAGAAGAAACTATTTTTACGGTTGGGAACTCTGTTATTGATGCATTACTGGCTACTGTTAAGAAAGATTATGTATTTGCAGATAAAGAAATAGAATCGATTGAGGAAGGGAAACGTATAATATTAGTAACTACGCATAGACGAGAAAATTTGGGAGATCCTATGCGCCAAGTATATCGTGCACTTAGAAGATTAATTGAAGATGTTCCTAATACGGAGATTGTATTTCCTGTGCATAGAAATCCATTAGTGCGTCAAGCCGTGAATGAAGAGTTGGCAGGAATTGCCGGTGTTCATTTGGTGGATCCTATGGAATATGAGCCTTTTACTAATTTAATGGCACGTGCAGATATCATTCTTACGGATTCGGGTGGAATTCAGGAAGAAGCTCCCAGTCTTGGGAAACCGGTATTGGTTCTTCGTGATACTACAGAAAGACCGGAAGCAGTTGCTTCCGGAACTGTGAAATTGGTAGGAACTGACGAGGAGAAAATATATAATACAGCCTATGAATTGTTAACTAATGTTAAGTCTTATCAGGAGATGGCGGAAGCAGTAAACCCATATGGAGATGGGCATGCTGCCACACGTATTGTTGAGGCTATTTTATACCACTATAAAATTTCTAAAAAGAAGCCATGTGCTTTTATAGCAAGATAGCAGACTTTATGATACAATAAATTTGTATGTGTTTGCCCGTGTCTTTTAACGTGATGTTAGAAGATGCGGTTTCCTGACGTATAGGTGACAATTATGAAGGAAAAGCCGAGTAAAGAATCAGAAAGAGAACTTTCAGCTGCTCGTCGAATTGCTACTGCATCAGCCGCAGGTCTTACATTGCTTACTTGTATCGGGATAGGTGTTTACACAGGTGTTATCATTGATAGGTATTTTGGTTGCGCACCTTTCGGATTGACGAGTATGTCAATTCTTGGTGGAGCAGCAGGACTTTGGTCAGTAATTAGAAAAATGTTGGAGAGATAAGGTTCATGAAATATGATCAGACATTTGCCAGGTTTGCCAGACGTATGATCAAGTATACTACCGTTGCTATTATTGGTTTTGCATTCATTTCTGAATTTATTTGGGATTGGCATGTAGCAGTCGGTATTGTACTAGGCGGATTATTTCAGATTCTTTTTCTCTCTTTTCTTTTGGTTAAAGAAAGTCAATGGGAAAGACAAGGGAAAGCTCCTGTTTTTATTAGTCAAAGACTTTCTTTGTTTGCTATGAGTCGACTCGTGTTACAGATTCTAACTTGTGTCGGTATCATATTTACACCCGTTAATATTTTCGGGTATTTAGTAGGCTTACTTACTTTAACACTTATGACCCTTGTGGACAGAGTGATTAAATTAATTAAGGAATAAATTATTGTATTGCCAGAGTAAGGGAGAGGGGGTGAGACTATGCATCTTCACACAGGTACACACGTTGTTTCTCAATTGTTTGGAATGCCCATAAACTTGGATACGATTTATACTACATGGCTTAGTGCTATCATTGTTTTTCTAATCGTATTTGCAGCAACCAGAAGCCGTGCATTGATTCCATCAGGTATTCAAAATGCGGTGGAGTTGTTGTTTGAATGGCTTTTCAGTCAGTTTGAGTCGAATGTTGGAAGTAGCTACCGTAAGGTGTCTACCGTATTATTGACATTGTTTATGTTTATTCTTACGGCAAACCAAATTGGTTTACTACCGACAGAACATTTAACTGCCTCTCCAACAAATGACGTTAATACAACATTGGGGCTCGCTCTTGCAGCGTCTTTATGCGTGCATTTTTATCGTATAAAAAATAAAGGTGTTAAAACATGGTTTGCACACTTTTTCCACCCCATAGCACCATTCGTTGTTCTTAATCTTATCGAAGAAGTCAGCAAGCCAATTACTTTGGCAATGCGTTTGTTTGGTAATATTTTGGCCGGAGAAATTTTACTGGAAATCCTTTACAATCTGGCACCGTGGTTGGTACCTATTATCTGGATTGCATTCAGTTTATTTGTTGGTGTTATCCAGGCTTATATCTTTACAACACTTGTTTCCGTTTATTTAAAGGAAAGTGTATAAAGATAGTCGGGGCTGGCCGAATAACCAGTGTATTTATTTCCGTATAACGGAATTTGGGCACCGTCCCTTCAAACGGAATCTTACCGGTATAACCGGAAAATATTATTAAATTCTCAGGAGGAATTTTAATCATGGATCAGACAATTGTTATTCAATATTCTCTTATTGCAGCTACCATTATTTCTGCTATTGCTTCTATCAGCGCAGCTTTCAATGACTCCAAAGTAGCTAAGGCTGCTATTGATGGCACTACCCGTCAACCTGAAATGGCTGGACAGCTTTTTACAAATATGCTCGTTGGTATCGGTATGGTTGAATCTATTCCGATTATTGCTATCGTTATTGCTATCGTATTGGTGTTTGCTAACCCATTCCTCGGCTAATTTTAATTTCGAGATTTTTAGTCTAAGGAGGGGAGCTAGTTGGTAGACATTAATGGCACACTGCTGATTCAGATCCTCAACTTTATTGTCCTTTGTGCGATTCTTGGACATTTTTGTTACAAGCCGGTTATCAAGGTACTTGATGATCGTAAGAATCGAATTAAGAATGATCTTGACTCTGCCGCAAAGTCTCGTGATGATGCAAGCAGACTGAAAGCATCTTATGAATCACAACTTAAGGACGCACAGATTAAAGCTGATGAAATTGTGCGTAAAGCAGTAAAGGAAGCTGAAGTTCAGGCTCAAGCCCAGATTCAGGCTGCACATGACGCTATTGAAAAGGAAAAAGAAAATGCAACTAAGCATATCGAGAGAGAACGCAAGGAAGCTCTGGATGATCTTAAAGCTCAGTTTGCTGCTATTTCCTGCGATATTGCAGCGAAGATTATCGGCGAAAATATGACACCGGCTATGAATGACCGGTTCATCGATGAGAGCATTGCTATGCTTGATGCTCAAAAAGTAGGTAAATAAACATGGATAAGACCGTAATCCTTGCAAAAAAGTATGGACGAGCTATCTATGAAATTGCTGTAGAACAGCACTCTCTCGAACAGACAGAAGCGGATCTTCGTCTTATTGCAGATGCAATTGGTGAAAATGAAAGTTTAAAGAGACTTTTATTACATCCACTTCTTTCTAAAGAAATAAAGAAAGACACAATTAAAAATATATTCGCAGATAAGGTACAGCCGATTGTGCTACAGTTCTGCTACGTTGTGATCGACAAGGATAGAGCTAGTATCCTTGAGTCTATGATTGAAATTTATACACTGCTTGCTCGTGAAGGGCTCGGTGTAGAGGAAGCATTGGTAACGAGTGCAAGTCCTCTTTCTGAACAACAGGCAGCTGCTCTTCAAGCTAAGTTGTCTGAAATTGTAGGAAAGAAAATTATCATGAGACAAGAAGTAGATTCAGCGCTGCTTGGTGGCTTTACCGTTAAGGTCGGAGACCGTCTTATTGATGGATCTGTAGCCCGTCAGCTTAGCACGCTGAAAGCGAAAATGATGCAAAGAGGTTGAGGTGACTTATAGGATATGAAAATCAGTTCAGATGAAATTACATCTGTCATTAAAAAACAGATTGAAAACTACAAAGTAGACCTCAATGTCGATGAAGTAGGTACAGTACTCGAAGTCGGCGATGGCATTGCTCACTTGTATGGCCTTGAAAATTGTATGGCCGGTGAATTGCTTGAATTGCCGAATGGGGTATATGGTATGGCTCTTAACCTTGAAGAAAGCAATGTAGGTGCAGTTCTTCTTGGTGATGCTGAAACAATTAAGGAAGGCGATACAGTTAAGAGAACCGGACGTCTTATGCAGGTTCCGGTTGGTGACGCAGTATTAGGTCGCGTTGTTAACTCACTGGGTCAGCCAATTGACGGCAAGGGCGAAATCAAGACTGATACTTATCGCGACATTGAAATTAAGGCACCGGGCATTGCTGACAGACAGCCAGTTAATGTTCCGTTGCAGACAGGTCTTAAAGCAATTGATGCAATGGTTCCGATTGGACGTGGTCAGCGTGAATTAATCATTGGTGACCGTGGTACCGGTAAGACTGCTATTGCAATTGATACTATTTTGAACCAGAAGGGACTTGGCGTTATTTGTATTTATGTCTCAGTCGGACAGAAGAACTCTAACGTTGTTCGTGTTCATGAAAGACTTAAAGCAGCCGGCGCAATGGATTATTCCATTATCGTTCACGCAGGTGCTTCTGAAGGTTCTCCAATGCAGTATCTTGCACCGTACTCCGGTGTATCTATTGCAGAATATTTTATGCATCAAGGTAAAGATGTTCTCATTATTTATGATGACCTCTCCAAGCATGCGGTAGCTTACCGTGCTATGTCCTTGTTGCTCCGTCGTCCACCGGGACGTGAAGCGTACCCCGGCGACGTATTCTATTTACATTCTCGTCTTTTGGAACGTGCGGCTCGTCTTTCTGACGAATTGGGCGGAGGCTCTATTACCGCATTGCCAATCATTGAAACTTTGGCTGGTGACGTAGGTGCGTACATTCCAACAAACGTAATTTCTATTACAGACGGTCAGATTTACTTGGAAACGAACTTGTTCTATTCCGGTATTCGTCCGGCTATCAACGTTGGTTTGTCCGTATCCCGTGTAGGTGGTTCTGCACAGATTAAGGCAATGAAGCAGGTAGCAGGTACTCTGCGTTTGGAATTGGCTCAGTATCGTGAATTGGCAGCGTTTGCGCAGTTCGGTTCCGATCTTGATCCGGCAACTAAAGCACAGATTGACCGTGGGCAGAGAACAACCGAGGTTCTTAAGCAGCCACAGTATAGTCCATTACCTGTAGAAGAACAGGTACAGGCTATTTTTGCGGCAGTTAAGGGCTATTTGGATGATATTGCTGTAGAAGATGTTGTTGATTTTGAAGATCAGCTTGTTGTTTTCTTACGTACATCTCATCCGGAGATTGGAGCAGCTATTCTTGATAAGAAGAAGCTCACCGATGATATCGACGCACAGCTGCGCGCCGCTATCGAAGAATTTAAGACTCGCTACAAAGCGGCTAAATCGGAAGCAAAGTCTGAAACGGCAGAGAGGTGATCTGATTGGAGAGTACGCGTGATATAAAAGGGCGCATTAAATCTGTCACCAACATCCAGCAGATTACGAAGGCAATGAAGATGGTGGCTGCTGCCCGTCTGCGTAAAGCAGAAGAAAAGGCAGCCGGCGCACGTCCCTATGCCGACAAAGTAGGAGAGCTCTTGCGCCGAGCATCCGCTAACGTTACCGGTTTTACCAGTCCACTTTTGCGTACTGGGGAAGTTAAAAAGGTCGGTTATCTGGTTATTTCAGCCGATAAGGGACTTGCCGGAGCATATAACTCTAACGTGATGAAGAAGATTGTGGCAGAGATCTCAGAAAAGGATAGTAGTACTTACAAACTTTATTTATGTGGTAAACAGGCCCATAACTACTTAAAGTTCCGTGGTATTACAGAAGATTCCTATCATTTCGGATTTTCCGATAAACCTCAAGCTTCGGATGCAATCGAACTTGCCAAAGAAATGATTGACGAGTTTGTAAATGAAGAAGTTGATGAGGTATACATTGTTTATACGAAGTTTTTTACAGCTCTTCGCCAGCAGGTTACTATGACCCGTTTGCTGCCAATTGTAGCAGATGAGCCGGCTAAGAGTTCCGAAGTAGCGGAAGACACATTTAATGTAGAGCCGGAAGAATTTATTTTCTTACCGGATGCTACTACCGTGTTGACTAAGTTACTTCCGGAATATGTACAGGTACAAATTTACAGCAGTATGTTGCAGTCTGCTGCATCCGAATTGGGCAGTAGAATGGCGGCAATGACAGCTGCAACCGACAATGCTAAGGAAAGAATTGATGATTTGAATTTGACGTATAATAAGGCGCGTCAGGCACAAATTACTAATGAAATTTCTGAAATTGTCGGCGGTGCAAACGCACTTGAATAAGTATCTGAGTAGTTAAGGAGGAATGCTTCTTCATGGCAAATGAACAGGAAGGGCAGGTAGGTAAGGTTGTCCAAGTCATTGGTGCGGTTGTAGATATCGCTTTTGACGATGATAATAATCTTCCTGCTATTTATAACGCAATTCACGTCAAAGATGACAATGGCAGCGTTCCTGTAGATGTCATCTGCGAAACCATGCAACATCTCGGTGACGGTGTAGTCCGTACAGTAGCTATGAGCTCTACCGACGGTATGGTACGTGGAATGAAGGCTGTTGATACCGGTCGTGCAATTGCAGTTCCGGTAGGCGATGGCTGCCTTGGACGTATTTTTAACGTTCTTGGTCAGACAGTGGACAATGATCCCGCTAAAGTAGAAGCGAAAGATTATTGGCCAATTCACCGTCCGGCACCGGCATTTAAAGACCAGTCTCCGGCGGCTGAAATTTTTGAAACCGGCATTAAGGTCGTTGACCTGATTGCTCCATACGCTAAGGGTGGTAAGGTAGGTTTGTTCGGTGGTGCAGGCGTTGGTAAGACAGTTCTTATTCAGGAACTCATTCACAACGTTGCTACAGAACACTCCGGCTGTTCCGTATTCTGCGGCGTAGGTGAACGTACCCGTGAAGGTAATGACCTTTGGGGAGAAATGCGTGAATCCGGAGTTCTTTCTAAGGCTGCACTTGTGTATGGTCAGATGAATGAACCGCCGGGAGCACGTATGCGTGTAGCATTGACCGGTTTGACAATGTCCGAATATTTCCGCGATAAGGAAAATCAGGACGTATTACTTTTCATTGATAATATTTTCCGTTTCGTTCAGGCAGGTTCTGAAGTGTCTGCGTTGCTTGGCCGTATGCCATCAGCGGTAGGTTACCAGCCAACATTAGCAACTGATATTGGTGAACTTCAGGAAAGAATTACCTCAACCAAGAACGGTTCTATCACTTCTGTACAGGCAGTATATGTACCTGCCGATGATTTGACAGACCCGGCTCCGGC
Source organism: Dialister pneumosintes (assembly GCF_001717505.1). Taxonomy (NCBI): domain Bacteria; kingdom Bacillati; phylum Bacillota; class Negativicutes; order Veillonellales; family Veillonellaceae; genus Dialister; species Dialister pneumosintes. The sequence goes on from NZ_CP017037.1 coordinate 81,977, forward strand.
AGGTGTATTCTCCCACTTGGACTCTACAACGGTTCTTAATCGTTCTATTGCTGAGCTCGGTATTTATCCGGCAGTAGATCCGTTAGACTCTACCAGCCGTATTCTTGATCCGAATATTCTCGGTACAGAACATTATGAAGTTGCCCGTGGCGTACAGGCTATTCTGCAACGCTATAAGGAATTGCAAGACATTATCGCCATTCTGGGTATGGAAGAACTTTCTGACGAAGACAAAGTTATTGTTGCTCGTGCAAGAAAGATTCAGAGATTCCTGTCTCAGCCGTTCTTCGTAGCTGAACAGTTTACTGGTTCTCCAGGACGTTATGTACCACTGAAAGAAACCATCCGTGGTTTCAAGGAAATTCTTGCAGGTCAACACGATGATCTCCCGGAAGGTGCATTTTACATGGTAGGAACCATTGATGAAGCAATCGAAAAGGCTGAAAAGATGAAGAAAGGGGAATAAGCTATGGCTGACACCCTGACATCACCTATGCATGTGGAAGTTATGAGTCCGGACGGTGCGGTATTTACCGCAGATAGCGTGGACATGGTTGTTGCACATGCAGCAGATGGTGAATTTGCAGTCATGAAAGGTCATTTACCGTTAGTGGCAGCACTTACTGTTGCTCCTGTTCGTATTAAGAGCGGAAGCAAAGAAACTACTATTGCAGTATTTAACGGATTCCTTGAAATCAATAAAGATATTGTTAATATTGTAGCTCCACAGGTAGAATTGGCTGAGGACATTGATGTAGCTCGTGCACAAGCAGCAAAAGAGCGTGCTGAAAAGCGTTTGGCTGCTCGTACAGCTGATTTAGATGTAGATCGAGCACAGTTAGCGTTAGCTAGAGCACTTCTTCGTCTGAAAGTGACACATTCACTATAAAAAAAGACTCCTTCGGGAGTCTTTTTTTTGAATATTTTCATACATTGGAGAGCTTATAAAAATTTGATACTATATAGGTGAATAGATAACTTTATATAGACAGCAAAGGTGGTGACTTTATGCGGATAGAACCATTTATTTTGGAAGAGTGGATGCAAAAATATGAAGGGGAAGAAGTTTATAATCTGGATAATAGTTGTGTATATGCTTTAAGTCTCATAGAATTTAAAAATTTAATTGGCATTGAAGAACAAGAAATTTTAAATATGTTTCGTAATATTCAACTAAGTTATGGTGGATATGCTACGGGTGGGAATCCGATACTTCTTGCAGAGATTGCTAAATTATATGAAGATATAAAAGCACATCAAATTATGACTACTTTTGGTGGAACTGCAGCGAATCATCATGCGTTTTTCTCTTTACTTGAACCAGGAGATGAAATTATTACTTTTATTCCGGGCTATCAGCAGTTATGGTCATTGCCTAAAGCTTATGGAGCGATTGTTAAATTTTTGCGATTAAAAAAAGAAAATGAATTTCATATAGATATAAAAGAATTAGAACGACTCATTACTCCCAAAACTAAAATGATTTGTTTTTCTACACCTTGCAATCCAACAGGTACTTTGTTTAGCAAGGATGAATTAGAAACAATTATAGCTCTTGCAGCCAAACAAGATATATATATATTGGCTGATGAAGTATACAGACATTTAGTTACTGACGGAGATATACAGCCTTCCATTTGTGATATCTATGAAAAAGGCATATCCGTAGGAAGTATGTCAAAAGTGTTTTCCTTAGCAGGTCTTAGATTAGGCTGGTTAGCTACCCGTGATGAATTGGCACGAAAAAGTTTTATGAATTGTGCATCTTATCACGTAGGTGGATGTAATATTATTTCAGAGTTAATTGCTATTTTGGCACTAAGAGCAAAAGAGCTATTAATTAATCGGAATTTGAGTATGCTGCGAGCCAATTTAGAAAGTCTTGACAGTTGGATGCAATATTACAGTGATATTTTTTCCTATGTAAAGCCACATGCAGGATCCATGGCATTGATTTATTATCCATTTGATATATCGACAGAAGTTTTTTGTAAAAATATTTTAAAAGAAACAGGTACTTTAGTTATGCCGGGAGATGCTTTTAAAGAACCTTCCAGTTTTAGAATTAGTTATGCATGCAATCATCAGCAATTAATGAGCGGATTATATGAAATTGGTTGTTATGCTAAACGTTTGCAGGAAGAACTAAAGACGTAATTGTTATAAGATAAGTAATTCATGCGAGGACATACTATGGATATCACTTTTACTGTATTAAAATATTTTAAGAAGACAGCAGAATTACAGCATATGACTAAGGCAGCAAAAGCTCTTCATGTAGCACAATCTTCTTTAAGCTATACGATGAAATCATTGGAAGAATCTTTGGGAGTACCTTTATTTGAAAGGCGAGGACGAAATATTATTTTAACTTCGTACGGAATGGAATTTTTAAAAGGAACTAATCGTATTCTTGCAGAAATAGAAAAGACAAAAAACAAGTTAGAGGCGATGAAAAAGAAGGAAGTGGAATCTATTCATATTGCTTTTCTTGCTTTGTGTGACTTAGCCCCTAGTTTGGTAAAAGGAATTAAACAAATGTATCCGCAGATACATTTATCCATTGATTTTTCTCCATCGATTGATAAGGAAAGTGTAAGAAAAATCGCAGACACTTCTGATTTAGCGTTAGTATCCGGTTCTAAACCTTTTAAGGCTGAGCATGCAATTACTTTATTTAAAGAAGAATTAATGCTTGCAGTTCCACAAACACACCCTTTATCAACTCATGCTGTAGTGCATTTATCTGATTTTGCAACAGAAAATTTTATTCAAATTCAGTCTGAGCCGGGATTACGATTAGTTATGGAACATTATTGTAGAGAAGCCGGATTTATGCCTAAAGTAACTATGTGTAGTGATAACGAGAATTTGATTTGTGAGTGCATACGCTCAGGGTTAGGAGTACTCTTGGTTCCCAATGTGACTTGGGGGAAAATTAGTGGAAAAGGTATTGTGTTTATTCCAATTGCATCACCACATTGCCATAGATATATAAGTTTGGTTTGGAATCAGGAAAGTATGCGGATTCCGGAAATACAGAAATTAAAATCTTATATACAAAGATATATAGTTGACTTTATAAAGAAGTCAACTTGGAGCTAGAACATAATTATAAAAGAAGTTGCAAGCGATGATAAGCTTGCAACTTCTTTTATAATCTATCAATTTTTTCGATTAATACCTTTAAAATACGTAATTATCCCATTGTATAGATAAATATTATTTATTGGTATTTTTAATTAAAAATATTAAAAAGAAAATCTATAACAAGGAAGAAGACAAGTATATATATTAGTGAGATTGAATCATCACTTATATACTGTAGATAGCAGAGCCGGCTTAAATAACTATCATTTCTTATTTTATTATTAGTTACTTACTTAATGGAGGGATCATGTATGAAACCATTTAAATTAGCTTATTCTGAGAAAGCTTGTTCTTTATTGAATCCCATATCAGAAAGAGAGATAGTTGATGTAAGATGTACGGATTTTGTAGATGTGGCAGCTGTTGTTGTTGCCGTAGAAGATGCACAAGTATTAAGAGATAAACCTTTTATAAAAGCATTAGAACTACCTGTGTTTGTAGTTACTTCTGAAGGAGAGTCAATTCCTGATGATATGATGAAATATGCATATGGTGTATTTGATTTAGACCCATTAAATAGAGATATGTATGATACACAAATTGAATGTGCCGCTACTCGATATGAAAAAAAGGTAGTACCTCCTTTTGCTAGAGCTTTAATGGAGTATGTAAAAGTGGGATATTCCTCCTTTGATACACCGGGGCATGAAGGTGGGCAGTATTTTTTAAAACATCCGGCAGGATATGCTTTATATAATTTCTTTGGTGAAAATTTGTTTAAGGCAGACATTAGTTGCGGTGTTCCGGAATTGGGAGACTTAATGATTCATGAAGGTGTTGCTGTAGATGCGGAAAAACATGCGGCACATGTATTTAATGCAGATAAGACCTATTTTATTATGAATGGTACTTCGTCTGCTAATAAGGTTGTATTAAATTCCGTATTAGCACCCGGGGATATTGTTCTTTATGATCGTAATAATCACAAGTCGGTTTCTCATGGAGCGCTTATTGAAGCAGGTGCTACGCCTGTATATTTAGAAACAGCTCGTAATCCGTTCGGGTCTATTGGTGGGATTATAAGTCATTGTTTTACGGAAGAACACATTCGCAAAATTATTGCAGAAAGGGATCCTGTTAAGGCACAAGAAAAGAGACCTGTTCGTTTAGCCGTTATTCAGCTCGGGACTTATGATGGATGTATCTACAGTGCACGTCAGGTTATTGATAAAATTGGACATCTCTGTGATTATATCTTATTTGACTCTGCATGGGTCGGTTATGAACAATTTATTCCAATGATGAAAGACTGTAGTCCTTTATTATTGGAATTAGGGCCGGAAGATCCCGGAATTTTTGTAACACAATCTGTACATAAGCAGTTGCTAGGATTCTCTATGACATCTCAAGTTCACAAAAAAGATAGTCATATTAAGGGGCAAGATAGATATGTGCCACATAAGAGAGTAAATAATTGTTATATGATGCACACCTCTACATCTCCTTTCTATCCGTTGTTTGCAGCATTAGATGTAAATGCCAGAGTACAGGAAGGGGAAGCGGGAAAACTTTTATGGGCAAATGCGATGAAGGTTGCTGTAGAAGCACGTAAATCTATCTTAAAGAATTGTCATTATTTAAGACCTCTTGTACCACCTATGGTTCATGGCAAGAAGTGGGAAGAGGGCGATACCGATAAGATGATTAACGATATGGCATATTGGACTTTTGAACCGGGTGCTAAGTGGCATGGTTTCGAGGGGTATAGTGAAGGGCAATATTTTGTTGATCCGTGTAAGATTCAATTTGTAACCGGTGGTATTGATATTGAAACCGGAGAATATGAGAATTTTGGTATACCCGCAAACGTATTAATGACTTATTTACGTGCTAACCAAATTATTCCGGAAAAGTGTGATTTGAATGATATTTTATTCTTAGTAACCCCTGCAGACACTAAAGCAAAGATGGATGATTTGATTGCAAAATTAATTCGTTTTGAACAATTAATTGATGAAGATCGTCCGATGTCAGAAGTATTACCTGCTGTTTACTATGCAAATGAACAGAAATATAGAGGGTATACCATGCGTAGACTTTGCCGAGAAATGCATGAGTTCTACAAGAATAGAAAAGTGAATGTACTACAAAGACGCATGTTCCTTCGCAACTATTTACCTGCATATGCAATGCTTCCACAAGATGCAAATTATGAATTTATTCGTGGGCATGGAGAATTAGTTCGTCTTAGCGAAATTACAGGACGTATCGCTTTAGAAGGGGCACTTCCTTATCCTCCGGGGGTTCTTTGTGTACAGCCTGGAGAAAGATGGTCAGAAACAGTTACACAATATTTCTTGGCATTAGAAGAAGGTATTAATCAGTTACCGGGATTTACACCTGAAATCCAAGGGGTATATTTCCAGGATGAAGCAGATGGTAGCCGTAGAGCTTATGGTTATGTGCTTAAAAAGGAATACGAGAAATAATAGTAGTAGCTAAAAGATCATTGTAACTTATAGAGGCCGAATGACATGAGTTCGGCCTGCTATAAGATTAAGGGGGAATTGCTATGAATGAGAATCATAAAATGAATGTGTGGCAACTTACCATTCTAACTGCTGTTAATATGATGGGATCCGGTATTATTATGCTTCCTTCTAATTTAGCGGAGTTTGGCGGGATTTCCATTGTATCCTGGTTAGTTACCGCTGTGGGTTCTATGTGTTTAGCTTATGCTTTTTCTAAGTGTGGAATGTTTAGCAAAAAAAGTGGTGGCATGACGGGATATGCAGAATACTCTTTTGGGAAAGCCGGTAATTTTTTATGTAATTATGTGTACAGTGTGTCCATTTTAGTTTCTAATGTAGCAATTGCTATTTCAGCAGTAGGATATGGCTGTACCTTTTTTGGTATCGAGCTTACTCCTATTATGACTTGTGTGTATACTATTTTTGTGATTTGGTTAACGACAGTTTTTAATTTCTGGGGACCTGAAATTACCGGTAGAATTAGTGGAGTAACGGTTTGGGGAGTGTTGATTCCTATATTTACTATTTCTACAGTAGGATGGTTTTTCTTCTCCGGGGATATGTACGTCTCTAATTGGAATATACATGATTTACCTTTTAGTGAAGCTGCACTTAATTCCATTACTATGACATTATGGGCTTTCTTAGGACTCGAGTCGGCTTGCGTTAATGCAGATGCTGTAGAAAATCCTGAGAAGAGTGTTCCTTTTGCTGTTATGGGGGGAACCTTAGGTTGTGCAGTAGTGTATATTCTTTCTACTAATGTTATGTTTGGGATACTTCCTGCAGCAGAAATATCTGCTAGTTCGGCTCCTTTCGGGCTTGCATTTGCAACTATGTTTGGACCGATAATTGGAAAAACAGTTATGGGGCTTATGTGTGTGTCTTGTTTGGGGTCTTTGTTTGGTTGGCAATTTACTGGTGCGAATATGTACAAGGGGGCAGCTGAATTTGGTTTTTATCCAAAGATTTTTGCGAAAGTAACGTCTAAAGGCGCTCCTGTCATAGGAATGATTATTGCAGGCAGTATTCAAACAGGGCTCGCTTTAATGACTATCAGTCCTTCTCTTAATAAGCAGTTTGAAGCACTCGTTAACTTAGCTGTTATTTTAAATGTAATTCCATATTTCTTATGTATGGCTGCTATGGTGGTTATTATGAAAGCAGCCGGACATGGAAGTCCTGGAGAACTAAGATTACCTAGAATCGCTGCATTTATAGGTTCTGTATATACATTGTATGCATGTTGGTCGGCCGGTATGGATGCGATGACATATGGTTCCTTGTTGGCTTTCTTCGGATGGACATTATATGGATTTGTTTCCGATCGCTTTGATCTACAGAATTATATAAATGAATAAGTAGAGAAAAAGGACCTTCTATACAATATAGTTTAAAGTCAAAAGACTAGGAGTGCATTCTTGGTCTTTTGACTTGTTTTAGTAGAGAAGAATCTTGCCTTTCCTAGTCTTTTTTGATATGCTCTCTATACAGTTCATAAGTGTTTTATTGTTTTTATTTATTTTTTAATAAAAGGGAGAAAAATATTGGACTTTTTAAGTGCAGATACCTTTCAACTTATCATTATGATTATTAAGGTTATTTTGCTTGATGTAGCATTAGGTGCAGATAATTCTGCAATTATTGGGATGGCTGCAAGGAATTTAAATGTTAATCTCCGTAAAAAGGCAATTCTTATAGGAACAGGTGGAGCTATTGTTGCACGATTCGTTTTGGCGGCAGTAGCAACGTATTTGATGCAGATTCTTTTTCTTAAAACAGTAGGTGCTATAATACTTATTTTTATTGGTATTAACCTCATTGCGGGAGAAGAAACGGATGATAAAGAAGTAGCAGAAAGTAATACTTTACTTGGTGCGATAAAAACCATTATTATTGCTGATGTAATTATGAGTTTAGATAATGTATTAGCTATTGTTGGTGCTACTGATGGTCATTTAGGGATGTTGATATTCGGAATGATTATTTCGGTTCCGATTATTATATTTGGAAGTACTATAGTATTAAAATTGATGGATAGATTTCCGGTTACTATTTATTTGGCTGGAATGGTTGTAGGATGGGCTGCAGGCGGTATGATAGGCACAGATACATCTTTGGGAATTCCTCTATTCATGAAACTTCCGTTGGAAATAGGAATGACTATTTTAATTCTTATACTAGGCATTTTCAAACGAAAACAAGTGGTAAAAGCGGCTGCTGCACATACTCATAATGATAAAAGTGATAAATAAAAAAGAATCCATTCCGGATTCTTTTTTTATAAAGGTTTAACAATAGTACCGCCGCCAATAAGACGTTCGTTATCGTAAAAAACTACAGATTGTCCCGGCGTAACCGCACGTTGCGGTTCGTTAAAAGAAATTATGGCATTCCCATTTTGTTTTAATGTTACACTACAGGTATGTGTTTTTATTCCATAGCGAATTTTGGCTTCACATGTAAAGGGGGATTGAGGAGCATTTCCATCTGTAAAGTCAAGATCACAAGCAAGTAATCTAGTTCTGAATAAGTCTTCATTAGCACCTACAATTACACGATTTTTTTTACCATCCAATGCGATTACATATAAAGGAGTTTTAGCAGCAATTCCTAATCCACGACGCTGTCCAATGGTATAATAGGGAAGACCTCGGTGTTTACCTAAAACTTCCCCTTTTCTATTTATAATATATCCGGGTTTAAATGCATCAGGCGCATATTGTTTAAGGTAATCGATATAAGTTTCATTCTCAGATAAGAAACAAATATCTTGGGATTCCGATTTGTTATAAATCGGAATCCCTTTTTCTTTTGCTAAAAGTCGTGTATTTTCTTTATGTATCCTACCTAAAGGGAATAAAATATGTGCTAGCTGTTCTTGTGTTAAATGATACATCATATAAGATTGATCTTTAGCTAAATCAAGAGCTTTGTCCACTTGGAATTTTTTTCTGTCTGAATTGTAAGTAATTCGACAGTAGTGGCCGGTGGCAAAGTAGGGGCAGTTCAGTAATTCACGTGCTTTATCATAAAAGAGTCCGAATTTTATCTTAAAATCACAAATCATACAAGGATTAGGTGTTAGTCCTTTTGTATAAGATTCTGTAAAATAAGTGAGAACAATTTTTTTAAAGTTGTCGCGGACATCTATGATACGATATGGAATTTTTAAAAAATCTGCCATTTTTATTGCATCAGAGAAATCTTGTCCATTAAAATGGTGCATGGTAGCACCGCAAACTTCATATCCGGCTTCTTGTAATAAACGTACTACTAACGTACTGTCTATACCGCCGGACATGGCTACAACCACTTTTTTTTGTGTTATCATGTTATCCTTTCTGAGGAATGCTTTTATAGAAATATATAAAAGACTCCATAACTATCAAATGACAACGGAGTGAAAGTCCGAAGGATAATCCAAATTATAACAGAGTATATTACATATAGATAGTTATTTATCCCAAAGCATAGTTGGGGCTACAGCTGCTTCTGCTGCTGTACAATCACCGGCAGCTGACATTAAAGTAAGAACTAAAACCATACGCTTGAATCCTTCCTCCGGATTGTCAATCGGATCATAAGCACTTGGTGCTTGTGGTAGTCCTGCAAGCATAGCACATTGGGCTAAATTTAAAGTATCGGGGGTTTTATTAAAATAAGTCTGAGAGGCTTCTTTTATTCCATACGTACCATGTCCAAAATAGATAGTATTTAGATACATTTCAAGTATTTCATCTTTTGTATAAGTTCTTTCAAGTTGTACAGCTAAAAAGAGCTCTTCTATTTTTCTGGTAAAAGTTCTTTCATTGGAAAGAAAAACATTTTTTACGACTTGTTGGGAAATGGTACTTCCTCCCTCCAATGTGCTTCCTGCCATATAGTTAGTTATTGCTGCACGTATAACACCTATAATGTCTAGTGCTCCATGTTCATAAAAGCGCTTATCCTCTGTATCGATAAGAGCTTTTATTACTAATGGATTTATATCTTTATAAGCTGTAAACTCATCTCGGTGAATACGACTTTCCAGTTGATTTTTGAAGTCGGTCACATTCATGATTTTACTTTTTAAACTTTCATTCTTATCGGAAGCAGTATTTAAAATTTCTTCCGAGGATAATAACAAAAATATTTGTTTTTGGGTATCGGCTAATAAAGCCGTGGCTGTTTGTACGGGTATATTTGTTGTATTGGGCTGTATACCAAAGATATAGCCTGCATAGATAGAACCTACTGTAAGTATTAAGAAAATAATTTTTTTCATAGAACCTCTTTTCTGCTTGCATTTTATTGTAGCATGTCAATAGGGAGAGTCCAAATATTACAAATAAAAACAAAATATATCTTTTTTATTATAATACTGAAAAGTATGAATATACTTAGCTTTATGGTATAATATAAAAGAGTTCTTAAGGGCGTTTTAAACGCATTTGAGTCAGTAACAGCGGCTCTTTTTGTTCCGCTGATTTTTTATTGCATCATAGGAGAAAATAAAATGAGCGAAAACGTTCATAAAGTACCAACAAATCATATAGAAGAAAATGGAGATGCTAATTATAGTGCAGGTGAGATTAGGGTCTTAGAAGGATTGGAAGCGGTTCGTCTTCGTCCGGGGATGTATATCGGATCTACATCATCTCGTGGCTTGCATCATTTAGTGTATGAAATTGTAGATAATAGTATAGATGAAGCATTAGCCGGATTTTGTGATAAGATTGAAGTTCGTATTAATGAGGATGGAAGTTGTACCGTTGTTGATAATGGTCGAGGCATTCCTGTAGATATGCATGAATCAGGAAAACCGGCATTGGAAGTAGTATTAACGGTATTACATGCCGGTGGTAAGTTTGGTGATGGCGGATATGCTATTTCCGGTGGGCTTCATGGGGTAGGTGTTTCTGTAGTTAATGCATTATCTTCATGGATGAAGGTACAGGTTCATCGTGATGGTAATGTGTATGAAATGATGTTTTCTCGTGGTGAAGTTACGAAGGAAATGACTATTGTAGACAAGACCGATCATACCGGAACCATTGTTACATTTATGCCTGATCCGGAAATTTTTAAAGAAGGTGTAGATTTTAGTTATGACACATTAAAAGTACGTGTCAGAGAATTAGCATTTTTAAATAAAGGACTTCGCATTCGCTTAACGGATAATAGACCTGCTACTACGAAGAGTGAAGAATTTCACTATGCAGGCGGTATTACAGAATTTGTTAAATATTTAAATAACGGTAAAGATTTAGTAACTAAAGATGTTATTGCATTTGAAGGTGAAAAGGATAAGGTTATCGTAGATATTGCACTTCAGTATCAGAACGGATATACCGAAAATATGTACACTTTCGTTAATGATATCAATACTATTGAAGGTGGGATGCATTTATCCGGATTCCGTACGGCCTTGACTCGTTGTATTAATGATTATGCAAGAAAGAACGGACTCCTTAAAAATAGTGATGAAAATTTAACAGGGGAAGATGTACGAGAAGGGCTTACTTGTGTTATCAGTGTTAAAGTACCTAATCCACAATTTGAAGGACAAACAAAGACTAAATTGGGGAATCAGGAAGTTAAAGGTATTGTAGATAACATTACGAGTGAAGGGTTACGTGTTTATTTAGAAGAACATCCGGCGGAAGCTAAGGAAATTATTGGAAAGAGTATTACTGCAAGTCGTGCAAGAGAAGCCGCTCGTCGTGCAAGAGAATTAACTCGTAGAAAAAATGCATTGGAAGTATCCAGTTTGCCGGGTAAGTTAGCGGATTGTTCAGAACGAGATCCGAAATTCACGGAACTCTATATTGTAGAAGGAGATTCTGCAGGTGGAAGTGCAAAATCAGGACGAGATAGAAGATATCAAGCAATTTTACCATTGCGAGGTAAGATTCTTAATGTAGAAAAGGCACGTTTGGATAGAGTGCTTAATAGCGATGCTATTCGTACTATGATTACTGCATTCGGTACCGGAATTGGGCAAGATTTTGATATCGAAAAACTTAGATATCATAAAATTATTATTATGACGGATGCCGATGTTGATGGTGCACATATTCGTACCTTACTATTGACATTTTTCTACCGTTATATGCCGAAACTTATTACAGAAGGACATGTATTTATTGCACAACCCCCACTTTATCAAGTTCGAAAAGGTAAGAAAAAGTATTATACTTATAACGATGATGAACAGAATAAGCTTATTGAAGAAATTGGCTTAGAAGGAAGCTATATTCAGCGTTATAAAGGGCTTGGTGAAATGAATCCTGAGCAGTTGTGGGATACAACAATGGACCCTAAGAATAGAATTATGTTCCGTGTAGATTTAATGGATGCCGTAGAAGCAGATCATATTTTTGATGTTTTAATGGGGGACAAAGTAGAACCTAGACGTAAGTTTATTGAAGAAAATGCAGAAAATGTAACAAATTTGGATTTATAAAAGAAAGCTGTAAAATTCTAGTTTAGAGTTTTACAGCTTTTGCTTATATTTTTAAAATTTAATACGAATGTTAATATAAAAGTGTAAGATATTAGTAGAGTATAAAAAATACTTGAATAAATTTTTTATTCTGGGTATTGACGACTATAAATAGCAATGATAGAATCAGTACAGATAAATCAAATATTTTCAATGTAGATTGATAAAAATAGTTTTAAATAAGGAGGAAATTATTATGGAAATTACAAATGAACAGTTATTACAGCTACTTCAGTCAAAGCTTGAACAGAAACCGGCAGCATCTATGTTGCGTATGGAAATTGAAGATTTTACTGCAGATGCTTATTCCAATGGGGAATTTGTGAAGATTAGCAAAAAAGATCTTCTTGGTAAATGGAGTGTATTATTCTTCTATCCGGGAGATTTTACTTTTGTATGTCCAACCGAATTGGCAGACCTTCAGGATAACTATGAAGAATTTAAGAAGCTTGGTTGTGAAATTTATTCTATATCTATGGATTCCCATTTCGTTCATAAGGCATGGCATGATTCTTCCGATAGAATTAATCATGTAACTTATCCGATGATTGGAGATCCGAATGGACAGCTTACTAAGATGTTTAGTTTATATAGTCCGGCAGACGGGATGGCGGAACGTGGAACCATCGTTATTAATCCGGAAGGTAAAGTTGCTTCTTATGAAGTAGTATCTGACAACATCGGGCGTAATGCAGAAGAATTAATTCGTAAAGTTGCTGCGTCTCAGTTTGTTTATGAACATGGTGATCAGGTTTGTCCGGCTAAGTGGAAACCGGGTGCAGAAACTCTTAAGCCGACATTTGATTTAGTAGGTAAGTTATAAAAAGGAGAGGCATCATGGAAAAGAAGTATGATGCCATAATAGTTGGCGGAGGTCCTGCAGGGCTGTCCGCCGCTATTTATTTGGCACGTGCACAGTTTAATGTTTTAGTAGTAGAAAGAGATGCTATTGGTGGGCAAATTGTAATTACAGGAGAAGTTGTAAATTATCCGGGAATTCTTGCTACGAATGGTAAAAATCTAACAGCAGATATGCATCGCCAAGCAGAAAATTTTGGTGCAACATTTTTGTCCGCGGAAGTTACAGGATTAGAATTATCCGGCACCTATAAGACAGTACATACTACTCGTGGTGATTTTTCAGCACCGGGAATTATTTATGCAGCAGGTGCACATCCCCGAGCAGCCGGTTTTAAAGGGGAAGAAGATTTTAAAGGTCACGGTGTAGCTTATTGTGCAACTTGTGATGGGGAGTTTTTTACCGATAAGGATATTTTTGTGGTTGGAGGCGGATTTGCTGCGGTAGAAGAAGGTCTTTTCCTGACACGTTATGCACGTCGTGTATTTATGGTGGTTCGTCGTGACGATTTCTCTATTCATTCTCCAGCAGTAGATGAGTTGAAGAGTCATGAAAAGGTTACCGTACTCACACATACTAAAATTAAGGAAGTGTTAGGAAATGAAGCCATTCGCAGTGTTATTTTAGAAAATACAGAAACCGGTGAAGAGAAGAGATATGATGCTGATTCCGGAGATTTTTGCGGAGTATTCGTATTTACCGGTTATGCTCCGGAAAATAAATTAATTCAAGGGCAAGTAGAGTTGGATGATCGCGGTTATATTATCACTGACCGTGATCAGAAGACAAACCTTGCAGGCGTATATGGTGCCGGTGATATTTGTGTTAAGAATTTGAGACAGGTAGTGACTGCTGTTTCTGATGGAGCTATTGCTGCTACTTCGTTAGAAAAGTACATTGAACAATTATATAGAAATCTTGGTATAAAGAGAGAATATAAAAAAGTAGTTATTCCTAAAAAAGAAGAAAAAGTAGAAACTGTAAAAGCAAGCAATGGATCCTATTTAGACGATTCTATTCGTCAAGCACTGGCTCCTGTATTAGCACGCTTAGCAAATCCGATTACATTGAGACTGTATGATGATAACTCTACTTATGCATCTGAAAATAAGAAGTTAATTGAGGAATTAGCTCAACTATCAGCTAAAATTTCTACGGATATTGTTGCAGCAACTGATGATTTTAAAAACACGATTGCTATTATAGACGCTTATGGGAATGATATGGGTATGCGTTTCCATGGTGTTCCCGGCGGACATGAATTTAATTCATTTATCTTAGCGTTATATAATGCTGCAGGTCCCGGACAGGATGTAGGAGAAGAAATAGAAAAGAGAATCCAATCTATTAAAGAAAATAAGCATATTCGCTTAGTTATTTCTTTAACATGTACTATGTGTCCTGATTTAGTGGCAGCTGCAGAACGTATTGCTGCAGGATCTCCACATGTAACTGTTGATGTGTATGACTTGCAACACTATCCTGCATTTAAGGACAAGTATAATATTATGAGTGTTCCCTGTTTTATGATTGATGAGGGAAAACTTCATTTTGGAAAAAAGAGTATTCATGAATTATTAGAACTCTTAGGTGTTTAACACTTCTAATAATGTGAACTGTTGACAAATTATTTTTTTAACGATATAGTAGATGTATCATATAAAGCAATGAAGGAAAGAGTAAGTCTTCCATGATGGCATAGCGAGCCCGGACAGTGAAAGCGGGTACAGATAAGAGACTGAAGTGCATTCCGGAGCTTAGAGGCTGAATGAAGTAGGTTTTCTCGGGTACGCCCGATATAGCGTTCACGGTATGAACACGTACCGGTAGAGGCAAATATGGTGACATATTTGTGAATTTGGGTGAGAATCACGAAACAAAGCTTTCGTCCCTTAGGGGCGGAAGCTTTTTGATTTTAAAAAACAAGGAGGAGTTATCATGTGTGCATCTTGCCATGGACACAATACAGTGAAAGGTCAAGCTGATGCTGTATTACGTGCTAGTCAAAAACAAAAAAACAAGAGACAATTAATTATTTGGACAGCAGCTTTACTTTTAGGTGCAGTTCTAGGATGGTTAAATAATACTGCTCTTAATGAATTATTTAACTTTGTAGCTACAGTATTTACTCGGTTGTTTCAATTTATTTCTGTGCCTACTATTGCTTTGGCAGTGATTACTACTTTGGCATCTTTAGGCGCAAAGAAAAATACCGGTCGTATCTTTGCTCACACCATTACCTATACTTTATTAACTACTTTTTCGTCTGCGCTAGTAGCTTTTTCTTTATATCTACTGATTGCTCCCGGAAATATTCCCAGCCAAGTTATTGGTGCAGGAGCCGGCTCTGTACCTGCTAATTTACAAACATTAAGTTATTATGATCATTTCTTATCTGTAGTTCCTAACAACATTTTAGCTCCTTTTCTGTCCGGGAATGTGTTATCTGTTTTATTTATTGCAGCTTCTTCCGGTTTGGCACTTGCTTTTATGCCAAAGACAGAAAATAGAGATATGCTTATTAAGACTATTCACGGATTACAGGAGTTGTTATTTACACTTATAAAAGCATTGTTATGGATTCTCCCCGTAGGGATTACCGCTTTTGCTGCACAGTTGTCAGCTCAAATTGAAGCCGGTGTTATTGTGGGTACTCTTGGTAAATATTTGGCAGTAGTTCTTGGCAGTAATGCCATTCAATTCTTTATCGTGATTCCTTTATTCTTAAAAGCAAGAGGATTGAATCCCGTGCTTGTATTTAAACAAATGTCTTCCGCTTTAGCTGTGGCATTATTTACTAAAAGTTCAGCAGGAACATTACCTGTAACATTGGCTTCTGCAGAACAAAATATGAAAGTCAATCGTTCCGTTTCACGTTTTGTTCTTCCTATATGCACTACTATAAATATGAATGGTTGTGCAGCATTCATATTAACCACTTCTTTATTTGTTATGCAGAATGCGGGGTTTGACCTTAGTTTAAATACTATGATTTTATGGATATTTATTGCCGTTATTTCAGCAATCGGAAATGCCGGAGTACCTATGGGTTGCTATTTCTTAACATTATCTCTTATGTCTTCTATTGGTGCGCCTTTGGGATTGATGGGGGTAATTCTTCCTATTTACACGATTATAGATATGATTGAAACAGCAGAAAATGTATGGTCTGATGCAGCTGTATGTGCTATGACTAACCATGATTTAAAAGATGTGTTGGAAAAAGAATCGGAAAATCCGGTTCATGCAGCGGTACTATAAATAAAAAAACTCGTTCGTAAGAACGGGGTTTTTCATTTATTTTTAAGAATTTTTATTTTGTAATGTATGTAAAAGTTGTAATGTATCTTGTGCTATTTGCTGAGGAGTCAAATGATTTGTTTTTGCAAGTTCTTCATAATCGTAGCGGTCATAAAAGTTTTTCTCTAATCCGAAATTTAGAACGCGCATAGTTGTTGGCGCATAGAAACCTGCAATTTTTTCACCAAAGCCACCTGCTAAAATCCCATCTTCAATTGTACAAACTAGATGATGGTTAGTTTGTAATTGCGTTAATAATTCCTTATCTATACTGCTAATAAATAAAGGATTGATAAGTGTAGCTTGTATATTTTCTTTTTTGAGTAATGATGCGACTTTTACAGCTATATGATACATATTCCCTACACCTAATATGGCGACCGCATTCCCTGATTGGGTTGCTTCATAAGAATTAATATCGTCATAAGAATGGCGAATCGGACTGTTGGAATCTGTAAATTGAGGTAAAGGAACACGAATGGCTACCGGATGATTTTTCTGATTAATAGACCAATCTAATACCGCTTTATATTCTTTGAGTGAAGTGGGTGCTATATAAACTAAGTTGGGAATGGAAGATAACATGGGGATATCAAAAATGCCTAAATGTGTTACATCGTTCATTCCATAAAATCCTGCCCAACAGACAAGAAAAGTTACAGGATTATTATTGATGCAGACATCTTGTGATATTTGGTCATAAGTACGTTGCCAGAATGTGGCAGCAGTAGCAAATACAGGATGAACACCGTTTTTAGAACAACCGGATGCCATAGCAACAGCCTGTTCTTCTGCAATTCCGACATCTATATATTGTGCTCCGGCTTGTTCTCTTCGCTCTTTATTGAAACCGAGCGCAGAAGGGGTAGCAGCTGCTATGGCGACTAACTTTTTGTCTGTTTTCATCCGGTCTAATAAATAAGTGGCAGTTAATTCTGCATAAGGATTTAAGAACTGTTCTTTTAATTCACCGGTTTCTATGTCGAAGGCATCTCGATAGTGCCAAGCTTCTTTATTTTCTTCTGCAAGTTTATATCCTTTACCCTTTTGGGTACATATATGAATGACTATGGGATGATCAATATTTTTCACTTCTTGAAAGATTTGAATAAGCTTTTCTGTATTATTTCCATCTGCAACAAACCGATAATCTAATCCCATTGCTTTAAAAAGGTTGTTAGGAGATTTACCGTTAGTCTTTCGCAGTTCACTAAATGAACGATACATACCACCATGTAATTCTGCAATGGATTGATTGTTATCATTGAAAATAATAATTAGGTTTGTACCTAATTCACCGATAGTATCCAGTCCTTCAAGTGCTTCTCCACCACTCATAGAACCATCACCTATAACAGCAATAATATTTTCCGAGTCGCACTTGAGATCTCTTGCTTTAGCTAAACCTGAAGCAAGACTTAAAGAAGTCGAGGTGTGGCCGACATTAAAAAAATCATGTTCACTTTCATCAGGATTGGTATAACCGGATACATCATTGTAATGCTCTTTATATAAGAAAGCATCTTTACGCCCGGTTAACATTTTATGTGGATAGCATTGATGCGAAATGTCAAAGACAATTTTATCTTTGGGAGAATCAAAAACTGTATGAAGTGCAATAGTTGCTTCTACGATTCCAAAGTCCGGACCAAAATGACCACCGTGTATACTGGTTCGAATAAGCATAGCATCACGCATCTCTTGTGCTAATATTTTACGTTCATGAGGTGTATAGTGTTTGATGTCGTTAGGAGTTTGAATTTTTTCGAGATACATGTATAAGTTCCTTTCTATAGCTATGTGTATTTATATTCTAGATTAAGTTATTGTATCAATAATAAAATATTTACTATTGGATAGGCAAGTCATTTAGTTTTTGATAAAATTAAATGATTGATTATAGGAATTAAATCGTTATATATGGATAACTAAGATAAAAAATAAAAGTTGGTATTGGATAAAGTGAGGTTTACTGTGGTTACGGAAAAGCCAAAAATAGGAAATATAAAGCTTAATGGTTGGGCAGTATTAGCCCCTATGGCAGGTGTCAGTGATTTGCCATATCGTGTTATAGCCATGAATCATGGTGCAGCTATGACAACAACAGAAATGGTAAGTGCTAAGGGGTTATATTTCAATAATGAAAAAACTAAAAATATGTTAAAAATTCATGAAGGAGAACATCCTGTAACTATCCAACTTTTTGGAAGTGATCCGGATATTATGGCTTTTGCAGCAAAAGAAGTTCAAAAAGTTGGGGCAGATATAGTGGATATCAATATGGGGTGTCCTATGCATAAAATAGTTAGAAATGGAGAAGGATCCGCTTTAATGAAAAATGTTTCTTTAGCAGCAGATATTGTAAAATCTATAGTTCGTGCAGTATCTGTTCCTGTAACAGTAAAAATGCGTATCGGATGGGACGAAAAATCTATCAACTGTATAGAACTGGCACAAGCAGTAGAGGAAGCCGGTGCTGCAGCTATTACTGTACATGGTAGAACTCGATCAGAAATGTACATGGGGCATGCACATTGGGATGTTATAAAAAGGGTCGTAGAATCTGTAGCTATTCCTGTATTTGGTAATGGAGATGTAGTAGACGGGATTTCAGCAAAACGACTTATGGAGGAAACCGGTTGTGCCGGTATTGCTATCGGTCGTGCTGCTTGGGGGAATCCTTGGATTTTTAGAAGTGTAAATGCTTATTTACAAGATGGAAGCATTCTTTCTGAACCAACTGCCGGAGAAAAATTAAGGATGGCGGAATTGCATTTAAAAGGGTTAGTCATTGATAAAGGTGAGTATGTAGCTGTACGAGAAATGCGAGCACATGCAAGTCATTATTTTCGTGGATTAAGAAAAGCAACCGAATTACGGCGAGGTATAATGAAGGCTCAATCTGAAAAAGAATTTATTGATTTATTACATGTGTATAAGAAAAAATATGACTTGTAAAGAAAAAATACTTGACGCTACTAATCGGTATTGATATAATGACTTCCGAAATGGTGATTTTATGTTGCTAACAAATATTATAAAAAAAGGCGAACTTCTAGATTGCTACGGAGAGCTTTTGACAAAAAGACAAAGAGATTGTTTGGATTTATACTATAATGAAAACTTGACATTGGCAGAAATTGCGGAACATTTTCGGATTTCAAGACAAGCTGTTCATGATGCTATGCGTCATGGAGAAGAGCAGCTTGCCTATTATGAAAAGACACTCTGTCTTCTTTACAAAAAAAAAGAAAAACAAAAAGCCCTTGTTAATGTAAAAAATATATTAACGGAAACACAACTAAAAAAAGCGGAAATATGGTTGGAACTATTATCAGAATGAAGGTGAATACATGCCATTTGAGAATTTAGGTGATCGGCTACGAAATGCGTTTAAAGATTTACGTGGAAAGGGAAAGTTATCTCCCGATGATATTGATAATGCACTTCGTGAAGTAAGAAAGTCTTTACTGGAAGCAGATGTCAATTTTAAAGTGGCAAAGCAATTCATTGCTAATGTGCGAGAAAAGGCTTTAGGAGAAGAAGTCTTTGGGAGTTTGAAACCGGATCAAACTGTTATAAAAATTGTACGTGATGAATTGACGGAATTATTGGGTGGTACATCCAGTAAAATTACAATTTCTTCTACGGGTCTTACAGTACTTATGCTTGTAGGATTGCAAGGGGCAGGTAAAACTACTACAGTCGGTAAGCTTGCGTTGCGATTAAAAAAGCAAGGCAAAAATCCAATGCTGGTAGCTTGCGATGTATATCGTCCTGCAGCTATTAAACAGTTGCAAATTCTTGGTGAACAAGTTAAAGTTCCTGTATTTACTATAGAAGGTAGCAATTCTCCGGTTGAAATAGCTAGAAATGCATTGGATGAAGCAAGGAAATTAGGCCGAGATGTGGTTATTCTTGATACAGCAGGAAGACTTACGATTGATGAAGAGTTGATGGAAGAACTTCGTCTTATAAAAAGTAAGGTTCATCCACATGAAATTTTATTGGTGTTAGATTCTATGACAGGGCAAGATGCAGTAACTACAGCATCTGCTTTTGATGAAAGTTTGGGTATTGATGGAACGATACTCACTAAGATGGATGGTGATGCAAGAGGCGGTGCAGCACTTTCCATTAAGAGTGTAACCGGTAAGCCTATCAAATTGATTGGGATGAGCGAGAAATTAGATGGCGGTTTAGAAGACTTCTATCCGGCTCGTATGGCTAGTCGTATTTTAGACTTAGGCGATTTGGAAACTTTAATTGATAAAGCTAAGACAGCTATTGATGAAGAAGAAATGCAAGAAGCAGCCTCTAAATTGTCTAAAGGAGAGTTTACTTTAGACGATTTTCTTACTCAGCTTCATCAAATAAAGAAATTAGGCTCGTTACAAAGTCTTTTAGGGCTTATTCCGGGAATGGGCAAATATAAAGAGGCATTAAAAGATGTGGATCTTGATGGAAAAGAGATGAAACATTTGGAAGCCATTATTTATTCTATGACCCCGGAAGAACGTAGAAAGCCTGAAATTTTAAATGGAAGTAGAAGAAAGCGAATTGCAGATGGCAGCGGTACTCAAATTCAAGATGTAAATCGTATGGTCAAGCAATTTAAAGAAATGAAAAAGCAAATGAAACGTATGAAAAATAATAAACGCATGAACTCATCCTTGTTTGGCAACGGCTTTTCAGGGATGTTCCATAGATAATAGCAAATAAATTGAGGAGGTGAAATTATGTTAAAAATTCGTTTAACTCGTATGGGTGCAAAGAAAAATCCATTCTATCGCATTGTTGTTATTGACTCTCGCGAAGCTCGTAATGGTGTTCCGACCGAAACTTTGGGTTGGTATGATCCAACTAAGTTGGACGCACCGGTACAGATTGATGGAGAAAAGGCTGTTTATTGGTTAAGCAAAGGTGCACAGCCAACAGACACTGTTCGTTCTATCTTGAAGAAGAATGGAATTCTTGCTAAGTTTGCAGAAGCAAAGAAGTAAGGGAGGCGTCTACTTATGAAAGAATTGGTGGAAGTTATCACTAAGGCTCTCGTCAAAGATCCAGACGCTGTCTCGGTAACCATAGTTCAAAAGGGGAATATGGAGGTTTATCAAATCCATGTTGCCCCTGAGGATATGGGGAAAGTCATCGGCAGACGTGGTCGAATTGCAGATGCAATTCGAACTGTAGTCAAAGCAGGTGCTCTCAAAAAGGGCATTAAAGTAGCTGTTGATATTGTTTAAGGGGTACAGAAATGGATGAAATGCAGATTCTCGTTCCTGTTACAGTTAAGTCTAAGTTAACAGAAACGTTGAAAAACACATTAATGAATGAAATTGACCAGAACCTCAGTCGTGTGGAACATGATTTGTCTAGTCTTGAATTTGAAGCTAATGGCAAGATTGCTGAACAAGCTAAGTTGAATATGCAGGGAGTAGCTTCTCTTCGTGCTCAGTTTGAACAGCAAAAATTTCAAATGACTCAGGTTAAGGAAAAACTTCTCGCAGATAAAGAACATCTTAATAAACTTACTATCGGCGCAGAAATTGTTCGTCCTTCTATGACTCGTGTAGTAACTCTTCGTGTAGGAGACGACATGAATCAAGTATTGGCTGGGGAAATTCTTGTAGAAGACGGAAAGGTTGTAGCTTTTCGCAATTAACAACATATGAAATCCGATGAATTGATAATTATCGGTCGAATCGTAGCCCCGCATGGTGTGCGGGGTGATTTGCGTATATTACCGGATACGGATCGACCATCTATTTATAAAAAATTAAAAAATATTTACATAAAAGGTCATATATATGACCTTCTTTCCGCACGTCCGCATAAAAACATCTATATTGTTCATTTAGAGGGAATAGATGATAGGAATATGGCTGAAACTTTAGTTGGTGAGACGGTAGAAGTACCATTTTCTTTACTTCCTAAACGTCCGGAAGGAGCCATTTACTATTTTGAACTTATTGGGATGACAGTTGTATCAGATATGGGGGAAGTTATAGGAACTCTTTCTCAAATATTGGAAACAGGTGCTAATAAAGTGTATGCAGTTAAACTGCCGGATGGTAAAGAGATATATCTCCCTGTAATTCCTTCTTGTGTGTTAAATACTGATAAAGAGAAGCGTATAATTACAGTGAAACTTCCAGAATGGGCATAGCATATGAAAATAGATATTTTATCTTTATTTCCTGATTTTATAGAGTCTTTTTTTAATCAAAGTATTATTAAGAGGGCGATTGAGTCGGGGTATGTGGAGATGGAAGTTACAGATCCACGCACTTTTTCAAAAAATAAGCATCGTCATGTGGACGATACTATCTATGGCGGTGGTGCAGGCATGCTTATGCAATGTGAGCCTTTGTTTGATGCAGTAGCATCCGTACTTCCCACTAAGACAGAAAAAGACCGAGTTATATTTTTATCTCCGGCAGGACAACCGTTTACACAAGATAAAGCTAAACAACTACATCGTGATTATAACCATTTGGTTCTTATCTGTGGACATTATGAGGGGGTCGACCATCGAGTAGAAAAGTATTTAGCGGATGAATTGATTTCTATTGGGGATTATGTGCTTACCGGTGGGGAGTTGGGGGCAATGGTTATTGCTGATGCAGTTTCAAGAATGATTCCTGGTGTTCTTGGTGATAGCAGTAGTGCTACCACAGATTCTTTTTATGAACCTATATTAGAATATCCTCAATATACAAAGCCGTATGATTTCAGAGGGATGAAGGTTCCTGAAGTTTTGATTTCAGGGCATCATGCGAATATTGCGAAATGGAGAAGGAAAGAGTCTTTACGTAGAACGATGCAAGAAAGACCGGATCTTATGAAAAAACTGATTTTATCTAAAGAAGATAAAAAAATGATAAAAGAAATTCTTGATGAAGAAAACGAGGCGTAAATATGGCACCAGTTTATATTGGGTTATTGCACTATCCAATTTATAATAAACATATGGAGATAGTAACAACGGCACTTACCAACTATGATCTTCATGATATATCCCGAACAGCGAGGACATATAATGTATCGACATACTTTATTATTCATCCTATAGAAAAACAGCGTGAAATGGCATATCGTGTCATGAATCATTGGAAAAGCGGTTATGGAACTCAATATAATCCGGATAGAAAAGATGCATTTATAACAACTGAATTAGTTTCCGATTTGGAAACAGCTGTAAATACGATTGAAAAAGAATGTGGAAAGAAACCGATTGTTGTTACTACAGATGCCAGGGTGTATCCTAATACAGTAGGATATCCCTTTATACGTAAAAAAATTTTGGAAGAAGAAAATCCAATATTTATTCTCTTCGGAACCGGATTTGGAATGACAAAAGAAATGATGAAAAATTTTGATTATATTCTTGAGCCAATTTATGGGGGTGGAGAATATAATCATTTATGTGTAAGAAGTGCGGTAGCTATTATCTTAGATCGTTTATTAGGGGAATCTTGGTGGAAATAAGGAGGCTTTATAATGTCAGGACATTCAAAATGGGCAAATATTAAGCGTACAAAAGGTAAAAATGATGCTATGCGAGCAAAAGTAACTACAAAAATTTCAAAAGAAATTACAATAGCAGCTCGTATGGGTGGAGGAAATCCTGTTGGTAATATGCGTTTAAAGTTAGCATTAACTAAAGCAAGGCAAAATAATGTTCCTAAAGATATTATTAAACGTGCTATTGATAAAGGGGTTGGGGCTTCTACCGGTGCCGGGTTTGATGAAGTAACTTATGAAGGGTATGGTCCTGGTGGAGCAGCTATTATTGCAGAATGCAATACAGATAATCGCAACCGTATGGCAGCAGATATTCGTCACGCTTTTAATCACAATGGGGGTTCTTTAGGCGCAACAGGTTCTGTTGGATGGATGTTTAAGCGTAAAGGAACTATTATTATTGACAAAGAAAAAGCGGAAGAAGATAATGTAATGCTAATTGCACTGGAAGCAGGGGCGGAAGATGTAATTACAGAAGGAGATACTTTCCAGGTTATTACTTCTCCTGAAGATTTTTTGACAGTTTCAGAAGCTATTGAAAACGAAAATATTCCTGTTGAAGCATCAGAAGTGGCAATGATTCCTGATACCACTGTAAATTTAGAAGGGGATCAGGCAGAAACAATGAGTCGTCTTATTGCTGAATTAGAAGAAATGGATGATGTACAGGAAGTGTATCATAACGCAGAACTTCCGGAAGAATAATACAATAATAAAAAGAGAGAATGAATTCTCTCTTTTTATTATTGTATAAGTATATGCTATATAAAAGAAAACCAAATATATGAATAGTCTTAAAGTAATAATATATGTAATTATCTATCAAAGTATACTTTATTATTGTGATATAAAAAAATAAATATAAATAATTATTAAAAAGTGTAAAATAATCTAGACAATTTATATTAAAGCATATACAATGAAGTTAATTGGACTGGTAGGACTCAAGAGTCAGCTTATTTACAACTGACTCTTTGTTTTTTCTAAAAGGAGTTATAATGACACATTTGTCTGGGTTCCTGCATCGAGGATTGGCAAGCGCAGCGGTTAGCCTTATGCATGTTGTCCCGGGGGAGATTGTATATTATTGTGTGTTATTATTTGTGTTTATAATGCAGTATAACTCTATGTCCGCATGGAACAACTCTCTGTATAATGGATTATTGTCTTTAAAAAAGACTGTTTTCTTTATGCAGGGAGTGTTTTTATTTTCTGTATGAAATAGAAGGAGTTATAAGGAGGATTTCTAATGCATGTTGCAATAGTAATGGGAAGTGATTCGGATCTTTCTGTAATGAAAAAAGCGGTTGAGATTTTAAATCAATTTGAAGTGACATATGATGTAGCATTAGCATCCGCACATCGAACACCGGAGAAACTGATTGATTTTGTAGAAACACAAGAAGAAAAAGGAGTAGCTGTTTTTATTGCCGGTGCCGGTATGGCAGCGGCACTTCCTGGTGTAGTTGCAAGTCTTACTACTAAGCCTGTTATAGGAGTTCCTCTTTCCGGTAATACATTGGATGGAATGGATGCGTTATTATCGATTGTTCAAATGCCAAGCGGTATGCCGGTTGCTAC
Source organism: Dialister pneumosintes (assembly GCF_001717505.1). NCBI lineage: Bacteria > Bacillati > Bacillota > Negativicutes > Veillonellales > Veillonellaceae > Dialister > Dialister pneumosintes. The sequence goes on from NZ_CP017037.1 coordinate 107,355, forward strand.
TGTAGCTATTGATGGTGCTAAAAATGCAGCTCTTTTAGCGGTTCAAATGGGTGCATTATCAGATGCGGTATTGTGTGATCAATATAAGGCGTATCGAAATAATATGGCAAAAAGTATTTATGAAAAAGATAAAACAATACAAGAAAAGTTAAAAGATTAAAGGAGAATATCATGAAACAGTACAAGCCCTATAAAGAAGGAAAAGTTAGAGAATTATACGATTTAGAAGATAGTTTAGTTATGGTGTGTACCGATCGTATTTCCGCTTTTGATAAAATATTGGAAACAGATATCCCTGAAAAGGGCGATGTATTAAACTATATGTCCAAGTTTTGGTTTAATTTAACTAAAGATATTATTCCTAATCATATGCTTTCTGTTGACACAAAGGATATGCCTGAATTTTTTCAAACAGACTGGTTTGCAAAACGTAGCATGAAGACTTTAAAGCTGGATATGATTCCTGTAGAATGTATTGTTCGCGGGTATATTACCGGTAGCGGTTGGGAAAGTTATAAAATGGATGGACATGTATGTGGTATTTCATTACCTGAAGGCCTTAAAGAGTGCCAAAAACTTCCTGAAGCATTATTTACTCCCAGTACTAAAGCACCGGTGGGTGAGCATGATATGAATATTTCCATGGAAGAAGGGGCTGTTTGGTTAGATAAATTCTTTCCGGGTAAAGGAAAAGAATATATGGAAAAATTAAGAGATCTTTCTTTAGCATTGTATAAAAAATGTGCTGATTATGCTTTAGAAAAAGGAATTATCATAGCAGATACTAAATTTGAATTTGGACTTAATGAAAAAGGAGAATTTATTCTAGGTGATGAAATATTGACACCGGATAATTCTCGTTTCTGGCCACTAAAAGGTTATGAAGTTGGTAGAGGTCAACCGTCTTATGATAAACAATTTGTGCGAGATTATTTGAAAGAAAATCCGACAGATGCGCTTCCAAAAGAAATTATTGAAAAGACCATTGGTAAATATAAAGAAGCATATGAATTATTAACTGGAGAACAATTTTAATATATAGGATATACAGTATGTATAATTACCTAGAGTGAAAACAGGAGTGTATAGTGAAGTCTACAAATATAATTTATGATTATAGACCTCATGAAGAATGTGGTGTATTCGGGATTTTTGATCATGAACGGCAAGCAGGACTTGAAACCTATTATGGATTGTTTGCATTACAACACCGAGGACAAGAAAGTGCCGGAATTACTATTTCTGATGGAAAGAGTATGGAAACTTTTCGTGGAATGGGATTGGTTACAGAAGTTTTTAGACAAATACCGGAAAAAGAAGGATTTATTGGGATAGGTCATGTACGTTATAGTACTACGGGTTCCTCTGTTTCCAGTAATATTCAACCATTACAAGCAGAAGGTATTAATGGATCTGTTGCCATAGCACATAATGGAAATTTAACAAACACTATTTCATTGAAAACACGTTTGTTACAAGGTGGAGCTACTTTTCAAACTACTATGGATACAGAGGTTATTATTAAACTTCTGGCTCGCTCTAAAGAAAGACGAATTGAAGATCAAATTAAAGAAGTGATGAGCGAGATCCGTGGAGCATATGCTTTAGTCGTATGCACTAATCATTCACTCTATGGTGTTCGTGATCCATTGGGATATCGTCCCTTAGTTATTGGACAGACTGAAAAAGGCTGGGTTTTAGCATCTGAAACCGCTGCACTAGATCTTATCGATGCTCAATATTATAGAGATGTGCAGCCGGGAGAAATTGTAACTATTGATGAAGAGGGATTACATAGTGAATGGTTTGAGGCTTATCGTCCGGCACGATTAGGAATGTGTTCTTTTGAATATATATATTTTGCACGACCTGATTCTATTATTAACGGACAAAGTGTTTATGAAGCACGTCTTGAAATGGGAAGGCAGCTGTGGAAAGAAGCACAATTTGATGGAGATGTAGTTATGAGTGTTCCTGATTCGGGGAATGTAGCAGCGAGAGGTTATGCGGAAGTATCCGGAATTCCTTACTCTGTCGGTTTACTCAAAAATAAATATATGGGGCGTACTTTTATTAAGCCCGGTCAAAAAAATAGAGAAATAGCCGTACGAATGAAACTGAATCCTATTCGCTGTAATGTGGAAGGAAAACGAATTGTACTGATTGATGATTCGATTGTTCGTGGTACTACAAGTGGAATTATTGTCCGATTATTAAAAAAAGCAGGAGCTAAAGAAGTAAATTTACTGATTAGTTCTCCACCGGTATGTTATCCTTGTTATTTCGGTATAGATACAGCAGAGAGGAAACAGTTAATTGGCGCTACACACACGTTGGAAGAGATTAGAAAATTTATTGGGGCGGATAGATTACAATATTTGTCAGAAGAAGGTCTAGCAAGAGCTATTTCCTGTATACCTAAAAAAGATATGTGCATGGCATGTTTTAATGGAGATTATCCGGAAGTATTAGATACAGAAGGGCAGAAAAAAGAGTAATAAAGAGTATGATATCGGAGGAGGTTGCTCATGAATAAGAAGAAAAAAGGACTTACTTATGCAGATGCAGGGGTTGATATTGATGCAGGAGAAAGAGAAGTAGAGTTAATCAAAGATTCCGTACGTTCTACTTATACATCAGGCGTGATTGGTGATTTAGGTGGATTTGGTGGATTATATTCTCTAAAGGGAGATTTAACAGCTGATCCGGTTTTAGTATCCGGAACGGATGGAGTTGGAACTAAATTACGCTTGGCTATTGACATGGATATTCATGATACTATTGGACAAGATTGTGTAGCTATGAGTGTTAATGATGTATTAGTACAAGGGGCCAGACCTCTATTTTTCCTTGATTATATTGCAACCGGAAAATTAAAACCGGAGCATATGGCAGAAATTGTTAAAGGGGTTGCTAATGCATGCAAAGAGTCCGGATGTGCTTTGCTAGGTGGCGAAACTGCTGAAATGGCAGGGTTTTACAGTAAAGGTGATTATGATGTTGCAGGATTTGCGGTAGGAATTGTGGATCGAGCTGATTTAATTACCGGGGAGAAGGTATCAGTGGGAGATGTTATCTTAGGACTTCCTTCTTCCGGTGTGCATTCTAATGGATATTCTTTAGTTCGTCGTATTATTAAAGATGAAAAGTTAAATTTAAATAAAGTATATAAGAATTTTGATAGATCATTGGGCGAAGTACTTTTAGAACCTACACGACTTTATCCAAAGATAGTACTTCCGGTTATTAGTGAATATGATGTACATGCTTTAGTTCATATTACCGGTGGCGGGTTCTATGACAATATTCCACGTGTTTTACCGGAAGGGACTCGTGCGGTGTTAGATGCGGATAAGTGGCCGATGCTTCCTATATTCCCGTTCCTTGCAAAAAAAGGTGGAGTAGAAGCAAGAGAGATGTATCGAACATTTAACTGTGGATTGGGAATGCTTTTAATTGCGAATACAGAAGAGGCAGAAAAGATAAAATCTATCTTAGAATCTATTAATGAACCGGTTTATGAAGTGGGTACTATTACTGAAGGAAATCAAGATGTAGTAGTGACGGGTGGTTTGTTTAATGAGTAAAAAACGTATTTTGATATTTGCTTCCGGTAGAGGCTCTAATGCAGAAGCTATTTATAAAGCTACGATAGAAGATAAAATTAATGGTGTAGTTGTTGGAGTCATTTGCGATCATAAAGAAGCATTTGTCATTAAGAGAGCTTCTATGTGGAAAGTGCCGGTAACTATTATTGAGAAGAAAAATTTTGTTAACAAAATGGATTTTGATGAAGCACTTGTTGTAGCAGCAAAATCTTATACTCCTGATTTAATATGTTTAGCAGGATATATGAGGATTTGTGGTGCTGATTTAATTCACGAATTTCCTAATAAAATAATCAATATACATCCGGCATTGCTTCCGAGTTTTAGAGGTCTTCATGCACAAAGACAGGCTTTAGAAGCTGGAGTAAAAGTAGCAGGATGTACAGTTCATTTTGTAGGAACAGGATTGGATGATGGACCTATCATTACACAAACTGTAGTGCCGGTATATGACCATGATACCGAAGAAACTTTATCAAGTCGTATTCTAGAAAAAGAACATCCGACTTATGTGGCAGCTGTTGCTGCATTTTGCGCAGATAAACTTACTGTTAGTGGTAATCGTGTTCTAGGGATACATGGGGAGGAAAATTAATCAATGGAAATAAAACGAGCATTATTGAGCGTTTCTGATAAGACAGGTATTGTTGAGTTTGCACAAGGGTTGCATGAACTTGGGGTAGAACTTATTTCAACAGGCGGAACTATGCAACAATTAAAGGCAGCAGGTATTCCGGTAATATCTGTTTCTGAAATTACCGGTTTTCCGGAAATGATGGATGGAAGAGTAAAAACTTTACATCCGAAAGTACATGGAGGGATTTTGGCAATTCGTGATAATCCTGAACATGTAGGAGCTATGAAAGCACATGGCATTACAGGGATTGATTTAGTAGTAGTAAATTTATATCCTTTCCGAGAAACTATTGCTAAACCTGATGTAACCAGAGAAGAAGCTATCGAAAATATTGATATTGGCGGCCCTTCTATGGTAAGAGCTGCTGCTAAAAATTATAAATATGTTGCTATTGTAGTAGACCCTATGCAATATTCTGAAGTTTTAGAAAAAGTTAACTCAAATACATTAACGGAAGATTTTCGATTGGCATTATCACAAAAAGCTTTTTTGCATACAGGACTATATGACTGTGCTATTGCTGAATATTTGACAAAACAAGTAACAGAAAAAGCTTCTATGCCTGTCGTTTATAGTAAGTCATTTACTAAAATACAAGATTTGCGATATGGTGAAAATCCACATCAGAAAGCGGCTTTTTATAGAGATACTGCAGCACAAGGTGGTATTGCATTTGCAAAACAATTACATGGGAAAGAACTTTCTTATAATAATATTGTAGATATGGAAGCAGCATGGAATTTAGCACATGAATGGAAAGAACGGCCTTCTTGTGTAATCGTAAAACATACAAACCCATGTGGGACTGCATTAGGAAATACAGTATTAGAAGCATTTGAACGTGCTTTTGCAGCAGATGATAAATCTGCTTTTGGTGGTATTGTAGCATTTAACAGAGAATTGGATGCTGAAACGGCAGAAGCTATGAAACCTATATTTTTTGAAGTAGTTATGGCACCTACTATTTCAAAAGATGCTTTAGAAATTCTTGGAACGAAGAAAAACATTCGTTTAATAGAAATACCGGAAACAACAACAGAAGAGTTACAACTTCGCAAAGTATCCGGGGGATTATTAGTACAGACTGCTGATGATAGTTCGGAAACAAGAGAAGATTGTCAAGTAGTAACAGAACGTGTACCCACAGAAGAAGAGTGGAAAGCTATGGAATTTGCATGGAAAATAGTTAAGCATGTAAAATCGAATGCCATTGTATTGGCCGGAACCGATGTTACTTATGGAATAGGTGCAGGACAAATGAATCGTGTAGGTGCTGCTGCAATTGCTATTCAAGAAGCTGGTGAAAAATCAAAAGGTGCAGCTCTTGCATCGGATGCTTTTTTTCCTTTTGGAGATACCATTGAAGCGGCAGGAAAAGCTGGAGTTACTTGTGTAATCCAACCGGGTGGGTCTATCCGGGATCAAGAATCTATAGATATGGCAAATAAATATAATATTACCATGGTCTTTACCGGACATAGACATTTCCGTCATTGTTAAAAGGGGGAGTTTATGAAGATACTTGTAATTGGGGCTGGTGGACGTGAACATGCATTGGCATGGAAGTTATCAGAAAGTGCCGGTGTTGAAGAAGTCTACGTTTCTCCCGGAAGCTTAGCAATGACTGATGTGGCATCAGTTATTCCTGCACAAAATGATATGGATTATGTAGAACTTGCAAAAGAATTGAATATTGATTTAACTGTAGCAGGACCGGAAACGGTATTAGTTGACGGATTGGCTGATAAGTTTGCAGAAGCAGGATTGCCTTTCTTTGGACCTTCTGCTAAGGCAGCACGTATTGAAGGATCTAAAACATTTGCAAAAAATTTTATGAAAAAATATCATATTCCTACAGCAGGGTATGAAGCATTTACTGATGAAAAGGATGCAATTCAATATGTAAAAGAGCAAAATTATCCATTGGTTATTAAGGCGGATGGGCTAGCAGCAGGTAAGGGTGTTATTATAGCACAAAATGAAGAAGCAGCAGTGGATGCTATTCATAATATGATGGCGGGATTAGCTTTTAATGGGGCAGGTAAGCAAATTGTAATTGAAGAATTTATGTCGGGTGAAGAAGCTTCTATACTTGCTTTCTGTGATGGAAAAAATGTAGTTCCTATGCTTTCATCTCAGGATCATAAACGTATTGGTAACAATGATACCGGCGCTAATACAGGAGGGATGGGTGCTTATGCACCTGCTCCTATTATTACAGATGCACTATCTGAAACTATTTATCAACAGATTCTTAAACCTGTAGTTGATGCTATGCAGGCAGAAGGACATCCTTTTATTGGCTGTCTTTATGCAGGCTTGATGATAACTGAAGATGGTCCTAAAGTAGTGGAGTTTAATTGCCGATTTGGAGATCCTGAAACAGAAGCGGTATTACCTTTGTTGGATGGAGATTTGGCAAATATTATGATGAGTTGTGTACAAGGAACATTAAATGAAAAAGATGTAACTTGGAAAAATGGTTATGCTGTAGATATAGTATTGGCTACTAACGGGTATCCCGAAGCACATTCTAAAGATGATAAAATTGAAGGTATTAAGCAAGCAGAAAATTTGGGGTGTCATGTTTTTCATGCAGGCACTACTTTGAAAGATGATGGGTTTTATACATCTGGTGGACGTGTGTTAAATGTAGTGGCTTGTGGTTCTACATTGGAAGAATCAAGAAAAAAAGCTTATGAAGGAGTTTCGAAAATTTATTGGGAAGGAATGCAATATCGTAGTGATATTGCAATGAAAGGAATTGCTCGCTTGAAAAATAGAAAAAAGAACTGCTAACTTAGCAGTTCTTTTTTCTATTAAACAAATATTAGGTAATGTTTATACAATATAGTATACTTATTATATAAATAATTTATATAAGCAGTTACATGTTATATGGAGACTATGATGAATTGGGTAAAAAGATTAACTACAGTAATAGTTATATTATATACTACAGTTTTTCCTCATGGAGTTTTAGCAACAGATATAGAACAAGATTATACTGATGCACGTAAAGCTTACTTGTCCTCTTGGATATCCATGGCTGCTTATAATGGGTTGATTGGAAAAGTAGCAAGGGAAGAACTGAAAAAAGAAAATTGGATATTGAGGAAAGCAGAAATTAGTAACGAATCCGGTCATGCAAAATTTTTGATTGCAGAATCAGCGGATACAGATTTAGAACCACTTACTATTGTTGCAGTTACAGGGACTAGTGATTTTACAGATATAAAGGCGGATTTAAGTGTGTCTAAAATAGCTTGGAATGAATCAGATTCAGAAAGTATGGTACATCGCGGTTTTAAACGTTATGCGACTTCTATCTGGGATACTACTTTAGAAGATAAAACGGTTGGTGAACTGATAAAAGAAAAAGCACAAAATCAAAACTTTATTTTTACAGGACATAGTCTTGGTGGTGCAGTAAGTACTTTATTGGCAGCTAGAGCCAAAGATGAAGGGGTAACTTCTCCTTTGGAAGTAATCACTTTTGGTGCACCTGCTATAGGTAATGAAAATTTTTCTAAAAAATATGAACAACTTCTTGATATAAAACGCATTGTAAATAAAGGGGATCCTGTAAGTAGTGTAGTACAAAAGTTTATTGGGGGGTATAAACCTATTGGAAAAGAAGTTACTTGGAATCCGTCGCCTGATTTGCATTATTTTAAACATAGTATGATTTTATATATAGATACGGCTCTTAGAAATTATTATGACACAAGAGAAGCTTATGAAAAGATGATAGGATATGTACCGGTACAGACCGATATTGAATCCTCTATGATTTTAGCTTTTCCCCCGACTATAGAAATAGATGGGTCTATACAAGCAGATAAGAAGTATATAAAACAAGCTATGATTGATTATTATGACGGAGCTTTTCCCGGATTGGTTTTAAGTGAAAAGGAATTTAAAGATTTACCGACTGCGTTACAAGAAGCAGCTGATAAAAAATGTAAATATATTGTTACACATACATTAAAAGTTGTTGCTAATAAGAATAAAGAACAAGAATATATTCTTACTTTAGGGGAATCTATATATGATAAACATGGTAAATTAATTTCTTATCAAGAAAATGTGACCAACACAAAAATGATGACACCTATAGAAGCATCTTTATATCTTTTGATTCTAGAAAATAAATATATAGATACTATATTTTAAATATAATAAAAACCGGTATAATTATGCCGGTTTTTATTATTAAGGTTTATAACAATACATAAATCGTATATTCTTGGATAATGCTCTATGATAAAATGAAAAGTATAGATATTCACGTTACTAAATAGTGGTAATTACTGTTTTTGTAGGATATAAAAGGAGTTTTCCTATGCCGTTAATATATTGCGTAGAAGATGATGATAGCATTAGAGACTTGGTTGGCTATGCTTTACATGGGCAAGGATATGAAATAAGAAGTTTTAGTGAGTCTGCTCATTTTTGGACTGCTTTAAAAAGCACTGTTCCTGATTTAATCCTTTTAGATATTATGCTACCGGAACAAGATGGATTATCTTTATTAAAACAAGTTCGTGAAAATAAAGAGTTTTACCATATTCCTGTTATCATGATGACTGCAAAAACAAGAGAGTTTGATATTATTAAAGGGCTTGATGCAGGGGCTGATGATTATGTTACAAAACCATTTAGTATTTTAGAACTTTTATCTCGTATTCGAGCAGTACTGCGCCGTAGTTCTGTATCTAAACAAGAAATTCCTGAGATATTATCTTATAAAACTATTACATTGCGGCCCAAAGAACATATCGTTAACGTCGGGAAAAAAGAAGTAATATTAACATTAAAAGAATTTGACTTGTTGAGTTATTTAATATTAAATAAAGGAATTATATTGTCCCGAGATCAGATTATGCAAGCCGTATGGGAGTCTCCTGTTATGTTGGAAAGTCGTACTATTGATATGCATATTATGAGTATTCGACAAAAATTAGGAAAAATTGGAAAAGAAATTCGAACGGTACGTGGAGTTGGGTACCGTTTAGGAGATAAGAATAAATAGGAAGGTGAATTATGAGAACACAAATACAGCGTAGTTTATTTTTTATGGGACTGATAGCTGTTGTTATTACATTTGTCATGTCGGCAGTAATGTATTATCAAGGAATGCAAGGACAGCATATTCGAGAACTGCAGATGACAACTTATACAGCGTCGCAAGCATTACATAGAGAAGATAAACAAGAGGGAATATCTTATTTGGAAGGTATTTATAAAGAGAATCCGGCGGGAATTCATATTGTATGGTTAGATAAAACCGGAGAAGTTTTATATGATTCTGAAGGGGATAATGGAGAGCCTTATGCAGAACAGCCGGAAGTGCAGCAAGGATTTAAAGAAGGAGAAAGTTTTTCTATACATAAGAGCTGGAAGGGCTTACCTAAGGAGTTTTATACACATAAAGCAAAAGATGGTACTTTGCTTCGTATATCAAGTACCAGAACATTAAACTCAGAAGTATTTACCGTATTTATACCGGAAATTGTACTTTTTGTATTTGTATTTGCAGTGGGATGTGTTTTAGTTGCAATGCAGCAAACTTCCACCATTTTGAAACCGTTGGAATCTTTAGCGGAAATGGTAGGGGGGTTAATGACCGGGGAAAATGACTTGCCTGTACCGGGTGGATATAATGAGTTAATTCCTTTAATTGATAAAGTTAAGGAGCAGCGTCAGCAAATTAATGACTATTTAAAAGATTTAGAAGAAGATAGAAGTACTATGCATACAGTCGTTAATACAATCTCTGACGGGATTATCTTATTAAACAAGGATAAAGAAGTTATTGACTATAACGATCGAATAAAGAAAATTTTTGATTTTAATGGTAATAGGAGATATAGAAAAGTATCTACTATTTATCATGATGAGGATTGGCTGCGTGCGATTAGTAGAGCCTATCAGGAAGACGGAAGTCAGCAATATACAATGACTCTATTCCATAGTCCATTTGAGGTCATTTTTACGCGTACTGCTTTAGTTGATGGGCAAGTGGGGTTATTAATTGTATTCCGTGATTTATCTGCTCAATATGCAGCAGAACGAATGCGTAGAGAGTTTTCAGCTAATGTGTCACATGAATTAAAAACGCCCTTAACTTCTATTAGTGGTTTTGCTGAAATGATTGCTAGCGGTATGTATGGTGGAATCGAAGATCTTCGTATGTTTGGAAATCGTATTTTTGAAGAGTCTAAACGAATGACTTCTTTGGTTGATACTATATTGCATTTATCTAAGTTGGAAGAAAACGATACAACGATTACTTGGAATACTGTGAACATGCAAGATGTGGTTTCTTACGTAGTTGATGTTATTCAATCACAAGCACATCGGAGAGATGTTAAAATACAGGTAGAATCCGGGCCGGTATACGTTCATGGAAATCAACCTTTGTTATCTGAATTGGTTATGAATTTAATTGATAACGCAGTTAAATATAATCAAACAGGCGGAGAAGTTCTTGTTCATTTAGAGCGTAATGCAAATGGAAAAATGCTGTTTTGGGTTAAAGATACAGGAATCGGAATTCCTAAAGATAAGCAAGAACGAGTATTTGAACGTTTTTATAGAGTAGAGTCCAGTCGTAGCAAAGGAACCGGTGGGACCGGATTGGGGCTTGCAATATGTAAACATATTGTATCTCGTCATCATGGTACAGTTTCTATTAACAGTATTGAGGGAGAGGGAACAGTGGTTACCGTGATTATACCTGCTATGACAGATGAACAGGTATTTGCAGAAGCAGGAAATACTTTAAAAGCACATGAAGAGGCTGCTATGGCACAACAAGCAGCATTAGAAGATGTAGAAATAGAAGAGGCGGAAAAGGTTAAAGGTAAAAATAAATTAAAAAAAGAAAAAAAGAATAAAAAAACGGACTCCATAGAACAAGAAGATTCTAAGGATAAAAAGAAGAAGAAAAAAGGTAAAAAATAAGTTAAAAAGGAGATGAAAGTGATATGTTTTTATCTCCTTTTTTAATTTATTAAAAAAATTAACAGTTTAAATTGAATAAATAGTAAAGTTTATGGTATAATAAATCACATCATTATGATAATTTTAGTAAAAAAACAAAATGTCACTTGACATTAAAAATAGAGAGTGATAACATAATGAAGTCGCTTACGGGCGATTGGTTCTTTGAAAACTGAACAGTATGACAAACAAAAGCCGATGTGCGGATTGGAAATAATCCCGCAATAATTTGAGAAAAAAAGGCAAGAAAATAATCGAGCCAAACAAACAATCTATCATGGAGAGTTTGATCCTGGCTCAGGACGAACGCTGGCGGCGTGCTTAACACATGCAAGTCGAACGGAAAGAGATGAAAGAGCTTGCTCTTTTATTAATTTCAGTGGCAAACGGGTGAGTAACACGTAAACAACCTGCCTTAAGGATGGGGATAACAGACGGAAACGACTGCTAATACCGAATACGTTCTAAGCATCGCATGATGCATAGAAGAAAGGGTGGCCTCTACAAGAAAGCTATCGCCTTAAGAGGGGTTTGCGACTGATTAGGTAGTTGGTGAGGTAACGGCTCACCAAGCCGACGATCAGTAGCCGGTCTGAGAGGATGAACGGCCACACTGGAACTGAGACACGGTCCAGACTCCTACGGGAGGCAGCAGTGGGGAATCTTCCGCAATGGACGAAAGTCTGACGGAGCAACGCCGCGTGAACGAAGAAGGTCTTCGGATTGTAAAGTTCTGTGATTCGGGACGAAAGGGTTTGTGGTGAATAATCATAGACATTGACGGTACCGAAAAAGCAAGCCACGGCTAACTACGTGCCAGCAGCCGCGGTAATACGTAGGTGGCAAGCGTTGTCCGGAATTATTGGGCGTAAAGCGCGCGCAGGCGGTTTCTTAAGTCCATCTTAAAAGCGTGGGGCTCAACCCCATGAGGGGATGGAAACTGGGAAGCTGGAGTATCGGAGAGGAAAGTGGAATTCCTAGTGTAGCGGTGAAATGCGTAGAGATTAGGAAGAACACCGGTGGCGAAGGCGACTTTCTAGACGAAAACTGACGCTGAGGCGCGAAAGCGTGGGGAGCAAACAGGATTAGATACCCTGGTAGTCCACGCCGTAAACGATGGATACTAGGTGTAGGAGGTATCGACCCCTCCTGTGCCGGAGTTAACGCAATAAGTATCCCGCCTGGGAAGTACGATCGCAAGATTAAAACTCAAAGGAATTGACGGGGGCCCGCACAAGCGGTGGAGTATGTGGTTTAATTCGACGCAACGCGAAGAACCTTACCAAGCCTTGACATTGATCGCAATCCATAGAAATATGGAGTTCTTCTTCGGAAGACGAGAAAACAGGTGGTGCACGGCTGTCGTCAGCTCGTGTCGTGAGATGTTGGGTTAAGTCCCGCAACGAGCGCAACCCCTATTTCCTGTTACCAGCACGTAAAGGTGGGGACTCAGGAGAGACCGCCGCGGACAACGCGGAGGAAGGCGGGGATGACGTCAAGTCATCATGCCCCTTATGGCTTGGGCTACACACGTACTACAATGGGTGCCAACAAAGAGAAGCGAAATCGCGAGATGGAGCGGACCTCATAAACGCACCCCCAGTTCAGATTGCAGGCTGCAACTCGCCTGCATGAAGTAGGAATCGCTAGTAATCGCGGGTCAGCATACCGCGGTGAATACGTTCCCGGGCCTTGTACACACCGCCCGTCACACTATGAGAGTTAGAGACACCCGAAGCCGGTGAGGTAACCGCAAGGGACCAGCCGTCTAAGGTGGAGCTGATGATTGGAGTGAAGTCGTAACAAGGTAGCCGTATCGGAAGGTGCGGCTGGATCACCTCCTTTCTAAGGAGACAGCTTTATAGAAATATAAAGACTGTAGGTCGGACATCGGAAGAGAGTTATACTGTTCAGTTTTGAGAGAACCAAAAGTTCTCTTAAAAAAGGAAAAGAAGATGTTCTTTGAAAACTATATAGAAGTAAAAGACGTAAGAAAGATTTCATAGAAAATCAATCTTGCGCACTGAAGGAAACTCAAAAGCAAGAAGGTCAAGGTGTGAAGTATGTAAGTTAAGATACTAAGGGCATACGGTGGATGCCTTGGCGATATCTGCCGAAGAAGGACGCGACAAGCTGCGAAAAGCTACGGGTAGGCGCAAATAGCCGTTGAACCGTAGATATCCGAATGGAGAAATCCGGCGGTGGTAATGCACCGTCACCCATACCGACCGGTATGAGGAGGGAACTCGGTGAACTGAAACATCTAAGTAACCGGAGGAGAAGAAATCAAACGAGATACCCCAAGTAGCGGCGAGCGAACGGGGAAGAAGCCTAAACCGAATAAGGAAACTTAATCGGGGTTGAGGACCGACAAAATTGGAGGAAAAGTTAGCCAAATCTCTTGGGAAAGAGAGCCGAAGACAGTGAGAGCCTGGTAGGCGAAAACAAGAACTCTAAGGACGGAATCCAGAGTAGTGCGGGACACGAGAAATCCCGTATGAAGCAGGGGGGACCACCCTCCAAGGCAAAACACAGATATCGACCGATAGCGCATAGTACCATGAGGGAAAGGTGAAAAGCACCCCGGGAGGGGAATGAAATAGAACCTGAAACCGTATGTTTACAAACAGTCAGAGACCGTATATAAAACAGGTCGATGGCGTGCCTATTGAAGAATGAACCAGCGAGTTACGAGGGCCGGCAAGGTTAAGCAGGAAATGTGGAGCCGAAGCGAAAGCGAGTCTTAATAGGGCGAGAAGTCGGAAAGCGTAGACCCGAAACCACAGTGATCTACCCATGTCCAGGTTGAAGCACAGGTAAAAATGTGTGGAGGACCGAACCTATATCTGTTGAAAAAGGTTAGGATGAGGTGTGGGTAGGGGTGAAATTCCAATCGAACGTGGAGATAGCTGGTTCTCCCCGAAATAGCTTTAGGGCTAGCCTCAAGTGGTGATTACAGGCGGTAGAGCACTGATCAGGAGCGGGACCTACCCGGTTACCAAACCCAGTCAAACTCCGAATGGCTGTAATCAAACTTGGGAGTCAGACTACGACTTATAAGGGCCGTGGTCAAGAGGGAAACAGCCCAGATCATCAGCTAAGGTCCCAAATGCCGTGCTAAGTGGCGAAGGATGTGGCGTTTCATAAACAACCAGGATGTTGGCTTAGAAGCAGCCATCATTTAAAGAGTGCGTAATAGCCCACTGGTCGAGAGACGCTGCGCCGAAGATGTCCGGGGCTCAAGCACGGAACCGAAGCTATGGCAGACGCAAGCCGTCTGGGTAGGGGAGCGTTCTTATTGGGGAGAAGCGATACCGGAAGGAGTCGTGGACTGATAAGAAGTGAGAATGCTGGTATGAGTATCGAAAAGAAAGGTGAGAATCCTTTCCACCGAAAGCCCGAGGGTTCCTGAGCAACGATCGTCGTCTCAGGGTAAGTCGGGACCTAAGCCGAGGCAAGAAGCATAGGCGATGGACAACAGGTTGAAATTCCTGTACCGGAAGAGTCTGATTGAGTGAAGGAGTGACGCAGAAGGGCACACAAGCATGCGAGTGGAAGAGCATGTCTAAGTGCGTAGCCTGTATGATAGGAAAAACCGTCATACGAGAAGGGTGAGACATGAAGGGGAGTTAAAGGAGACTTTAATGAACTTGTGAATCCCATGCTGCCAAGAAAAGCTTCTAGCGAGGACTCGTCCGCCCGTACCGTAAACCGACACAGGTAGGCGGGGAGAGAATCCTAAGGTGCGCGGGAAAACCCTCGTTAAGGAACTCGGCAAATTGCATCCGTAACTTCGGAAGAAGGATGGCCCTTGGTAGGCGAAGAGTCAAGCACTTGGAACCGAGAAGGGTGGCAGAAAAGAGGCCCAAGCAACTGTTTACCAAAAACACAGGTGCCTGCGAAAGCGAAAGCTGAAGTATAGGTGCTGACGCCTGCCCGGTGCTGGAAGGTTAAGGAGAGAGGTCAGCTAAGGCGAAGCTTTGAACTGAAGCCCCAGTGAACGGCGGCCGTAACTATAACGGTCCTAAGGTAGCGAAATTCCTTGTCGGGTAAGTTCCGACCCGCATGAAAGGCGTAATGATTTGGGCACTGTCTCAACGAGGGGCCCGGTGAAATTGAAATACCTGTGAAGATGCAGGTTACCCGCGACTGGACAGAAAGACCCCATGGAGCTTTACTGCAGCTTGAGATGGAATCTCGGAAGTAGATGCACAGGATAGGTGGGAGACAAAGAAGTATGTACTTAGGTATGTATGGAGTCGATGTTGGGATACCACCCTTCTAGTTCTGGGATTCTAACGCCAGGAGTAACGACCCTGCGGACAATCTCAGGTAGGCAGTTTGACTGGGGCGGTCGCCTCCGAAAGAGTAACGGAGGCGCCCAAAGGTTCCCTCAGGTCGGACAGAAACCGACCGACGAGTGCAAAGGCAGAAGGGAGCTTGACTGCGAGACCAACAAGTCGAGCAGAGACGAAAGTCGGGCTTAGTGATCCGGTGGTACTGTGTGGAAAGGCCATCGCTCAACGGATAAAAGCTACCCTGGGGATAACAGGCTAATCTCTCCCAAGAGTTCATATCGACGGGGAGGTTTGGCACCTCGATGTCGGCTCATCACATCCTGGGGCTGGAGTAGGTCCCAAGGGTTGGGCTGTTCGCCCATTAAAGTGGTACGCGAGCTGGGTTCAAAACGTCGTGAGACAGTTTGGTTCATATCCATCGCGGGCGTAAGAAGTTTGAGGGGGGCTGCTCCTAGTACGAGAGGACCGGAGTGGACGAATCAATGGTGTACCAGTTGTCACGCCAGTGGCATGGCTGGAAAGCCACATTCGGAAGGGATAAACGCTGAAAGCATCTAAGCGTGAAGCCCACCCCAAGATGAGACTTCTCATCAGAAATGAGTAAGATCCCTTATAGACTATGAGGTAGATAGGCCGCAAGTGGAAGAGCAGTGATGTTTGGAGCGATGCGGTACTAATAGATCGAGGTCTTAACTTAGAGAGAATCACAAAGCGCAGACAGTCTTGGAAGAGACTTCAGTGGTACTTCTATATAGTTTTGAAGGAATATCTTCAAAGAGAAACAGTGGCGATAGCTGTGAGGATACACCTGTACCCATGCCGAACACAGAAGTTAAGCTCACAAACGCCGAAAGTACTTGGCTGGAAGCGGCCCGGGAGGATAGGAAGCTGCTGATTAAAAAAGAACACTCAATAGAGTGTTCTTTTTTATTGTCTATATACTTTTATATTGCACCTTTAAGAGCAGATTATTTTATTGTGGTAAACTGAGTATAGATAAGTTAATTTATGAGCGAATGTATAGAGGTATAGATATGGAACGTTTACAAAAACAATTTGATTTTATTTTAGAGATAGATAAAGAAAAGAGTATTGAACGACAAACTTATATTTCAGACGGAAGTAGAAAAGAAAATGATGCAGAACATGCTTGGCATATGGCACTTATGTGTTTTCTTTTATCAGAACATGCGAACGAGTCTATTGATAAATTGAAAACAATTATGATGCTATTGATTCATGATTTAGTAGAAATTTATGCAGGAGATACTTTTGCCTATTCAAATGCTGATATCGATGAAGTTCATGCAAAAGAATTAAAAGCAGCTGATAAATTATATAGTAAATTACCTAAAGATCAAGCAACATATTTAAAAAATTTATGGATTGAATTTGAAGAAGGTAAGACAGCGGAAGCACGTTTTGCTCATACTATTGATAACATTCAACCTATGATGTTAAATTTTGCCACGAAGGGAAAAGCATGGACAGAACATCGAGTAAAAATTAGTCAAGTATTAAAACGAAATAAAAACACTTCTAAAGGTTCAGATATTCTTTGGAAGTACGCTTGTCAATATTTTTTGAGACCTAGTATAAAAAGAGAAAGACTTATTAATGATATTGAATTATAGGAAATACTAGAATTTACGGATAGTAGGAATATAGTGTCTTTAATAGAATAAAATGAGTTTAAAGTAATAAAAAAGTAGTATATATTAAATTGTTGTAAGTGCTTATTTGTTATTACTTGTAATTAATGTTATGCTTTTTTTAGAAGAAGTGTAATTTTATATTGAAAAAAATAGTAGTGGTTGGTAAAATGGTCATATCAGAAGCTCTATAGAACATTATCAATATGATTCCTTTGTTTTTAGGAGGTTACAATGTATAGTATTGCTGCAGAACATGCAAAAGGAAAATTTGCGCAAGACAATATTTTTGCTTCAAATAATAAAGCCGTTGCTTTAGCAGATAAATTAGGAAATGATAAAGTTATTAATGCTACAGTAGGATCTATTCTCGATGAAGAAGGCAATTTAGTTGTATTAAATGTGGTGCAGGAAGAGTATAAAAAGTTAACACCTCGTCAATATGCTGCTTATGCTCCTATTCAAGGGTATCAAGGATATTTAGAGGCATGTATTGAGCAATGTTTTTGTTCTTCACGTCCTGAAGGGTATATTCGTGCTGTATCTACATCCGGCGGCACAGGAGTTCTTCATCATGCAGTACATAACTATAGTGCTATCGGAGATGAAATTCTTATTTCTGATTGGCACTGGGGGGCATACGATAGTGTTATTCAAGATAATCTTCGTAAAATTCGTACTTTTTCTTTAATTAATGAAGAAGGACATTTTGATAGTGTAGATTTTAAGAAACAAGTTGAATATTTAGTAAGTAAGCAACAGAATACCGTTATTTTATTTAATGGTATTGCTAATAATCCGACCGGATTTTGTTTAACAATTGAAGAGTGGCAACTTGCAGTGAATATTATACGAGAATCAGTAGAAGGTACTGACAAAAATATTATATTTGTACCGGATGTTGCATATCTTGATTATAGTGGTGAAAAAGAAGAATGTAGAAGATTTTTTAAAGTTTTCAGTAATTTACCAAAAAACATTTTAACGATTGTTGCATATACTTTGAGTAAAGGTTTTACTATTTATGGACAACGTATGGGAGCCATGATTGCGGTTACTTCTGATGAAGGAGTTGCACAAGAATTTGTAGATATTAACCAGTATTCGAGTCGTGCTACTTGGTCAAATGGTAATAGTGCACCACAACAAGCTATGATTTCTATTTGTAAAGATGCGGAAAAAGTTAAAAGATTAGATTTGGAGCGTAAGCAATATTTTGAATTAATTCAGCAACGAGCAGATATTTTTATGAAAGAAGCTCAAGAATGCAATATTAAGTTTGTTCCTTACATATCCGGTTTCTTTATTACTATTCCGGTAGATGGTGCACAAGCAGTTTGTGATAAACTACAGGAAGAAAATATATTTATGGTTCCATTAAAGAAAGGGATTCGTTTAGCGGTATGTTCTGTTTCAAAGAAGAAAATGACAGGGCTTGCTGCTAAATTGAGAGAAGCAATGGACGCAGTAGGTGCTAAACAGTAAAAATTATTTAGAGTTTATTATTATGGAGAGTCAGAGTTATCCAATTAAACTTTGACTCTCGTTTTATTTAGGAGGCAAGAATGGGAAGCCTTTTGGCAGCAGTGAATGCAATACTTTCTTTTATTACACCCATATCTGATTTTTTCTGGGACTTTCCTAAAAATTTTGAATGGTATAGAGAAATTCCTCTTTTAGGAGATTTTTCACTGGCAATTATTGTATTGGTAGGTTCCGGTATTTATTTCACATTAAGTTTGGGTTTTATACAAATCAAATATTTTAAAAAAGGTATCAAACTTTTAATTCAACATAAACAAATACAGTCCGGTATATCACCGTTAACTGCATTTTTTCTTAGTTCAGCAATGAGAGTGGGACCGGGTAATATTATTGGTGTAACGGGAGCTATTGCGACAGGCGGTCCCGGTGCTCTATTTTGGATGTGGATATCTGCTTTTTTTGGTATGGCGACTGCTTATACAGAAAGTGTGTTATCACAGTTGTTTAAAGAAAAACGTGGAGATGTATACGTAGGAGGACTTCCCTTTTATGCACGCCAATTATTAGGAAATAAAGCATGGATCGGAGTGGTATTGTCTTGTATTTATATTCTTTACGCCATGTTTTGTCTTCCCGCACAAGGATTTAATGTAGTATCTTCTATGGGAGCTATAGCAGAAATTTTTATAGGGAACTCGATTTCGGTACAATCAAGTTTTTATTATATTGTTTCGACTATCGTTATTATACTGGCGGCAGTTATTGCTTTTGGCGGGATTAAGCGAGTAACAAAAGCTACTAATGCTATGGTTCCGATTATGGCTATTATCTACATATTGACAGTAGCTTTTCTTATTGTAACTAATACACATCGAATACCATATTTTTTCCAATCTGTATTCTCGGGGGCATTTACACCTGAAGCTATATTTGGAGGTGCATTTGGCACAGCTTTAGTACAGGGTGTTAAGAGAGGTCTGATGTCTAATGAAGCCGGACAAGGAACGATTACTATGGCCGCTGCTGCTGCGGATGCTCGACATCCCAGTGAACAGGGACTTATTGCGGCATTAGGGGTATTTTTAGATACACATATTATTTGTACGATGACAGGATTTATTGTTATTATGGGGCAACAATGGAATACTCCTGTATGGCAGCAATCGGGAACCTATCCTAAGTTTCTCTTATCAATTCATGCGATGGTACCGGGGGTTATAGATTCAATTGTTATGGGATTAGTTTCTTTATGTTTTTGTCTTTTTGCATATACGACTATGGTGGGGATGATTACTTTTTCTGAAATAGCAGCTAATCGAATTTCATCCTCTCCCGTATTTATTAACTGTATTCGGGGAACAGGCGTATTTGTAGCAGCTTTTGGTATTTTTTGTAATATTGCCGGATATGATTTGAGCAATCTTTGGGCTTTCTCCGATTTAGGGAATATTATTATCGTTTACTGTAATATTCCGTTATTATATATTGGATTTTGTTATGTTCGAAAAACTACATATACATACATGATAAATGAAAATAGATTCTGCTCCAAAGAGATTGGAATTAAAACCTCTTGTTGGAATGAGGAACATTTAAATACGTAAAACAAAAAGATACATTTCATAGAAATGTATCTTTTTGTTTTGCTGTTTAGTTAACAGATGCAAGTTCTGCTTCTTTTGCTTTGCGCTCTGCAATTTCCAAGTCAAAAGATTTTTGTAGACGTACATAGCTTTGACGGCGTGCACGTGCGTCATTCTCTGTTTTTTGGAATAAAGCTTCCGCTTGTTCCGGGAATAATTTCAGCAAAGAGGAGTAGCGAACTTCTCCTAGTAAGAAGTCATGGAAATTTCCTTTGGGTTCCCTACTATCTAAATGGAATGGGTTTTTTCCTTTTTCTAAAAGCGTTGGATTATAACGCCATGTACACCAATATCCACATTCTACAGCTGATTTTTCTTCATTGATGGTATTTCCCATGCCTTTACGTAGACCATGATTAATACATGGGCAATAACAGATAATTAAGGATGGTCCCGGATATGATTCTGCTTCAGAAATTGCTTTTAGTGCTTGGTTCATATCTGCACCTAAGGCAATTTGAGCAACATAAATGTATCCATAAGAAATTGCCATCATTCCTAAATCTTTTTTACGAGTTCTCTTGCCTGATGCGGCAAATTTTGCAATCGCAGCTGCAGGAGTAGCTTTAGAAGATTGTCCGCCGGTATTGGAGTATACTTCGGTATCTAATACCAAGATGTTGACGTCTTCGCCTGATGCGAGAACTTGATCAAGTCCTCCAAAGCCAATATCATATGCCCAACCATCTCCACCGAATATCCATTGGCTCTTTTTAATGAAATGATCTTTTAACTTAAGCAAGTCTTTATATTCAGGGTGAAGAGCTACTTCTTCTTCCAGTGCGGTTTCAAGTCTATCTGCATGAAGTCTGGTAGTGGCACCGATATCTTTATTTTCAAGCCAATTCTCCATAGCAGCTTTTACTTCGCCGGTGGCTTCAGGAAGTAAAGATTCTATTTTATTAATTACTCGGCTACGAAGTTTTTTCTCTCCAAGATACATACCTAATCCGAACTCTGCATTGTCTTCAAATAAAGAGTTTGCCCATGCAGGACCACAACCTTTATCGTCGGTGGTGTAAGGAATAGATGGAGCACTAGCACCAAATATAGAAGAACATCCTGTGGCATTAGCAATCATCATGCGATCACCAAATAGGTTGGTAATTAAATGAATGTATGGCGTTTCACCACAACCGGCGCAAGCACCGGAAAACTCAAAATATGTTGGTTGGAATTGGGATCCTCGTAATGTATTGGGTTTTAATGGATTTTCCTTTTGTGGTAAGGACATTGCATAATCCCAAAGAGGTTGTTTATCTATTTGGGTTTCAATAGGTTTCATGACTAACGCTTTTTCTTTTGCTGGACATACATTCGCACAAAGGTTACAACCATAGCAGTCTTCCGGATCTACTACAATGCGAAACTTAAGTCCTTTTTTAGGACCGGGGAAATCTTTTACAATAAATCCTTCCGGTGCATTAGCCACTTCTTCCTCTGTAACAAGTACCGGTCGGATAGCTGCATGTGGGCATACTACAGAACACTGATTACAGCTGATACAGTTTTCAGGAATCCATTCCGGTACAGAAATAGCTGTGGTTGGACGCTCATATTTAGTTGTACCCGGTAAGAAAGTACCGTCTTCCCAACCTTTAAATGCAGATACAGGTAAATCATCGCCTTCTTGTCGGTTCATTACATCACAAATTTCAGATACAAATTTAGGGCGAGGAATAGTCGATATAGAACCACCTGTAGTAGCATGCTTCCATTCCGGTGGAATAGTTACCTCATAAACACTTTGCATACCGGCATCTACTGCACGATTATTCATATCCACAATATGTTGACCTTTACGTCCATAAGAATGTTCTATGGATTCATAAAGTAATTCACAGGCTTTTTCATCAGGGATTATTCCGGTTAGATGGAAAAAAGCAGCTTGCATAATCATGTTAATACGACCGCCAAGACCAATTTCTTTGGCAATATCAAAAGCATTTACAATGTAAAAACGAGCATTCAATGCAGCTAATTTTCTCTTCATTGTTGCCGGTAATACATGATCAAGGTCTTCCGGTTTCCAACGGCTGTTTAATACAAATGTTCCACCGGGTTTGAGTCCACGGAGAAGATTGTATTTATAAATGTAAGATGGTCGATGACATGCAATATAGTTGGCTTGCGTAATTAGATACGGTTTACGAATAGGATTTGGGCCAAAACGTAAATGAGATATTGTTACACCACCTGATTTTCGGGAATCATAGGAGAAATATCCTTGTGCATACATATCCGTATTATCACCGATAATTTTGATGGCACTCTTATTAGCACCTACGGTTCCGTCAGAACCGAATCCCCAGAATTTACAAGAAATACACTGATCATCTTTTTCGGGAAGTGAAATAGGTGCTAAGGAGAGATGAGTTACATCATCCTTTATACCCAAGGTAAAATTATGTCTAGGTCTATCTGATTCTAAATGCTTGTATACTGCCATAATATCTTCAGGGATTACATCTTTAGAACCTAATCCATATCTGCCGCCTACTACACGAGCATCGATATCAGAACCGGCAATAGCACTTTGTACATCTAGGTATAATGGTTCACCGATAGATCCCGGCTCACGAGTACGATCCAACACGGCGATTTTTTTAACTGTTTTAGGAAGTTGTTCAATAAAATGTTTGATTGAAAATGGTCTATAGAGATGCACATTCAACATACCTACTTTTTCACCATTTTCACACAAAATATCTGCAACATCTTTTATAACATCTGATACGGAGCCGATGGAAACAATAACTCGCTCTGCATCAGGAGCACCGTAATAATCAAAGAGGTGATAGTTACGCCCGGTTAATGCAGAAATTTTATCCATATACTCTTGGACCATATCAGGGATTGCTAAATAGAATGGATTGGATGCTTCGCAATGTTGAAAATAGACATCCGGATTTTCGGCTGTACCACGAATAACCGGTTTGTTAGGAGTCATAGAACGATTTCTAAAGGCAGTTAATGCTTTCTGATCAATTAATTTTTTTAATTCTTCATACTCTAAAACTTCAATTTTTTGAATTTCATGACTGGTTCTGAATCCATCAAAAAAATTAATAAAAGGAACTCGTCCTTTTATGGCTGTTAAATGTGCAATGCCTGCAAGATCCATGACTTCTTGGGGATTGGATTCTGCTAGAATAGCGCAACCGGTAGCACGTGCCGCCATAACGTCTTGGTGGTCTCCGAAAATGGAAAGTGCATGATTAGCCAATGCACGTGCGGCTATATGGAATACACCCGGTAATAATTCACCCGCTACTTTATACATATTAGGTAACATTAAAAGCATACCTTGAGAAGCGGTGTAAGTTGATGTGAGTGCACCACTTTCCAGCGCACCATGAAAAGCTCCTGCTGCACCACTTTCTGCTTGCATTTCGACGACATGTACGGTGTCTCCAAAAATGTTTTTCTTTCCATGAGCAGCCCATTCATCTACTAATTCAGCCATAGTAGATGATGGTGTGATGGGGTAAATGGCAGCTACTTCTGTAAAGGCATAAGAAATATAGGCAGCTGCCGTATTCCCATCCATAGTCTTAGTTTTCCTCAATGAGAACACACTCCTTTTTATCTGTAGATATTTTAAAATTGAGTACCATGTAAAACTATGATAAAATAGCATGAGATACAATCTATTTTGTATACATGGACATTAGAATAGTTTGTTATCTATTATTATTTATAAATAGAACTATTTTTATCTCCTGTTACATTATAGGTTAAAAGTGCAGTAAGTACAATGAAATATAAAGAGTTATTACTATAGTGTATATAACTATGTGCAGGTTAGATAATAAAATATATCAATGAGAGGATACCTATGGACTATAGACATCTAAAGTATTTTATGGAAGTAGCACAGCAAAAAAGTTTTAGTAAAGCGGCAAGAAGTCTTCACATTTCGCAGTCAGCAATTAGTCGTATGATTAAATCTTTGGAAGATGAAATGGGAGTTACTCTTTTTATTCGTAATGCTAAGACTGTAGAACTTACTGCACCTGGAACGATTTTCTTAAATTATGCTAAACGAGCTCTTTTTGTGTTTGAGCATCTTAAATCAGATTTTGAAAATGAATTTAACCTGAAACAGGATACTGTGGAAATTGGGTTACCGCCAATTACCGATGCACATGTATTTGCAAAATTGTTAGGAAAATTTAAAGCTGCCTATCCACAAGTTGCAATTAAACTTTATGAGCATGGATCTAAAATTATTGAATCTTCGGTGCAAGAAGGAGTTATTGATGTAGGAATTATTTGTACTATTCCTAATAAAAATTTTGAGTCTTTTTTCTTATCAGAAGATCGTATGTGTGTAGTTATGCCTAAAGGGTATCCCTTAGAAGAGCAAAAAGAAATTCCACTAAGAATTTTAGCCGATTATCCTCTTGTGTTATATAGGGATGATTTTAATCTTCATGATGATATTCTTAATAATTGCAAGAAAATTGGATTTACACCCAAGATTGTTTTTGAGACCAGTCAAAGAGAACTTATGCTTCAAACGGTAGGATGTGGATTAGGCGTTGCTATTTTACCAAGTCGTTTATGTCCATTTAATGAAGAAAATAGTGATATAGTAGTTCGTCCACTTACAGAACCCAAAATGACACATCATTTATATGCAATTTGGAAAAAAGGTAGATATTTATCCAGAGCAACTCGTTTATGGATTGAATTTACAAAAGAACATTTAGCCTTTTTACATAATGATATTTAACTTATTGTATGTAAATTTTGAAAAGAAAAAGACAAAAGGATATATCCTTTTGTCTTTTTTAACAATCGCCTGATAATATGATAAAATAATACTGCATATGATATATAATGCTGGTATTAAGTAGAGGAATTCTATGTTTAGTCAAATCACTGCTTTGTTTATGACAATGAGAGCTTGGGATATATTAGATATCCTTGTAGTTACACTTTTTTTATATAATATCTATATATTGATGAAAAATACTAGAGCGACAGCTTTGTTAAAAGGGTTGCTTCTTTTAGGATTGTTTACTTTATTAGCTAGATGGATTCATTTACATGCAGTAAGTTGGATTATGGAAAAGTTGATGACCATGATTTTAGTTGCACTTCCTGTAGTATTCCAGCCTGAACTTCGTAGAGCATTGGAACAAATTGGGCGTGGTAAATTTTATATATCTTCTCCTATTATGACGGAGCAGGAGTGGGGAGGAATTATTGATAATGTAGTAGACTCCGCTTTTGCTATGGGGGAGAAGAAAATAGGGGCATTGATTGTATTTGAACGTATGGTTGGATTAGATGATTATATAGATACTGGTATACGTTTAGAAGGGCTTGTTTCAGAAGAG
This sequence comes from Dialister pneumosintes, assembly GCF_001717505.1. Classification (NCBI taxonomy): domain Bacteria; kingdom Bacillati; phylum Bacillota; class Negativicutes; order Veillonellales; family Veillonellaceae; genus Dialister; species Dialister pneumosintes. The sequence continues at coordinate 133,034 of NZ_CP017037.1, forward strand.
TTATTGGGAAATATTTTTATTGTCAATACGCCGCTTCATGATGGTGCTGTTATTATTCGTGAAAATAGAATTATGGCAGCAGGGTGCTTATTGCCGTTAACTCGAGATAGAACACTTTCTTCCGAATTGGGGACAAGACATCGTGCAGCTATTGGAATTTCTGAGCAAGCGGATTGTGTAGTGGTGGTAGTTAGTGAAGAAACCGGGATTATATCTTATACTTATGGCGGACATATTTATCGTCATGTAGATGCGGAAACGTTACGAAATCGGCTTCGTGGTTTTCTTATGCAAGGACATCGAAAAGGTGTGAGTGATGTAATTCAGAAATGGAGTCCACTTAAATGAATATAACAAAATTACAATGGTGGCTTCCTAAGATATTATGTCTTATTGCAGCATGTGCTTTTTGGGCATATGTTATGAATGAGCAAGATCCACAAGTGGAAAGCACCTATATAGTACCTGTTGAAGTGAAGAATTTAGACAGATCTTTAGTAGCTATAAATGTACCTACAGAGATCCAAGTAGTGGTTCGTATGTCTAGAAGTCAAATGATAAAGACTCGAAGTGATGATATTAAAGCCTATGTTGATTTGTCTGAAGTAGCTAGTGGAAATTATGCGAATATACCTATTCAAGTAGTACTTCCTGCTTCTGATGAAACCGTTGTATCAATGACCCCGCAGACTTTTACTCTTACGGTTGAGCCATATGCAGTGAAGAGTATTCCTGTAACAACTGATTTCTTTGGCACACCTAGCTCCAGTTTCTCACCATCTATTGGTAGTGTATCACCTGATACAGTAACGATTGCGGGGGCACAAAGCAAAGTATCCATAGCAGAAAAAGCTATAGTTTCTATAAATATAACCGGTAGAAATGCGGATTTTTATGAATATGACAACATTGGTATTGTTGATGCTGATGGTAAAACTATTACAGGACTTGATATTATGCCTGCACAAGTACAGGTTTCTGTAAAGATTACCGAAGAGCAGAAGACAGGAAATATTCCTATTAAAGTAGTTACTACCGGAACTGTTGCAGAAGGGCATGCTATAAAGAAAATATCTGCACGGCCAAGTATGGTTACTGTAACTGCTCCTATCAGTTTTTTTTCAAAAAATCATGAAATAAAACTTTCAGCAATAGATCTCTCGGGGATGGATACCAGTATTGTAAAAACAGTAGAGATTCCAACTCCGGATAATGGGATCGTTACGCCGGCTACGGTGGATGTTACTATTGAGATTGCCGATAATAATTAAGATAGTATTTTTATGAAGAATAAGTAAGCTGTCAATTAGATATCATACAAAATGATAGTTGGAGGATAAAGAATGGTCACTTTGTTTGGCACGGATGGTGTACGCGGAGTAGTCAATGCTACATTGCTTCCTGAGTTGGCTTATCAATTAGGTAGAGCTGCGGGATCATATTTTAGTGGTATAGCAGGTGTACATCGTTTTTTAGTAGGAAGGGATACTCGCATTTCAGGTACCATGATAGAGGCAGCTTTAGCAGCAGGTTTATGCGCTTCTGGTATTAATGTGGATATTGTAGGAGTCATTCCTACGCCTGGTGTTGCTTATTTGACTAGAACCGGAAAATATGATGCCGGGGTAGTTATTTCGGCATCACATAATCCGTTTCCGGATAATGGAATTAAATTTTTTGATGCGAACGGCTTTAAACTTCCTGATGCTGCAGAGGAAAAAATTGAAGAATTACTCAAGCATAGTGAAGAAATTATTCGCCCTACAGGGAAAGATGTTGGTGTTATTCGTTATGTATATGAGTTAGCAGAACAATATACTGATTATGTATTGCAAACGGCATCTACCGATTTACATGGAATTAAAGTAGTTACTGATTCTGCGAATGGTGCAGCTAGTAATTATTTACCAAGATTATTAAAAAAACTTGGTGCGGAAGTAATTGCTATACACAAAGAACCGAACGGTATCAATATTAATGATAATTGTGGATCTACTCATATAGAAGAACTGCAAAAATATGTGGTTGAAGAGGGTGCCACATGTGGTATTGCTAATGATGGTGATGCAGATCGTTGTCTTTTTGTTGATGAAGAAGGACAATTACTTGATGGAGACCATCTTATGATTATTAATGCACTACGTATGAAACAAGAAGGACGATTGTCTCAAAATCTGGTTGTTGGAACTGTCATGAGTAATTTGGGATTTGGTAAAGCATTAGAATCTTATGGTATTCGTACTTCATTTACTCAAGTAGGAGACAGATATGTACTTGAAGAAATGAAAAAACACGGGTATTCTATTGGTGGAGAACAGTCGGGACATATTATTTTCCTTGATTATAATTCTACCGGTGACGGATTGATTACTGCAGTACAAACTTTAGTTACGTTAAAGGAGAGCGGTAAAAAGTTATCCGAATTACGTAATCTCATGACTACTTATCCACAATTACTGAAGAATGTAAAAGTATATAGTAAAATTGGTTGGGAGAATAATGAACTTATTCAAAATACCATAGAAGCCGCGAAAGCAGAATTAGGAAATAATGGTCGTATATTAGTACGTGCATCCGGAACAGAGCCTTTAATTCGTGTTATGGGAGAAGCAAGTTCCCCGGAATTATTGGAAAGAGTTATTAATGATATTGTATCAGCTGTAGAACAAGAACTTGGAGTAGAATAAAAAGAAACGCTGCAATATATTGCAGCGTTTCTTTTTATTAGCTATGTAAATTCTCTCTATAAAATTGATTGTGCAACTTTCCTTGTTTGGTAGGGAGTAATAGATTTCCTTGTTTTATCACATAACCGTCTTTGATAAGAGATTCACAAATTTTATTTGTAAAAGTCTTAGACCATTTCATATGAATAGGAAGTGTATCTATAGCATTTTCTCTTGTCATTAAATCGGTATTATAGTGAAATAACAGATGCTGTAATAAAGTTTCTCTACCAAATGCAAATTGTTGATTTTTTTTGCGTTGAAAGGACGCGAGTAGACCGGTAGAAGGGGCAATAATAAGCGAGATAATAAAAAGTATACCTAATATTGCTGCCATCATGCCGGCTAAAGACGTATCCAGATAAATAGCGCCCAGTATTCCCAGGATAGATCCTGCCGCACCAAGAAGACAACTAAGGATAAGACGTGAGGTTAGTGTTCGAGTCCAAAGGGCAGCTGTCATAGCCGGAATGATCATAAATGCAATAACTAAAATAGATCCTATGGATTGAAAAGAAGTTACTGCTACTAACGAAACTAAACTCATAAGTCCATAATGAATTAATAGGGGAGAAAATCCCAATGTTGCACAAAGTATAGGATCAAATGTAGCAAGTTTTATTTCTTTGTAAAATAAAGTAATGAGTGAGGAAACAATTAAAAGAATCAGCCCACTTATATAGATTCCTTTGGCACCATAATCTATGCCATTAATCACTAAACGGTCAAAGGGAGCAAACGCTAATTCACCTAAAAGAACACAATCTGTATCTAGATGAACATTTCCTGCATATCGTGTAATTAGAATAACACCTATACTAAACAATAAAGGAAATATTAGACCGATTGCAGAATCCGATGCTACAAGCTTACTGTTATAAAGTAATTCAATAAGCCAAACGGTAAAAACTCCCATTATGGTTGCTCCAATAATTAAAAATGGAGAACTTAAGTCACCACAGATAAGAAAGGCGGTAATGATGCCTAAGAGAACTGTATGACTAATTGCATCTGTAAGCATAGACATTTTTCTTAGTGCTAAGAAATTTCCCGGAAGAGCACAGGCTGTAGATGTAAACAGCGCAATAATCAGAATTTCAGCAAAGGAATTCATTAGGAGCCTCCTTTTAAAATCTCTTTAGATATTTTTTTGCGATGGAAGTATTGACTGATGATACCGCGTTTAGGTGCCAAAAGAATACTAAAGATAGCAAAAATGGAAGCAATAACTACAATTGCCGGTCCGGTCGGCATTTTGGAAATAGTAGAGCTTGCAATGGTTCCCAGTGCTGAAGAAAGTGCACCGATAAAGGCTGATAAAATAACCATTGGTTCTAATCGTCTGGTCCACTGTCTTGCTGCGATGGATGGTGCAATTAACATAGCACTCATTAAGATAATACCTACTGCTTGTATAGAGAGTAGAACAGTAGTCATCGTTAAAAATGATAATAAAATATTTAATTTTCCACCTGGAAAACCTAATGAACGTGCATAATCCGGGTCAAATGCCATTAGCTTTAATTCTTTCCAAAACACACAAACAACTATTAATATTAATAATGATAGACCCGCAGTTAAAATTACATCTCTGTATAAAATAGTTGAGGCTTGTCCAAATATGAATTGATTAAGTCCTGATTGGTTAGCATTTCCGGAATGTTGAATAATAGCAGCAAGTACTAACCCCGCTCCAAAAAATGAGGATAGTATGGCAGCAAGTATTCCATCAAAAGGAAGTTTTGTATATTGTTTAGCAAGAAGGATAATACTTAGTGCGATTAATGCAGAGAAAAAAGCACCTAAAAGAAGTCCATCCAATGTTTTTACACCCATAAACATAAACGCCAACATAATTCCGGGATATGCAGAATGTGCTATACCATCCCCTAAAAGTGCTTCACGGCGAAGTACAATAAATGATCCTAGAATACCACAAAGAATGCCTAGTATAGTAGTTCCTGCTAAAACAATTTGAAATGTATAATCACTCCAGAGTGCTAAATTAAATAAGTGTATTATTTCCATCTGTCATATGCTCCTTTTGTAAGGGAGAAAATGTTTTATCAATGTTCTCCGGGGTAAAAGTTTTTTCTACCGGTCCGGCGGCAATTAATTGTCTGTTAATCATTGCTACTTGATCAAAGTAAAGTGGGACTGTTTGTAATGCATGGTGTACAACTACAATTGTTTGATTATGAGTTTGCATGTCTTTTAAAATGTCAACTATAATTTTTTCTGTTTGGACATCTACACCTTTAAAAGGTTCATCTAAAAGATATACAGAAGCTTGTTGAGCAAGTGCTCTAGCAAGAAAAACCCTTTGTTGTTGTCCACCGGAAAGTTCATTAATTTGTCTATGCTCATATTCATCCATACCTACACGACTAAGCATTTCTTTTGCAATAAGTTTATCTGCTCTTGTTGGACGCTTACACCATCCAATGTGACCATAACGCCCCATCAGAACAATATCTGAAACCGTTGCAGGGAAATCCCAATTAACAGAACCGTTTTGTGGTACATAAGCTATTTTTTTTCTTGCTTTTTTAGGGGAAGTTTCTCCGTCAATAGAAAAACGAATTCTTCCTGAAATAGGGGATAATAAATTTAAAATAATTTTTAAAAGGGTTGATTTTCCTGCGCCATTAGGACCTATAATTCCCAGAAGAGACCCTTTTTTTATATTAAGGTCAAGATCCCATAATACAGGTTGTTCATCATATGCGGCAGTGATATCTTCTAATTCAATAACATGATTTTCCACGATATACCTCTTGGCTTTATAAAATAAATGGATTTATTGTTTAGTAAAATAGAGTTGTAAAAAGCATAGAAACTGAGTTTTGCATAATCTCAGCATCCTATGCTTTTTATATGTATATACGAACAATGTCTTAAAGATTATGCTTATTTTAAAGCACCTGTAATTGTCTTGATATTATGTTCATACATACCGATGTAGGTACCTTCGTTAGTATCGGCATCACCTAAAGAGTCAGAATAAAGTTCACCGCCGATAGAAACATCAAATCCGTGTGCTTTTACAGCAGCTTGTAAGGATTCAATGGTTTTATGAGGAACAGAAGATTCTACAAAAATTGCTTTTATTTTATTATCTGCAATGAAAGCAGCTAAGTTACTGATATCAGAAGTACCTGCTTCACTAGCAGTGCTGATACCTTGAATTCCTTTTACTTCAAATCCATAATCTCTTGCAAAATAAGCGAATGCATCATGTGCAGTAACAAGAACTCTAGATTGAGGTGCAACAGCGTTGACTTCTTCTTTTATTTTTTTGTCAAGTTCATCTAATTTTACTAAATAAGCTTTTAAGTTGGATTCATAGTACTCTTTGTTTTCCGGGTCTTTGGAAGCAAATCCCTTAGCTACTTCATTAGCTGCAGCTTTCCAGTTATTAACGGAGAACCAGATGTGTGGGTCTTTAGTCATTTCACCATCTTCTTCGAAATCGAGTAAAGTAGACTCATCAATGCCGTCACTGACACGAATCATTGGTTTGTTTTGTTTACTGAGATTATCAAAAATGGCACTCATCTTACCTTCTAAATGTACACCGTTATAAACTACAACATCTGCCTTGTTCATGGCATCTACATCACCGGCACTTGCTTGGTAAAGATGTGGGTCTACACCGGCTTTCATAAGTCCGGATACTTCAACTTTATCGCCACCGATTTGTTGTGCTAAATCAGTAAGCATGGTAGTTGTAGCTACTATTTTTAGTTTACCTGAATCATTGGTGTTGGAAGTTGGGCTATTTCCACATCCTGCTGTTGCAAAAGAAAATGCACCGATAACCGCAAGGGCTATATAAAACCATAAAGATATTTTTTTAAACATGGAGTATCTCCTTTATAACATTTAAATAATCTCAAATTTTTCAATAATAGAAAATTTGAGATTAATTATTATTTTTCATATTGTAACACATAAATTCGGGTATGTAAACATAAAGTTTCGGTATAGCTAATTTATAAAAGAGTAGTAATTTATAGTAAGTAACCAAAATAAAAAATAGCAGATGTAAAATCTGCTATTTTTTATTTTGGTTCATCAAAGAATGCAATCATTGAATCAATTAAATATGAAGTGTCTTTTATACCGGCAGTTTCGTAAGAGGAGTGCATAGATAGTTGTGGCAGTCCAATATCTACTGTAGGAATAGAAAGTTTCGTGTTAGAAATATGACCTAATGTAGATCCTCCCGATATATCGGAGCGGTTTGTAAATGTTTGTGTTGGAATATTATGATTGTCGCATAAAGCACGAAAACGTGCGGCACTGTATCCATCAGTTGCATAATGGCGAGAAGCATTATGTTTTATTACGATCCCTTTATTTAAGGTAGGTCGGTTATTAAAATCGGCATATTCCGGATGATTTGGATGTACTGCATGTGCGTTATCAGCAGAAACCATCCAACTACGTGCTATCATCGCCATTGTTTTATCAAATGAATATCCTAAAGATTGTCCTATTCGAAGGACTGTGTTCAATAATAAAGTCGAGCCGGCTCCTTCGTTTGTCCCACTTCCTACTTCTTCGTGATTAAACAATACATATATACAAATATGATTTTGTTTTTTTGCTAATGCATAACCACGGAATGCTGCGAATGCACATTGTAGGTCATCTAGGCGAGGGGAAGATATGAATTCTTTTTCTATGCCCCAGATAGTACCTGGGACACGACTATAAAGAAATAAATCATGACCTAAAATAGAATCAGTTGTTACATTGGCGGCAGCAGCAATCATTTGCATGAATGAAATCTTGGTTTCAGCGGTGCCATATAAAGGAAGAAGATCTTTTTGTATATTCCATGTATAACCTTTATTTATTTCTCTATTCATATGAATTGCTACGGATGGAATAATTAATGTTGTTCCATCTATGGCAATCATTTCAGGCGTAATAGTCCCCTCTTTATTGATATAAATGCGTCCGGCTACAGATAAAGGTCGGTCTATCCAAGAATTCATAATCATACCTCCATATCCTTCTACGTTTAAGCGGATATAGGTATTATCTTGTAATTCCGGATTTTCTTTAATTTGAAAGGTTGGAGAGTCATTATGTGCTGCAACAATACGAAATGAGTAAATTTCTTCATCAGGAACTGTAAAAGAAATTAGCGCTGAACCATTTCGGGTCACTACATAATGACCACCTTTTTCTATATTCCATTCATCTTCTTCTCTAAGTTCTATATAGTTGGAATACACCAAAGCAGATTTCATGTTTTTTACTACATGATAAGGAGATGGACTCTTGGTAATAAAGTGAAGAAGATCTTTGGAAATATCTTCAAATGTAGTTTTTCTCATTATTTTTTATGATTTTTAGCAACTTTTCGTTGATAAACAGCTTCTGCCATAGCGGCACGAGCTTGTATAACCGGGTTGGAAGAGTCAATGGATTCAGGTGTGAAGTTACTTGTATAGTGGAGTTTTTTTGTCTTTTTTTCCAATTCTTTTACTTGAATGGTGCCCGCAGTTCTATCATATATGTATGTATATGTACAGGTTCCATCTTCAGGAAGTTTTTCAATTCCAACAAATTCTAATATTTCATGCCCTTCTGAATTTTTTTTGAAACGGGAGAGCCCCATATCAATAGTTATTGTATCGTTATATTTCCAGAACATTTCTGCAGATACCGGCAAGTTGCTTGCTGCCGATATGACAGCAGTTAATCCGCATATAATTAAAAGTTTTTTCATAATGTATTCACTCACTTTCTTATAATATATAATAACTATTATATTATAACATATTGTGCGATCGGGTATAGTCTTAACGCTTATATCCTTTGTTGTTACATTATGCAGATTTTTATTTGGACCATGTTATAATAAAATATATTTCTTTATAATAAAATGGTATGAATAGGAGGCGTTTTTTTGAATCAAGATATTAAGATGATTGCTATTGATTTAGATGAAACTCTTCTTAGAGATGATATTTCCGTTTCATCCTATACGAAATCAGTTTTGAATAAAGTACAAGAGCTTGGAATTCGTGTTGTTATTGCAACAGGAAGAATGTTTCAGGCAGCACGTCCGTGGGGTATAGAACTTGGACTTGGGGATGTGCCGATGGTAGTTTATACCGGATCTATGACCGCAATGTGTCAAAGTGGAACAATTATTAATTATTTACCTTTAGATCTTGCATTGGCTAAGGATATTTTAAGAGAAGGGCGTAAGCATGGTTGGTATATGCAATTCTATGCGAGAGATGAACTATACGTACCTTTTCGAGATGAGAGAACTTTTACTTATGAAAAAAATTGTAGAGTTAAAGCAAAAGTTATAGGAGATGATTTTTGGAATCCTACAGAAGCTCCTATCAAGATTTTAGTTTTTGAGCAAGATGCTAAAGTGATGGAGCAAGTATCGCATGTAATGATTGAGAAATTTGGCAATCGAGCAGGTTATGTTCGTTCTAGTGAATGTTTTTTTGAGCTTAATAGTAAAGATGCATCTAAAGGTTATGCATTAGAAGCACTTTGTCTTCAGTGGGATATTTCTCCGGATCAGATGATGGTATTTGGGAATGCAGGAAATGATATATCTATGTTAGAACTCACACCATGGTCTTTTGCTGTAAAAAATGCGACAGAATCTGTTAAGAAAGTTGCACAATTTATTACAGATTCTAATAATGATGATGGTGTGGCAAAAGCCTTGGAAAAATATATTTTGAAAAAATAAAGAGATGAAAGGAGGATTATAATGAATACATTTCGTTTAATTATTGTGACGGGTATGAGTGGAGCAGGGAAAACTACACTTATGCAGCATTTAGAAGATATGGGGTATTATTGTGTTGATAATCTTCCTGCCATTTTAATTTCAAAATTTGCAGACTTATGTTGGAAAAGTACATCTAAAGTTCAATATATAGCTATTGGGACGGATACAAGAGGAGGAGCTTTTTTTGAAGCACTTCCTCAAACACTTAAAGAATTAAAGCAAAGGGAAATTCCTTATGAACTTGTATTTTTAGAGGCATCAGATGAAGTATTGGTTCGACGTTATATGGAAACAAGAAAGACTCATCCGTTATCTCATGGCAATCGTATTCAAGATGGAATAGAAGCGGAACGTAAAATATTAGGAGGTATTCGCACACAGGCTGATATGATTATTGACACTACAGATATGAAACCTAAGGATTTAAAAGGAGTATTGCATAGTAGATTTAGTATTCATAAAAATGGAGAGCAGATGGGAGTGACCATATTTTCTTTTGGGTTTAAATATGGGGTTCCTATTGATGCAGATATGGTATTGGATGTTCGGTTTTTAATTAATCCTTTTTATATAGAAGAGTATAAATACTCAACCGGGAGGGTTAAGGAAGTAGCTGAATACATTGAAAAAGAACCGGTTACACAGCAATTTTTACAACATTTATATAAATTCATTGATTTTATAGTTGACGAATTTCAGCATGCGGGGAAAAAACAACTTACAATTGCTATTGGTTGTACCGGAGGGATGCATCGTTCCGTTTTTGTGACAGAAAAATTGAATGCTCATTTAGTAAAACAAATTATTCATGTTAATTTACAACATAGAGATTTGCATCGTAATTTAGTAAAACATGATGCAGATGGGAAATAGTATGAAATTTTTAATACAATGGTTATATCCTGGTTTAAAAATTAAGCGTTGGATGATTTTATTTTCCATAGGCTTATTATTGGTGGTATTTGGTACCACTATTATGTTTAATTATCAAATTTTTGGTGCATTAGAAGAAGAGTTATTTGTATTAGCCTATCAGCTGACCGGTGCTTATAGTTATACTATGCTTGCTGCGTATGGCTCTATATTATCTATTTTCGGAATTGTTTTTATGTTGGTGGGGATACGAAAATTAATTAAACGGTTTATTATATTGATTGCACCGGAAGAACAAAATCAAGTATCTAGGCAAGTGTTAGGACGTATTGAATTATCTAAAGGCCCTCATATTGCGGCTATTGGCGGAGGTCATGGATTATCCATGTTACTTCGTGGATTAAAGAAAAAAACTTCTAATTTGGCAGCTATTGTTACAGTGGCTGATGATGGAGGTTCTTCAGGACGATTACGTGAAGAAATGGATATTATTGCACCTGGTGATTTAAGAAATTGTTTAGTTGCCATGGCGGACAAAGAGTCTGTATTGGAGCAACTATTCCAATATAGATTTGAAGGTAGGGGAGAATTGGCGGGGCATAGTCTGGGAAATCTATTTCTGGCAGCCTTAATTAAGGAGTTTGGCACTCCTGAGAATGCATTGGAAGCGGCTAGTAAAGTATTGAAAGTTAGAGGGAAAGTAATTCCTTCTACAACAGAAGAAGTTCGCCTGGTTGGAAAAATGGATGATGGAAAACTTATTGAAGGAGAATCTGAAATATCAGCATATCCTGCAAATATCGTGAAGTTATCAACAATTCCTGAAAAACCAAAAGCGGTAATAGATGCTGTTGAAGCTATTCATAATGCGGATTTAATTGTATTGGGGCCTGGAAGTTTATATACCTCGATTATGCCTAATTTGCTTGTACCGGAATTGTTAGAGGCTATAAAAAAGAGTGAAGCACCTTGTATTTATATTTGTAATGTGATGACACAACCGGGAGAAACTGTAGGATATACAGTAGGACAACATTTAGAGGCATTGATGCAGGTAGTTGGAAAAGGGGTTATTGGTTATGTTTTGGCTAATAAACAAGAAGTAAATGTTGATACATTAAGCAAATATGTTGCAGCAGGATCTACACCTGTTAAAATCGATGAAGAAAAAGTGGAGCAGTTAGGAGCTATTCTTATTACTGCAGATTTATTAGGAGAAACTGCAGGAGCCATACATGACTCGGATGTACTTGCGAATGAATTAATTTCTATAAGAAATCTTTTACATGCATCAATTAGTACTGATAGCTTAAAAGCTTATTTGAAAGGAAACTGACCATGTCATTTACAGAAGAAGTTAAAAATGAGTTGGCCCGTTTGCCAAGAGAAAATACGGCGTGTAGGACAGCTGAGCTTCTTGCTCTTTTGCGTATGAGTGGAACGGTGATTACCGGTACAGAAGGGAAATGGGGGCTGGATTTTTCAACGAGTAGTAACGCTGTAGCACGTCGTGTTCTTATTTCATTAAAAAAAGATTTTAATTTAGAACCGGCAATTTTGGTGAGACAAGGCCGCAGACTTCGAAAAAAGAATGTATATACATTGACTGTATTACCTTTTGAAGGAGGGAATCACTTCTTAGAGAAAATGGATATTTGGTCATTGGGAAAGATTAATGACTATAATAATTTAAAAACACAAGAAGAGAAGAAAGCCTATTTGGCAGGAGCTTTTTTAGGTGGTGGGACAGTTAGTCGTCCACAAAGTGATTATCATTTAGAATTAGTTACTAAGTCATCTATTTTTGCAGAAGAAATATCAAAGGTAATGAAAGAGCTTTCTTTACATCCCAAATTAACAGAGCGAAAAAATGATTATATTATTTATTTAAAAGATGGGGATGAAGTGGGCCGATTTTTACAACTTATCGGTTCTGCACATTGCTATATGGAGTTTGAAAATGTACGAGTAATGAAAGATATGAGAAATCGAGTCAATCGACAGGTAAATTGTGAAACTGCCAATTTGCAAAAGTCTGTAGATGCTGCATTACGACAATTTCAGCAGGTGCAACTTATTATGAAATACATGGATCTTACCGAACTTTCTCCTAAGATAAAAGAGGCAGCAGAGATGCGATTGAAAAAACCTTATTTGTCTTTAGGAGAATTGGCGGAGTTGTTAGATATTAGTAAATCGGGACTGGCACATAGATTTCAAAAGATTTCTGCTATTGCTAAAAAAATAAAATCTGAAAATAATTTAGAATAAAAGGTGAGATTAAGTTGCAGTACATTAAAAAACTTTTGAGTCTATTATTATGGATAATACCTATGGCGAGTCATGCCATAAATATTTCATCGGTCGTAGATTTGGAATATCAAAGTATTCCTATGAGAACTACTCTGAGTGAGGGGGATATGCTTATTTCAGACAGTCCTGAATATCCATCTTCTTATGGTATTTTGGCTAGAGGAACTATGCAAGGTAAGGGACGTATTTATTATTACAATGTAAATGATACGGGTGGAATTGCACAAATTGTAACTTATGTAAACAGTAATAAAGACACCATCCTCAAAGTAAAAAGGAATATAACAGGGGATACAAGTTTAGATTACATTCATACAGGAAGAACTTTATCCAAGGTGGAAGCAAGAGATAAAAAAGAAGAAGTGGAACAAACTATTTCTTTAAAAGCAGATACACTTACTATTTTAACAACCGGTGAATCACAATTTATTCCTGAGGCACACTTGGCAAGTGGAATAATAGATGTGGAAACTTTAAACCCGGTTACCTTTGGTGTGGCTATTTTACCTGTAAAAGATAAAAGTATAAAAGAACAAATAAACCAAATTGAAAATGCAAAAATTTTAGAAGCAGATGCACATGATAGACGTGGAATTTTTCCTTTATCTGTTATAAAAGAAAGCATTTCTTGTTGGGATATCAGTAGTGGCCCGGGGAAATTGATTATTGGTGACGGGGTAGAAGATTTATTTTATCAAGGGTATGATGAACTGGATGGGCAACAACGTGTCAATGCAGGAAACTTTGGAATGACATATGATGTAATAATTCATACTTGTGGTAAAGGACAGTATAGACTATATTTCAATCCTTTAGGCGGGATTTATGAAGGCGTTTTTACTATTAAGGAAAAATCTTTGCCTTTGGTTTATGAAGTAAAAGGTCGTAGAAGATATTTTGGAGAAAAAACAATTAGAGATACTTGGTCTATGGGGGTATGGCATGCGGGTCAGGATTTGCATTTACATTTTGTCATTGCAGGAGCTACATATCTACCTTTTCAGTTTTTGTTAGTACCAATAGATGCATAGCTTGTAAATAATGGGGGAGTTATGAAATTTATACAATATAAAATTGGAGACATAGTGCAGATGAAGAAAAAGCATCCATGTGGATCTCAAGAGTGGGAAGTTGTGCAGTTAGGGACGGATATGCGAATAAAATGTTGTAATTGTGAGAGAGTACTTTTAATTGCACGTCCTAAATTTATAAAAGGCACAAAAAAGATATTAAATAGAGATATGAATGAAAAGGTGCATATCCAAAAACGAGAGGAAGAAAACATTTGTTGATGGAACAAATATTTTACTAAAAATATAGACAATTATATTGTGGAATGGTATAATCAATAAACGTGATAGGAATGTGAAACAAACCTAATGATGAAATAAAAAATGCTTGACAATGTAAATTGTTTCTTGTACAATAACTTTCGTCACTTATCTGCTGGCATAGCTCAGTTGGTAGAGCAGCTGATTTGTAATCAGCAGGTCGTAGGTTCAAGTCCTATTGCCAGCTCCATATGGATGGATGCCCGAGTGGTTAAAGGGAGCAGACTGTAAATCTGCCGGCTCACGCCTACATAGGTTCAAATCCTATTCCATCCACCATTTTTCGCGGGGTGGAGCAGTTGGTAGCTCGTCGGGCTCATAACCCGAAGGTCGTAGGTTCAAGTCCTACCCCCGCAACCATGTTTTTTCGCAAAACTATTTTGCTTAATATAGCTTTGCTGATATAGCTCAGTCGGTAGAGCGTATCCTTGGTAAGGATAAGGTCACCAGTTCAATCCTGGTTATCAGCTCCATGGCGGTATAGCTCAGTTGGCTAGAGCAAGCGGTTCATACCCGCTGTGTCCGGAGTTCAAGTCTCTGTACCGCCACCAAAATGACATTAAGACCCTAGGGGTCTTTTTTATTGCTTTCTTCTTGTGAAACATAGTATAAGAATGTATAATAAGTAAAGCAAAAAACTTTTTTATAATGGAGGAAATAAAAATGGCAAAAGCACATTATGAAAGAACAAAGCCACATGTAAATATTGGTACTATCGGACACGTAGACCATGGTAAGACTACCTTAACTGCGGCAATTACCAAGGTATTGGCAGATGAAGGTAAGGCAGATTTCTTGGATTATGCATCCATTGATAAAGCACCGGAAGAAAGAGCACGTGGTATTACCATTAATACCTCTACCATTGAATATGAAACCGAAAAACGTCATTATGCACACGTAGACTGCCCAGGTCACGCTGATTATGTAAAGAACATGATTACCGGTGCAGCACAGATGGACGGAGCTATTTTGGTAGTATCTGCAGCAGACGGTCCAATGCCACAGACACGTGAACACATTTTGTTGGCTAAGCAGGTAGGCGTACCATCTATCGTAGTATTCTTGAACAAGGCAGATCAGGTAGATGATCCGGAATTGATTGACTTGGTAGAAATGGAAGTAAGAGATCTTCTTTCTGAATATGGCTACCCGGGCGATGACACTCCAATTACTGTAGGTTCTGCACTTGGTGCATTGAATGGAGATGCTAAGTATGAACAGGCAATCCGTGATTTGATGCAGAGTGTAGATGACTACTTCCCGACTCCGGAACGTGATACTGATAAGCCATACTTGATGCCGGTAGAAGACGTATTTACTATTACCGGACGTGGTACCGTAGCAACCGGTAGAGTAGAACGTGGTACCATGAAGGTAGGGGACGCAGCAGAAATCGTAGGACTTCAGGAAAAGCCAACCGAAACCGTTATTACCGGATTGGAAATGTTTAGAAAGACATTGGATCAGGCAATGGCAGGTGACAGTGTAGGTGCATTGCTTCGTGGTATTGACCGTGATGACATTGTACGTGGACAGGTAGTAACTAAGCCGGGAACCGTACAGCCACATACAGAATTTACCGCACAGGTATATGTATTGACTAAGGAAGAAGGCGGCCGTCATACACCGTTCTTCAATGGATATCGTCCACAGTTCTTCTTTAGAACGACAGACGTAACCGGAAACATCGGATTGCCGGAAGGAACCGAAATGTGCATGCCGGGAGATAACATTGAAATGAGCGTACAGCTTATTACCCCAATTGCAATGGAAGAAGGACAGAGATTTGCAATTCGTGAAGGTGGCCGTACAGTAGGTGCAGGCGTAGTAGCAAAGATTATTAAGTAATAAAACTTTATAAGAATTGTGAAAAGAGAAGAGAGGAGGGAAACCTTCTCTCTTTTTAAAGTGGGGGGGTATGAGAAGGAGAAGCCGATAGAGAAGAGTAGAATAGGTCAAAGTAAGGGATAGAATAATTAAGAGGCATAAGTAATTCTTGCAGTGAAAAGTAAAGAATGTTATAATCTTTCTGATATTGGTGTTTTTAGCATGCAATGTTGACTACAATAAGTGCTTGTGCTATACTGTACGAGTATTTTAGTTAATGGGCTAAATTCTAGAAAGATTGATGAGGTGGAAAGAATGCGTGGCGGAATTACTCTTGAATGCACAGAAAGCAAGCGTCGTAATTATAGAACAACAAAGAATAAGAAGAATACAACAGGACGTCTTGAATTGATGAAGTATTGTAAACATTTAAATAAGCACACCCTGCACAGGGAAACAAAGTAATTTTTCTGTTTAAGGAAATTGGGGTGTAAACATGGCGAAACGTCAAGTGTCGTCCATGGAAGAAAAGAGTAGCACATGGACTCGTTTTTTTCGTGAGACAAAAATGGAAATGAAGAAAGTGAATTGGCCGACAAAAACACAGTTGATTCAATATACTGCAACTGTAATTACATCGGTGGTTCTTGTTTCTTTCCTGATCGTTATCGTTGATTTCGCATTCATGCAGCTTTCTAAGCTGTTGGTGACTACCATAAGCTAAAAGAGGAGGAAGCATGTCGGAATTGAAAAAGGACGAAATAAACGGAGAACAGAATGTTGCTCCCGTGGCAGCAGAGACATCAAGTGAAGAAGTGAAAAAAGATATTCGTTGGTATGTTATCCATACGTATTCAGGGTATGAAAATAAGGTATTGGATACGCTGACACGTAAAGTTCATTCTATGGGAATGGAGGATACGATTAAACAGATTTTACTTCCGATGCATGATGAGGAAGAAGTAAAAGATGGTGAGAAGAAAGTAACTTCTCGCAAAATCTTCCCTGGATATTTACTCATCCAGATGGAAGTGAATGATCATAGTTGGTATGTAGTTAGAAATACTCCAGGGGTTACCGGCTTTGTGGGAACTACTACAAAACCGATTCCGCTTACCGATGAAGAAGCACAAAGAATTTTAAACGCTAATCAGAAAAAAATATCAGTACATACAGATGTCAAGGTTGGAGATAAAATTCGAATTACGCAAGGTGCTTTTTCTGATCATGTAGCGACTGTTATTGAAGTTGCGGCAGATAAGAAGAGTATTCGTGCAGATATTAGTGCTTTTGGTAATACCAGTAGGATTGAATTGGAAGCCGGTTTTTTTGAACGGTTATCCTAAATGATAAAGTAAAATAATAACGCGGACATATCTTGTACTTGGTATGTCCGCGAAGTGGGAGGACTTGTTACAGTCCGTAATTACCACATTCCCTATAAGGAGAAGGAGGTGTAACAATTATGGCAAAAAAAGTTTCTAAGGTAGTAAAATTGCAGGTAGCTGCAGGTAAAGCCACTCCTGCACCGCCAGTAGGTCCGGCTTTGGGGCAGGCAGGCGTTAATATTATGGCATTCGTTAAGGATTTCAATGATCGCACTGCTAAGCAGGCGGGGTTGATTATTCCTGTAGAAATTACCGTTTTTGAAGATAGAACTTTTACCTTTATCTGTAAAACTCCACCGGCAGCAGTGTTGTTGAAGAAAGCAGCAGGTATTGAAAAAGCTTCTGGTGAACCTAACAAGAACAAAGTGGGTAAGGTTACTAAGGCACAGGTTAAGGAAATCGCGGAAACAAAAATGCCTGATTTAAATGCAAATACCGTTGAAGCGGCAATGCGTTTAGTAGAAGGCACAGCCCATAGTATGGGTATTGAAGTTGTAGACTAAGACTGGTTCATTCGTGGCAGGGGAAACCCGTTGACCACAAAGGAGGAAACAATGGCAAAACTGACAAAGAAACAAAAAGCAGCAGCAGCCATCGTTGACAGTCATAAGTTCTATGACATTGACGAAGCTGTGAGCTTGGTAAAGAAGGCGGCAACCGCCAAGTTCGATGAATCTATTGAACTTTCTTTCCATTTGAATATTAACCCGAAATTTGCTGAACAGCAGATTCGTGGTGCAACTGTACTTCCATTCGGTTCCGGTAAGAATAAGAAGGTTCTTGTTTTTGCTAAGGATCAGCAGGAAGAGGCAGCAAAGGCTGCAGGTGCCGATTATGTAGGCGGCAAAGAATATGCAGACAAAATTTTACAGGGATGGTGCGACTTTGATGTAGTCGTAGCTACTCCGGATATGATGGCTGTAGTAGGTCGTCTTGGTCGTGTACTTGGACCAAAGGGTTTGATGCCAAATCCTAAGGTTGGAACCGTTACCATGGATGTAACTAAGGCTATTAATGAAATTAAAGCAGGTAAGGTTGAATATCGTACTGATAAAGCAGGTAATGTACAGGTTCTTATTGGTAAAGCATCTTTTGATGATGAAAAATTAAAAGGAAACCTTCGTGCTATTTTCGATCAAATCATGAAAGCTCGTCCGGCAACAGTTAAGGGTATTTATATGAAGAGTGCTACTCTTTGTTCTACCATGGGACCGGGTGTTCATCTTGATTTGAATCAAATTGCAGCTCCAAAGGCTGAATAATTTGTTTATTTACGCTTAGCTTAAGACCGGCGGTATATATTATAATGGGCATTGGCCCGCCTCCCGAGGCTGAGTACTGTAACAGTACTACAACCTCGCAGTTTTGCGGGGTTGTTTTAGCTAACGTGATAAATATAAAACTTTTTAAGCAGAGGAGGTGTACTATGAGTGATTATAAGTTGAAAATTCGTCCTGAAAAAGTGGCAATAGTTGAAGAAATGAAAGAAAGACTTTCCTCTAAAGGGGTAGCTCTTCTTAGCTTCAATAAGCTCACTGTTAAGGATGCTACTCAGCTTCGTCGTGTATTTAGGGAACATGGTGTTGAATATAAAGTTATTAAGAACACTTTAACTCGTATTGCCGCGAATGAACTTGGGTATGAAGGTCTTGATGAACTGTTGACCGGTGCAAATGGTCTTGCTATCAGCAAGGACGATCCGGTTGCTCCTGCAGCAGCATTAAAGGCATTCTTAAAGGATAAGAAGACGCAGTCTCTTCAGGTTAAAGCAGGTGTACTTGACGGAAAAGTCATTGGACCGGCTGAAATGCAGGCTTTAGCGGATCTTCCATCCAGAGAACAACTCTTGGCTATGGTTGTTTCTGCAATGCAGGCTCCTATTACCAGCCTGGCTCGTGCCCTTAACGGCAATATTCAAAATCTTGCATATGCTCTTGAAGCAGTGCGTAAACAAAAAGAATCTGCGTAATGTAAACGCAACTTATTTATTTGGAGGAATATAAAAATGACACATCAGGAAATTCTTGAAGCCATTAGCAGCATGTCCGTGCTCGAATTGAGCGAACTCGTAAAAGCAATTGAAGAAAAATTTGGAGTATCCGCAGCAGCTCCTGTAGCAGTAGCAGCTGCAGGTGCACCGGCAGCAGCTGCTGGCGCTGAAGAAAAGTCTGAATTTGACGTAATTCTTAAGGATGCAGGTGCATCTAAGATTAAGGTTATTAAGGTAGTTCGTGAAGCTACAGGACTTGGATTGAAAGAAGCTAAGGCTCTCGTTGATGGTGCGCCAAAAGAAGTTAAGACTGGCGTAGCTAAGGCTGAAGCTGAAGAAATGAAGAAGAAGTTTGAAGAAGTTGGAGCTACTGTTGAATTGAAGTAAGTTCAATAGCTTTGCAAAAAAGACAGGATTTTATCCTGTCTTTTTTTATATAAAAAAAGAAACTTATTAAAATAATCATCTTTTGTGTAAAGAAATACAAGAAATAATCAGTAAAATTTCTTGCTAATCCTTACAAAACGTGATAAACTTACATAGTATGAATTAAATCGACGGGAGGTGAAAACATTGCCACAGATTAAAGCAAATATTAAGACTGTTAAGACTGATGCAGTAAAGAGAGCGGCTAATGCTGCTGTTAAATCTAAGATTCACACTGCTATTAAAAAGGCCGTTGCAGCTGCTGCTACTGAAAATCAAGAAGCTGCATTCCGCAATGCTGTCAGCGCTATTGATTCCGCTGCTGCAAAGGGTGTTCTTCATAAGAATACTGCAGCTCGTAAGAAATCCCGTTTGAGTGCACGTGTACAGGCTGCTGCTAAAGTAAGTGAATAAAGTGTAAAAAATAAAAGCAAAGATCAAAAGATCTTTGCTTTTTTAGTTATTAAATTTTAATTTTTACAAGAGAAAGGATATTTTGTAAAATGGAGAATATAGATATAGAAGAAAGGAGCATTACATGCTGATTGGGATTGATTTGGCGAAAGCAGAGAGATGGGAATCTCTTATGAAAAAGTATCCGAAGCGCATTGAAAAAATATTTACAAAAGAAGAGTTAAAACATTGTCGAAATAAAGGATCTAAAATGGCAGAGTCTTTAGCTGCACTTTGGGCAGTAAGAGAGGCGGCAGGAAAAGCATTGGGGATTGGCTTTATAAGTTCCGGATGGCGAGATGCTTATGTAAGTTGGACAGATTTCGGTGCACCGTTACTTCATCTACAGGGAAATTTTAAAAATAGAGCAATTGCATTGGGGGTACAAGATATGGCAGTTTCTATTACACATGAAGATAGTATGGCTGCAGCTGTAGTGATTATGACAGGAGCTACACATGAAATTGCTTAACAAAATAGAATCACAGAAACTGGATTCTTTAGCAATAAATGAATATGGATTATCGGAATCTACACTTATGGAGAGTGCAGGCGCGTCTGTGATTTCTCTAACGTCTAATTATATACAATGGGATGCTGCTAAAGTTGTTGTTTTATGCGGGACAGGTAATAATGGTGGTGATGGCTTTGTGGCTGCCAGATATGCAACTTTAATGGGGGCGGATGTAGTTATATTTATTGTGGGGAATATTTCGCATTTAACTAAGATTTCGCAAGCTTATAAAGCGATTGTAGAAAAAATGAAAATTCCTATTAAAGCAATTCAAAAAGCCGAAGAAGCATATCGCTTTTTAGAGGATGCCGACATTATAGTAGATGCTCTTATTGGGACGGGGTTAACTTCCGCAATAAAAGGGGAAAAAGCAAAACTTATAAATAGAGTTAATGTCAGTAGTGCAATTAGAGTTTCTATTGATATACCCAGTGGGCTTGTTTGTGATAGTGGAGAGTGTAATGGGCTTGCGATAAAAGCGGACTATACGATTGCTATGGGAAGTATAAAAAGGGCACATGTGTTATATCCGGGGTGTGAATATTGTGGAACTATTTTAGTTAGTAGAATTGGTATTCCTAGCAAGGCAGATGAATTTTGTAAAACTGAATGGGTAGAAAAAAAGGACATAGAAGAAATGCTTCCCCATCGAATGAAAATAGGGCATAAAGGAAATTATGGTACTATTGGGATTATTGCAGGTTCTGAAGGTTTGGAGGGGGCAGGTCTTTTAACGGCTTGTGGAGCTTTATATGCAGGGAGTGGTAAAGTACATTTGTTAGTGCCCGGAGAAATTGCATTGTCAATAACTGGAAAAGTTCCTGAAATAATGGTTTCCTCGATAGGAGAAAAAAATTGTTTTTTTGTTTCAGATGTGGAACCGGTTCTACAGAAGCTTAAAAGTTATAATGTAGTGGCATTAGGAACAGGAATCGGAAGACATTTACAAACCCAATTGTTTGTAAAAGAGTTATTATTAAAAATAAATGGAACTGTTATTTTAGATGCAGATGCATTATATGCGATTGCATCTTTTCATATATCTTTAAAAGAGTTACCGGGACAATTTATTTTGACTCCGCATGTAGGAGAATTTGCCCGTTTAATAAATAAAGAGGTGGTAGAAGTAGAACAAAATCGTATAGAATGGGCAAGACTTTATGCACAAGAAAATCAAGTCGTATTAGTGTTAAAAGGTTATCCTACGGTTACAGCAACACCTTTAGGGGAAGTTTTTGTTAATAGTACCGGAAATCCCGGTATGGCAACTGGTGGAATGGGAGACGTACTTACCGGAGTTATTAGTTCTTTATATGGACAAGACATGGAACTTGATAAAGCGGCTGTTGCCGGTGTGTATATGCATAGTTTAGCAGCTGATTTATTAGCAGAAGAAAAAGGGGTTGGATTTACTGCATCAGAAGTAGCAGAAAAAATACCTCAATCACGTATGCTTATTTCGGAAAATAAGTAATGGATGTATTCATTACAACAAACCTATAACAAAAGAACCATAAATGTTTATGGTTCTTTTGTATTGAGTATTATATTTTGGTTCCTAAAGTAGTATCAATCTTGTTAGCAGGTTTTTTGGAGGTAGTAATAATTTCATTGCGGATTTGTTCCATTTCTGTCAAATCTGCATCTGTTAATTTTTTCAATGTTACGATTGAACTGTCTGCATTTGTAAGAGAAGTTTCAATTGTATGATTGATTCTATTAAAGGAAAATATTATAGGATTTCCACCCGTAGAAGGTGTAATTAACAATCTTCCCCCATCACGTGTTGCAGTACCGCTTAATTCTCCTCGTACCTCTTGCATTCCCCTTTGTACCTTTTGTTCAACAATAATGATATCATCTTCAGCGGTAAAGGTGAATGTTTCAAGAATCTTTATATTATCTCCTGACCAATTGAGTCCGGCATCTTGGACACCCCACCAAGTACCTTCCCATGAACTGGTAAAAAATGTAGTAGCAGCAAAATAACCGCATCCGATAGCGACAGCAAGAGTCGTAATTAATAACACAATCTTTTTCATAGAAAATCCTTATATAATGTACAGTTAACAATATATTTTATTTAGAATACATTATATTATAACCCACTTTATTAAGTATCGCAAAAGAACTTTTTATGGTATAAGATTTTAAACAATACATAGATATTTGTTTAAAAAATCATTAAAACTCTTAAAAACATATCTAAAAGGCTTTTAAACGCATTTTATGATATAATATAAATAATTTGTTTTTTAAAAGTAGGGATGAAAACATAAATAAATTTTAAATATTTTTATATAAAGGAGAAGTTATGGATTGGCAAGAAGGTAAAATTATTTCTGCACCGTTAGAAGAGCAAATGAAGACATCGTATATTGATTATGCAATGTCTGTCATTGTAACACGTGCACTTCCTGATGTACGTGATGGACTTAAACCGGTTCATCGTCGTATTTTATATGCTATGCAAGAAGCGGGGATGTTACCTGGAAAACCGTATAAAAAGTCTGCACGTATAGTTGGGGACGTATTGGGGAAGTATCATCCACATGGGGATACGGCTGTTTATGAGTCTGCTGTACGAATGGCACAAGATTTTTCTACACGTTATGAACTGGTAGATGGACATGGTAATTTTGGTTCTATAGATGGAGACTCACCTGCTGCTATGCGTTATACAGAAATGCGTATGACTAAAATTGCAGTAGAAATGCTTCGTGATTTAGATAAAGACACAGTTAACTTTATGCCAAATTATGATGGATCACTACAAGAACCACTTGTGCTTCCTTCCAGAATACCAAATTTGTTAGTTAATGGATCATATGGCATTGCAGTAGGTATGGCGACTAATATTCCTCCTCATAATTTAGGAGAAGTTATAGATGGATTATGTATGATGATTGATGATCCGAATATCACCATTGATCAATTAATGACTACGATTAAAGGGCCGGATTTTCCAACAGGAGGATTGATTCAAGGTCGTAAAGGTATTGAAAAAGCTTATCATACCGGTAGAGGTGGGATTACTCTTAGAGCGAAGACATTTATTGAAGAAATGTCACATGGAAAAAATCGTATTGTTGTTACGGAAATTCCTTATCAAGTTAATAAAGCTCGAGTTATTGAAAACATTGCAGATTTATCCAGACAAAAAGTTTTGGATGGAATTACGGCTCTACGTGATGAATCTGATAGAAAAGGGATGCGTATTGTTATTGAACTTCGTTCAGATGTCAATCCTCAAATTATGCTTAATAACCTTTTTAAGCATACCCAACTGCAAACAACTTTTGGTACCATTATGTTGGCATTAGTTGATGGACACCCTCGTGTACTGAATTTAAAACAAATGTTGTACTACTACTTAAAGCATCAAGAAGAAGTAGTAACTCGTAGAAGTCGATTTGAACTTGATAAAGCACAAGCTAAAGCACATATTTTAGAGGGACTTCTCATTGCCTTAGATCATATTGATGCAGTAATTAAGACTATTAGAGAGTCTAGAACCGATGATATTGCAAAAGAAGCTTTAATTAAGAGCTTTGGACTTACAGAAAAACAATCTATTGCAATTTTGGATATGCGCTTACGTCGCTTAACCGGATTGGAGCGAGAAAAAATTGAAGCGGATTATAAAGAATTGCAAGACAGAATTAACTATTTAATCGATTTATTATCTAGTCACGAAAAAATTATGGGAGTAATAAAGGCAGAGTTGTTAGCTGAAAAAGAACGCTTTAATGATGCACGTCGTAGTGAAATCGTAAGGGCAGTTGAAGATTTTGATGTAACAGATCTTATTCCAGATGAACCTATGGTTATTATTATGACTAAACAAAACTACATTAAGCGTATGTCTGTGGATACTTGGCGTGCACAAGCACGTGGAGGTAAAGGGGTTATCGGCATTAGAACTAAAGAAGGAGATTATGTTTGGAAAGTATTAAATACTTCTACACATCATCGAATTCTATTCTTTACTAACACCGGTCGTGTATACATGCGTAGTGCTTTTGATATTCCGGAGTCAAATAATAGAAACTCTAAAGGTAGTGCATTAATTAACTTTATTCCTTCACTTACACCGGGAGAAAAAGTCACAGAACTCTTTGATGTAGACAATGCAGATCTTGATACTGCTAAATATCTTTTCATGGTAACGAAGAAGGGGTTTGTTAAGAAAACAGAAACTGTCGAATATAAAAATATTAGACAGAATGGATTGATAGCAGTTAAATTACGTGAAGGGGACTCTTTGGTAACCGTACATCATGTAGCTGGTGGGGAAAAAGTGTTCTTAGCAACTAAAGATGGAATGGGAATTTGCTTCCCTGAATCTGATGTAAGAGCTATGGGACGTGCAACCGGTGGTGTACGTGGTATTGATTTAAAGATAAATGACGAGGTTATTGGAGCGGTTATTGCAGAAGAAGGTAAAGATATTATTACTATCTCCTCGGATGGGCAAGCAAAACGTAATCCAATTTCTTCTTATAGAGCGCAGAGCCGTAATGGTAAAGGTACTCGTAACTTTAAACGTGGATATGAAGTGGTTGCTGTAGTTACCGCTGCAGATGATGATGAATTAGTTGGAGTATCAGAAAAAGGCGTTACTATTAAAGTACGTGTAGCAGATATTACAGCGAAAAAATCAAGAGGTTCACAAGGGGTAAGTATTCAGAATTTAGAAGAAGGGGATCGTGTAGCTTCGATTGATAATATTCCTAAAGATGAAGAGGAAGAATAATAAAAAGAGCACTCTTATAAGAGTGCTCTTTTTGCATGTAGTAAATTAATTATTTACTATTCCCAATCAAACCAGGTTAATGCTTTTTCTAATTCATAAAAGGATTTTCCATCCCAAAGAATATCCTCAGTTAAATGATTTATACAATCTTCTTTATCATTAGACTCATAACTATAGACCAACTCCATAAAGTCTGAAAAAGGTTCTTCTGTGTAATGGTATTTTTCGATTCCGATACTATATATCTCTCTTGCTTGATTATAGCGGAGTTTAGAAAATCGATAAACATAACTTTTATACCTAACACAAGCATCTGCATCATACAAATAATAAATAAAATCATCTGCATTTCCATTTTTCATAAATAAAAATCCTCCTCGTATAGTTTGATTATATAAAGTAAGGAAATAAGAGTCAAAAGACAAAAATAAGTGATATAATTAGCATGTGTAAAACGAAATCAACTCTTCTAATGAAACTTTTAGAGGCTAAAATTTATTCAAGGTGATAATTGTGTCTACTTTTAGTAATAAAATTGGATTAATTCCATTTACTATTTTAACAACAGTAAGTATGACTGATGGGATTATTATGTTACCTACTATGGTAGCAACTGTTGGATCTATTTCTATTTATGCTTGGGTTGAAACTATTATTGGAGTACTTGTTTTGGCATATGCATTTTCTAAATGTGGCATGTATAGCAAAAAAACAGGCGGTTTAGGCGGTTATGCAGAATATGCATTTGGGAAATCCGGGAATTTTATTGCCAATTATACATATGCGATTGCTCTTTTGATTGCTAATGTCGGGGTAGCTATTTCTGTAGTAGCGTATGCCAGTGCATTTCTAGAAGTATTTTTAACGCCATTTCAAGCTGCGTTATGGGCAGGACTTGTTCTTTCTGGTGCTACGATAGCTAATTTTTGGGGAACAGGCATAACTGTGAAATTAGGATTCATTGCTATGCTTTGTAAAGTAGTGCCGGCGGCTGTGATGAGTTTATGTGGATTGTATTTTTTTAATCCACATATTTTTACGGCTGCATGGAATCCACATCACTATTCTACATTGCATGCAATCAGTGCTTCTAATTCTTTTACTTTGTGGGCATTTTTAGGATTGGAAACGGCTTGCTCTAATATGGATAAGGTACAAAATCCACAGCGAAATGTACCTATTGCTGTTATGGCGGCAACTATAGGAATTGGTGTTTTTTCTCTCATATATACAACTGTTATTCAAGGTATTGTACCTAATGAGGTTTTATCTGCGTCTAATGCACCGTTTGGGGATGCTTTTACTTATATGTTTGGGGTTTTAATCGGACGTATCGTGACAGCTTTTATGATATTTGGTTGTGCAGGAGCTTTAATTGCGTGGCAGTTTACTTTAGGTGAGTTACTTCGTGAAGGTGCTTATGAGGGCTATTTCCCTAAAGTTTTTGGACAATTAACAGGAAAAGGGATTCCCGTTAAAGGAATGATTCTTATGGTATTTATTCAATTGGTTATGTTAGTGTTTACTACTAGTCCTACTTTAATAAAACAGTTTGATGCATTATTGCAATTAGCCACAGTAGCTAATTTAATTCCTTTTGTATTAGCTATGGCAGCATTGGATATTATGCAAAAACAAGCAGGATATAACTCTCGTTTAACAAGAATGGTAGCTGTATTTGGAGGTATTTACAGTATATATGCGTGCTATGCTTGTGGAATGGAAGCGGTTACTTATGGAATGATAGCTACTTTAACCGGGTATATTTTATATGGATTACATGCAGGTCATGCAGAAAAGATTTATTCATCTATTGGACAATAAAAAACAACCACTCATTAATTAATGAGTGGTTGTTTTTTAACGAATTACAAATACAGGACAATCTGCATTATGAACGACTTCCGTACTTACGCTTCCCATAAAGAAACGGCGAACCGCTCCGAGACCGCGACTACCTAGTATAATGCAATCGGCATGAGAAGCTTCTTGATGTGAAATAATTGCTTTTGCAGGTTCACCGTATAATACAATCTTCTTTGCTGAACTTACTTGTGCATTAGAATCATCAATAACTGCGTTGATTACATCAAATCCTTGTTTTTGTAATCCTTCTTCGGTAAACTTTTCTAAATTTCCTAAGGAAATGATAGGCTGCTGATTATTAAAGTTGATAACAGTAATAATTTCAAGTTCTGCGTTATACTTCAGTGCCATATCTGCACCGGTAAGTAATGCCTTTTTTGATTCGGCTGACCCATCAACAGGAACCAAAATTTTTTTAATTTCCATAATGAGAACCTCCTCTTCCTATAATGCTAGAATAATAGTTTATTATAGCAGGTTATAAAGACTTCCTACCTATATTCTACCTATAAAAATACATAAAATCAAATAATCATACTAATAATTTTTTAATTCTAATCTATGATATATTTACGTAGTATGGGGTTTTTTAATAAGAATTTGAAAAGTAAAATTCCTAATATAGAAACGGATAAAAATTCTCCGAATCCAATATAAGTTATTACTGCAAGCAATGTGCTATCCATAGGAATTTCTGATAAATAGGCAAGCTCTCCGCCAATCATTATTCCATTAATAAATACAGGAGCAAGTGAAGCAATAAAAACAGTAGGTAAATATTGCATTAAAAGTAAGGATATAAGAGTAGCTGTTGTTCCTATAAAAATATCTGTTATTCCCAAAGGACTATTAATGTTAGCAAGTAGACAGCCTATAGTAAGACCCGGTATGTACTTTTTGTTGTAAAAAGCAAGAAGTACAAGACATTCTGATAACCGAATTTGGATGGGGCCATAACTTATAGGGGCTAATGCTAATGTAAGCACTGCATAGATGGTAGCTATAGTTGCATTTACAATAATTAACTTAGTCTGGTTCATAATCAAATCTCCCTATGTAATTTATAGAAATATAGTCTTAATCATAACATATTGGAATAAAATATAAAGACAAAAGAGGAATTATAAAAATATAAAGCGAGAACAAAAAAGAAACACACGGGTGCGTTGTAAAAGGTGTGCCGATGAATACGAAATAAATTTACCATTAAAAGTTGACAGGAATATTATGTAGTGGTATACTTCTCTTGTTGTGTAGAAAATGCACGATAAGTAGGTGATAGATTTGACTCTGGAAGACTTAAAACAATCTTCGGCTGTAGTAGGAATGAAGGAAACACAACGGGCTGTTGAAAAGAAGATGGCACAATGTGTGTTTGTTGCATCTGATTGTGATGAAGAAATTATACAATTTCTAAATAACATATGTATACAATATGGCGTTCCAATTATTTCATCATTTACTAAAAAGGAAATTGGCAGAGCATGCCATATCAAAGTTAAAGCTTCCGCATGTGCTGTCATTGACTTTCGGTAATATTCATTTCTGCAAGTAATAAGTAAAAGTTTTATTTATGATAATCTTGCAGTAGTGAATCAATTATAAATTTACTTTTGAGGAAAGGAGGTGCCTATTTTGCCGACAATTAACCAGCTGGTTCGCAGAGGCAGAGAAACTCTGTCTGTTAAGGCGAAGACCCCGGCTCTTAAAGGCGCACCGCAGAAGCGTGGCGTTTGCACAAGAGTTTATACAGCTACCCCGAAGAAGCCGAATTCTGCTCTTCGTAAGGTTGCCCGTGTTAGATTGACCAATGGAATTGAAGTTTCTGCTTATATTCCGGGAATTGGACACAATCTTCAGGAACACAGTGTCGTTCTCATCAGAGGCGGACGTGTCAAGGATCTTCCAGGTGTTCGTTATCACATTATTCGTGGTGCGCTTGATACCGTAGGTGTAGCAGGTCGTATGCAGTCCCGTTCTAAATACGGAGCTAAGAGTGATAAGAAGTAGTTTATATAATAACAAAAGAATACCTAAAATTTAAAGGAGGATACTTGTATGCCGAGAAAAGGTGCTGTACAAAGACGTGATGTACTTCCGGATCCAGTATACGGTTCCAAGGTAGTAACACGTTTTATTAATAAGGTTATGCTGGATGGCAAGAAAGGTGTCGCTGAATCTATCGTATATGGCGCATTTGATATTGCTCACAGTAAGTTGAACAAAGAACCTCTCGAAATTTTCGAACAGGCTCTTAACAATGTAATGCCAGTATTGGAAGTTCGCGCTCGTCGTGTTGGTGGTGCAAATTACCAGGTTCCGATTGAAGTAAGACCTGAACGTCGTTTGACTTTGGGGATTCGTTGGATGGTAAATTATGCACGTTTGCGCAATGAACGTACTATGGAAGAACGTCTTGCAGGTGAATTAGTAGACGCTTTCAATAATACCGGTGCTGCAATTAAGAAAAAAGAAGATACTCATAAGATGGCAGAAGCTAATAAGGCGTTTGCTCATTATCGCTGGTAATTGAAAGAAGGAGAACTATCGTGGCTAGAGAATTTTCACTTGAAAAAACTAGAAATATCGGTATCATGGCACATATTGATGCTGGCAAGACTACTACCACGGAACGTATTCTTTTCTACACCGGTGTAAATCATAAGATTGGTGAAGTTCATGATGGCGGTGCTACCATGGACTGGATGGAACAGGAACAGGAACGTGGAATTACTATTACTTCTGCGGCTACCACCTGTCATTGGAAAGGATTCCGCGTAAATATTATTGATACACCAGGGCACGTAGATTTCACTGTAGAAGTGGAACGTTCCTTGCGCGTATTGGATGGTTCTGTAGCTGTATTCAGTGCTAAGGACGGAGTACAGACTCAGTCTGAAACTGTTTGGAGACAGGCTGATCATTACCGTGTACCACGTATTGCTTTTATTAATAAGATGGATACTGTTGGTGCAAATTTCTTGCGTGCAGTGCAGACTATCGAAGATAGACTTCATGCTAAAGCATTGCCGATGCAACTTCCAATTGGTGCAGAAGCTGAGCTCAAGGGAATTATTGATCTTCTTGAAATGAAGGCTGTTGTTTATATGGATGACCTCGGTAAGGATATTCGTATTGAGGAAATTCCGGAAGATATGAAAGACGATGTAGTTTTATATCATGATAAGATTTGCGAAGTGGCTGCTGAAGGCGATGACGAATTAATGATGAAATATTTGGAAGGTGAAGAGCTTTCCGTAGAAGAAATTAAGGCATCCATTCGTAAGCAAGTTCTTGATTGTAAGTTGTTCCCTGTATTCTGTGGATCCGCATATAAGAATAAGGGAATTCAGATGTTGCTTGATGCAGTTCTTGATTATTTACCAAGTCCGTTAGATGTACCGGCAGTTAAAGGTACTTTGGATTCCGGTGAAGAAGATACTCGTAAAGCAAGTGATGAAGAACCGTTGGCAGCATTAGCATTTAAGATTATGGCTGATCCATTTGTTGGTAAGCTTGCATATTTCCGTGTTTATTCTGGTAAGATGGAACAAGGAACTTATGTACTTAACTCTACAAAGGGAAAGAAAGAACGTGTTGGTCGTTTACTCCAGATGCATGCAAACACCCGTAAAGAAATTGATATAGCTTATACTGGTGATATTGCAGCAGCTGTAGGGTTTAAAGATGTTACAACAGGGGATACTCTTTGTGATGTAGACCATCCGATTATTTTAGAAAAGATGGAATTCCCGGAACCGGTTATTTCTGTAGCAGTAGAACCAAAAACTAAGGCAGACCAGGAAAAGATGGGTGTTGCACTCCAGCGTCTTGCTGAAGAAGACCCCACTTTCCGTGTTCATACCGATCAGGAATCTAGCCAAACTATTATTTCCGGTATGGGCGAGCTTCACTTGGAAATTATCGTTGATCGTATGAAACGTGAATTCCGAGTAGATTGCAATGTAGGTAAACCGCAAGTTGCTTATCGCGAAACGATTCGTAGTACTGTGGAAGCGGAAGGTAAGTTTATTCGTCAGACCGGTGGACATGGTCAGTATGGTCATTGCTGGCTTCGTCTTGAACCGATGGAACCGGGTAAAGGTTTTGAGTTTGCTAGTGAAGTTGTTGGTGGTGTAGTTCCTAAGGAATTTATTAAGCCAATTCAACAGGGTGTAGAATCAGCTATGGTTGACGGTGTAGTGGCAGGCTATCCAATGGTAGATATCAAGGTTGTTGTATATGATGGTTCTTACCATGATGTAGACTCCTCTGAAGCTGCCTTCAAGATTGCCGGCTCTATGGCGTTTAAAGCGGCTGCAAAGAAAGCAAAACCTGTACTTCTTGAACCATATATGAAAGTTGAAGTGGATGTTCCCGAACAGTACATGGGAGATGTTATCGGAAGCTTGAACTCTCGTCGTGGTCGCATTGAAGGTATGAATACCGAAAATAGCGAATCTAGAATTAGCGGATTTGTTCCGTTATCTGAAATGTTTGGTTATGCTACAACACTTCGTAGTTCTACACAGGGTCGTGGTACTTTTACAATGACATTTGATCATTATGAAGATGTACCGAAGGCGATTTCTGATAAGATTACAGAAGAACGTATTGGTAGTAAATAATTTAATTATCTCTATTTAGGAGGAAATAAAAATGGCAAAAGCACATTATGAAAGAACAAAGCCACATGTAAATATTGGTACTATCGGACACGTAGACCATGGTAAGACTACCTTAACTGCGGCAATTACCAAGGTATTGGCAGATGAAGGTAAGGCAGATTTCTTGGATTATGCATCCATTGATAAAGCACCGGAAGAAAGAGCACGTGGTATTACCATTAATACCTCTACCATTGAATATGAAACCGAAAAACGTCATTATGCACACGTAGACTGCCCAGGTCACGCTGATTATGTAAAGAACATGATTACCGGTGCAGCACAGATGGACGGAGCTATTTTGGTAGTATCTGCAGCAGACGGTCCAATGCCACAGACACGTGAACACATTTTGTTGGCTAAGCAGGTAGGCGTACCATCTATCGTAGTATTCTTGAACAAGGCAGATCAGGTAGATGATCCGGAATTGATTGACTTGGTAGAAATGGAAGTAAGAGATCTTCTTTCTGAATATGGCTACCCGGGCGATGACACTCCAATTACTGTAGGTTCTGCACTTGGTGCATTGAATGGAGATGCTAAGTATGAACAGGCAATCCGTGATTTGATGCAGAGTGTAGATGACTACTTCCCGACTCCGGAACGTGATACTGATAAGCCATACTTGATGCCGGTAGAAGACGTATTTACTATTACCGGACGTGGTACCGTAGCAACCGGTAGAGTAGAACGTGGTACCATGAAGGTAGGGGACGCAGCAGAAATCGTAGGACTTCAGGAAAAGCCAACCGAAACCGTTATTACCGGATTGGAAATGTTTAGAAAGACATTGGATCAGGCAATGGCAGGTGACAGTGTAGGTGCATTGCTTCGTGGTATTGACCGTGATGACATTGTACGTGGACAGGTAGTAACTAAGCCGGGAACCGTACAGCCACATACAGAATTTACCGCACAGGTATATGTATTGACTAAGGAAGAAGGCGGCCGTCATACACCGTTCTTCAATGGATATCGTCCACAGTTCTTCTTTAGAACGACAGACGTAACCGGAAACATCGGATTGCCGGAAGGAACCGAAATGTGCATGCCGGGAGATAACATTGAAATGAGCGTACAGCTTATTACCCCAATTGCAATGGAAGAAGGACAGAGATTTGCAATTCGTGAAGGTGGCCGTACAGTAGGTGCAGGCGTAGTAGCAAAGATTATTAAGTAATAAAACTTTATAAGAATTGTGAAAAGAGAAGAGAGGAGGGAAACCTTCTCTCTTTTTAAAGTGGGGGGGGTATGAGAAGGAGAAGCCGATAGAGAAGAGTAGAATAGGTCAAAGTAAGGGATAGAATAATTAAGAGGCAAACAAATGAGTAATTATAAAATAAAAATAAAATTTTATAAAATAAAAATAAAACTATTGCAAAATAATACTATTAATAGTATTATTTAAGGGCTGGACACAAGCTCGTATCAGTGTGATTGTACATTGCAATGCGTGGCTGGGTGTGTTTAAAACTATGAAGTGAAAGGTGGCCCGCTTAGCGGGGGAATTTTCACGGAGCAGTTCATTCTGGAAATGAACGTCAGGAGGTTTAAGAATTGGCAAAACAAGAAAAAATTAGAATTCGCTTAAAGGGCTATGATCACAAGACTGTAGATCAGAGCGCAGCGAAAATTGTGGAAACCGCAGTAAGAACCGGTTCCAGAGTCTCTGGTCCTATTCCGCTTCCAACTGAACGGAATGTGTACACAATTCTTCGTTCACCACATGTAAATAAAGATAGTCGTGAACAGTTTGAAATGCGTACTCACAAGAGATTGATTGATATCCTCGATCCTTCTAAGAAGACCGCGGATGCGCTGATGAGACTGGAACTTCCAGCAGGTGTCAGCATTGAAATAAAAGCGTAAGGAGGTGCGAACATGTCGAAAGCTATTTTGGGTACAAAGTTAGGAATGTCTCAGGTATTTGCAGAAAATGGAGATTTGATTCCAGTTACTGTAGTAGAAGTAAAACCTAATCTTGTCGTAGCTGTTAAAAACATTGAATCTGATGGATACAATGCAGTCCAGCTCGGTTACGGCGAAGTAAAAGAGAAACATTTAACAAAACCGGTTAAAGGTCAGTTTGAAAAGGCTGGCGTTGCTCCGGTTAAGTATCTGCGTGAATTCAGATTAGAAGAACAGCCTTCTTATACAGTAGGCCAAACTCTGGCTGCTGATATTTTCGCAGAAGGCGAAGTTATTGACGTAATTGGAACTAGCAAGGGTAAAGGCTTTGCAGGAACTATTAAACGTTACAATTTCCGCCGTGGACCGGAATCTCATGGGTCCAAGAATCATCGTCAGCCTGCATCTTTAGGTGCACGTATGTCTGGCGGCGGTGGTAAGGTATTTAAAGGCAAGAAGCTCCCTGGACATATGGGCCATGCAAGAGTTACCGTGCAGCATTTGAGTGTTGTTAAGGTTGATACAACACGTAATCTTATGCTCATTAAAGGCGGAATTCCCGGTGCAAAGGGAAGTCTTGTCATGGTACGGTCTACAGTTAAATCTGTAAAATAATGGTAGGCAAAAATAACCGTTCTGAAAGGGAGGAACATCAATGCCGAATGTAACATTGTATAATGTAACCGGCCAGGCGGCTGGTGAAATAAAGCTGAACGACAGCGTATTTGGCGTAGAATACAATGAAGCTGTCATTCATGAGGCAGTTGTGCGTCAGATGGCTAATGAACGCCTTGGCACACATGCTACCTTAACGAGAGGTCTTGTTCGCGGTGGCGGAAAGAAACCTTGGAGACAGAAGGGCACAGGTCGTGCAAGAGTAGGATCTATCCGTTCCCCATTGTGGGTTGGCGGTGGCACAGTATTTGGCCCGACACCAAGAAGTCATGCTAAAGGTATGAATAGAAAGGCTCGTCAACTTGCAGTTAAATCTGCACTTTCTGAAAAGCTTCGTGCCAACGAAATTATCGTTCTTGATAAGATTGGGTTTGAAGCACCGAAGACTAAGGAAGCGATTAAGATGTTGGCAGCATTTAATGTTGAAGGTAAAGCTTTGATTATTGATGGTGATAGCGATTGCATGAATGTAATCCTTTCCGCTCGCAATATTCCTGGCGTAAAAGCGATTGCTCCAAGTGGCCTCAACATTTATGATATTGTTCATTACACAAAGCTCTTTATTACAAAGAGTGCTGTAGAAAAAATTGAGGGGGTACTCGCATAATGGAATCACGTGACATCCTCATTCGTCCACTTATTACCGAAAAGACAACCGTTCTTATGGAAGAAGGTAAATATACTTTCCGTGTACCTCTCGCTGCAACCAAGATTGATATTCGCAATGCGGTTGAACAGGTATTCCACGTAAAGGTGACTGCTGTAAATACTATGCGATATGAAGGTAAACTGAAGCGCATGGGGCGCACTCAAGGGCGTCGCAGTGATTGGAAGAAGGCAATTGTTACGCTCAAGCCGGGCGATACAATTGAATTCTTTGAAGGAGTCTAAGGAGGAACATAAATGGCTTATAAAACATTTAAACCGTACACTCCCGGACGTCGTCAGATGACTATTTCCACTTTTGAAGAAATCACAACAAACAAGCCAGAAAAATCCTTGCTTGCACCTCTTCATAATCATGGTGGTCGTAATGATTCCGGCAAGATGACTGTGCGTCATCAGGGTGGCGGACACAAGCGTCAGTACAGAATTATTGACTTTAAGAGAAACAAAGACAATATTCCGGCTAAAGTAGCTTCTATTGAATATGATCCAAACCGTACATGCCGTATTGCTTTACTGCATTATGCGGATGGGGAAAAGCGTTATATCTTGGCTCCTAGAGGACTTCAAGTTGGCGTTGTTGTTACTAGTGGTCCGGAATCTGATATCAAACCAGGAAATGCTCTTCCTTTGTTGAATATTCCACTTGGTACAACT
Organism: Dialister pneumosintes; assembly: GCF_001717505.1. Taxonomy (NCBI): domain Bacteria; kingdom Bacillati; phylum Bacillota; class Negativicutes; order Veillonellales; family Veillonellaceae; genus Dialister; species Dialister pneumosintes. The sequence goes on from NZ_CP017037.1 coordinate 168,854, forward strand.
GTACATAATGTAGAATTAAAAATAGGAAAGGGCGGACAAATGGTTCGTTCTGCAGGGGCTAGTGCACAGCTCATGGCTAAAGAAGGCGACCATGCGTTGCTTCGATTGCCAAGTGGTGAACTTAGAAAAGTTCATATTCGTTGCCGTGCAACTGTTGGTGCGGTTGGTAATGAAGATCATGAAAATATTACCATTGGTAAGGCAGGCAGAAACCGTTGGCTCGGTATTCGCCCGGCAAATCGTGGTGTAGTAATGAATCCTAATGACCATCCACACGGTGGTGGTGAAGGTAAGTCTCCGGTTGGGCGTAAACGTCCAGTAACTCCGTGGGGCAAACCGGCTTACGGCGTGAAGACTCGCGATAATAAAAAGGCGTCTACAAAGCTGATTGTTAAGAGACGTAAGTAAGTAAAGGGGGATAAAAGTGTCCAGATCTATTAAGAAGGGCCCGTTTGTAGCGTTCTCTCTTGTAAAAAAGATTGATGCTCTCAACGATGCTAACGAAAAGAAAATTGTAAAAACCTGGTCTCGTGCTTCAACTATCCTTCCGAGTTTTGTGGGACATACTATTGCAGTTCACGACGGAAGAAAGCATGTACCAGTATATGTGACTGAAGATATGGTTGGTCACAAGCTCGGCGAATTCGCTCCGACCCGTACATTTAAGGGCCATAATAAGAGCGATCAGGCTATGGCTAAGTAACGAGGAGGAAATAGAATGGAAGTTCAGGCAATAACTAGAAATATCCGCATTTCGCCTCGCAAGGTACGTATTGTAGTTAATTTGATTAGAGGAAAAAACGTAGGAGAAGCATTGGCAATCCTTCGTAATACACCGAAAGCTGCTTCTAAAGTTATTGAAAAGACTCTTAGAAGTGCTATGGCGAATGCCGAAAACAATAATAATATGAATATTGATAATCTGTATGTTTCAACTACTTTTGTAGATGCAGGCCCAATTATGAAGCGCATACATCCACGTTCTCGTGGACAGGCTTTCGGGATCATGAAACGTACCAGTACACTTACTGTAAAAGTTTCTGAAAGAAACTAATAAAAGGAGGGACACGTTTTGGGTCAGAAAGTAAATCCGCACGGAATGCGCGTAGGCGTAACCTGTGATTGGGATTCAAAGTGGTTTGCAGAAAAAGATTTTGCTGCAAAGCTAATTGAAGACACAAAGATTCGTCAGTTTTTGAAGAAACATCTCTTCATTGCTGGTATCTCCAAGATTGGTATTAAACGCGCAGGAAATCGTATTAAGCTGTCCATCTTTACAGCTAAACCAGGAATGGTTATTGGTCGTGGTGGTGCAGGTATTGAAGATATCAAGAAAGCTCTTAAACCAATTACTACTAGCGAAGTTGATGTTGATATCGTAGAAATTAAATCTATGGATATGAGTGCAATTCTTGTTGCTGAAAATATTGCTTCTCAGCTTGAAAAACGTATTAGCTTCCGCCGTGCTGTAAAACAAGCGGTGGGAAGAACTATGCGTGCAGGAGCAAAGGGAATTAAGGTTGCAGTTAGCGGTCGTCTTGGCGGAGCTGAAATTGCACGTAGCGAAAGCTATCGTGAAGGTTCCATTCCTTTACAGACACTTCGTGCTAACATTGACTATGGTGTAACAACCGCTCATACAACTTTTGGCGCTATCGGCGTTAGAGTTTGGATTTATAAGGGTGAACTTGCTCCGGGAGAAATGGTTCCGGAAAATGAAAATACTCGCGATAGTAAATCTCGTGGCAATAACCAACGTGATAACAATAATCGACGTGGTGGCCGTAGAGGTGAGCGCAGAGAACGTAAGCCGAGAAATCAGGAAAGGAGTGACTCCTAATGTTAATTCCGAAACGTACAAAGTTCCGTAAACAGTTCCGTGGACGCATGAAAGGTAGAGCTCAAAAGGGCAATACTGTGACTTACGGTGAATACGGTTTGGTTGCGTTGGAACCGGCATGGATTACTAACCGCCAGATTGAAGCAGCTCGTATTGCAATGACTCGCTCCACTAAGCGTGGTGGCAAAGTTTGGATAAAAATATTCCCAGACAAGCCGGTTACATCTAAACCGATTGGCACTCGTCAGGGTAATGGTAAGGGTTCTGTAGAATATTGGGTAGCAGTTACAAAACCGGGCCGCGTAATGTTCGAAATGGGAGGAGTCCCTGTCGAAGTAGCGAAAGAAGCTATGCGTTTGGCTGGTCACAAGCTGCCGATTAAGACCAAGTTTGTAATTAAAGGTCAAGAAGTGGTAGGTGAATAAAATGAAGGTGAATGAAATTCGTAACCTCTCCACTGCCGAATTGAATGAAAAGATCGTCAGCTTAAGGGAAGAACTGTTTAACCTCCGTTTTCAACTCGCTACAGGTCAGCTTGAAAATCCGATGCGTATTCGTGAAGTAAGAAAAACAATCGCTCGTATCAAGACTGTACAGCGTGAAGAAGAATTGAAGGCTGTCCACAAGGCATGACAGTAAATCCAAAGGAGGATCTAACCGTGGCAGAAGAAAGAAGAATGCGCAAAGTGCGCCAGGGAATCGTTGTAAGTGACAAGATGGACAAAACTGTTGTTGTTGCTATTGAACGCAAGGTTCCACATAAGCTTTATAAAAAATCTATTAATACTACAAGTAAGTTTAAAGCGCATGACGAAAACAACGAATGCCGTATCGGCGATACCGTACGCATCGTAGAAACACGCCCGCTGTCTCGCGATAAGCGTTGGCGCGTCGAAAAAATCGTTGCCCGTCAGAATTAATAAGTAATATAGGAGGATTGGCACGATGATTCAGCAGGAAAGCAGACTCAACGTTGCAGACAATAGTGGAGCAAAAAATGTCCTTGTAATCAAGGTTTTAGGTGGCTCCTTCCGTAAGAGCGGAAATATTGGCGATACCGTTGTTGTTACCGTCAAAGATGCAGCGCCTGGTGGCGTTGTTAAGAAGGGTCAGGTATGCAAGGCAGTCATCGTTCGTACAGTGAGTGGAATGAACCGTCCGGATGGCTCTCATATTCGTTTTGATGAAAACGCTGTTGTTCTGATTAAGGATGACAAGAGTCCTATCGGCACTCGTATTTTCGGACCAGTAGCAAGAGAACTTCGTGATAGAGATTACATGAAGATCATTTCTCTGGCACCGGAAGTGCTCTAATTTTTGGAGGTACACGATGAGTCAGAAATTACATGTAAAAACTGGAGATACTGTGGTAGTTATTTCTGGTAAAGATAAAGGCAAGCAGGGAGTAATCAAGGCTTGCGAACCAAAAAAGAGTCGCGTAGTCGTTGAAGGCGTTAATGTTGTTAAAAGACATACTAAGCCAAGCCAGGCTAACCCACAAGGCGGCATTATTGAAAAGGAAGCTCCAATTCATGTATCTAAAGTTATGATTTTGGATCCGGAAAGCAAGAAGCCGACTCGTATTAAGATGGTAAAACAGGCCGATGGCTCTTTTGTTAGAGCTGCTGTTAAGAGTGGCGCTGTTTTAGATAAAGTTAAATAAGCGGGAAGGAGGATAAAAAGTGTCCAGATTACACGATTTGTATAATAAGCAGATCAGAAGTGAACTGCAGGAAAAATTTGCATATAATAATGTAATGGAAATTCCGAAGTTGGAAAAGATTGTTATTAACATCGGCGTAGGCGAAGCAACTGAAAATGCGAAGACTGTTGATGCAGCAGCATCTGACTTGGAAGCTATTGCTGGGCAGAAGCCTATTATTTGTAAGGCTAAGAAGTCTTTGGCATCCTGGAAGATTCGTGAAGGTATGCCGCTAGGCTGCAAGGTCACTCTCAGAGGAGAAAGAATGTACGAATTCCTTGATCGTCTGATTAATATCGCACTTCCCCGCGTCCGCGACTTCCGTGGTATTAGCTCTACAAGCTTTGATGGCAGAGGTAATTATGCTTTTGGTGTTAAAGAACAGCTGCTTTTCCCGGAAATTGATTTTGAAAAAATTGATAGAGTACGCGGAATGGATATCATTGTAGTGACTACGGCTAAGACCGACGAAGAAGCAAGAGAACTCTTGACTAAGTTTGGTATGCCGTTCAAAAAATAACAGGAGGAACTATGGCAAAGAAGTCTATGTTGGAACGTGAGAAAAAGAGAGAACTCGCGGTTCAGAAATACGCAGCTAAGCGTAAGGCCCTTAAAGAAGCCGGCGATTATGAAGCTCTTAGCAAGCTTCCTCGCAATGCATCCCCGACACGTCTTCATAACCGTTGTAAGTTGACAGGTCGTCCACATGGTTATTTACGCAAGTTCGGTGTTTGCCGAAATCAGTTCCGTGAACTGGCTTACCGCGGAGAGATTCCGGGCGTAAGAAAAGCCAGCTGGTAATTTAGGTTTTAGGAGGATATATAAATGATCACAACCGATCCGATTGCGGATATGCTCACACGTATTCGTAATGCGAACGATGCATATCATGCTAAAGTAGATATGCCCGCTTCTAGAATTAAAGCCGCTGTGCTGGAAATCTTGAAGAGTGAAGGTTTTATTAAAGACGTAGAAAAGGTTGAAGAAGATAATCATCAACTTTTACGTGTTACTTTAAAGTATGGTGCTAACCGTGAAAAGGTTATTAAAGGACTTAAGAGAATCTCTAAACCGGGATTAAGAGCTTACGCAGGTAAGGAAGAACTCCCGAAGGTTCTTGGTGGTCTTGGAATCGCTGTTATTTCCACATCTAAAGGGATTATGACAGACAAGGCTGCTCGTAAAGCAGGTCTTGGTGGCGAAGTTCTCGCTTATGTCTGGTAAGCAATTGGAGGTTATAATATGTCAAGAATAGGCAATAAACCGATTGCGGTACCGGCAGGCGTTGAAGTGAAAATTGATGGCCACTTGGTAACCGTAAAGGGTCCAAAGGGTACACTTACTCGTGAATTCCATAAAGATATAAATATTGCTATGGAAAATAATGAACTTGTAATTACCCGTCCAAATGATAGTAATAAGATTCGTGCACTTCATGGTTTGACACGTGCACTGCTTAATAATATGGTGGTTGGTGTACATACCGGGTTTGAAAAGAAGCTTGAAATCAATGGTGTTGGTTATAATGCTAAGATGCAGGGACAAAACTTGCACTTATCACTTGGTTTCTCTCATCCGGTAGTTGTTACTCCACCGGAAGGTGTTACTATTGCGACACCATCTACTATTGAAATTATTGTATCCGGTGTAGATAAACAAAAGGTTGGTCAGACTGCGGCTGAAATTCGTGGCTGGCGTGAACCAGAACCATATAAGGGCAAGGGTATTCGTTATTCCGGGGAACATGTCCGCCGTAAGGCAGGCAAGACCGGCGCAAAGTAAGACAGGAGGCCAATCGTAAATGCGTAAAAATGAAAGAAGAAGCGCAGTGGTTCGTCGCCATCTGCGTCTTCGTAAGAACATCTCCGGTACTGCACAGCGTCCGCGTCTCAATGTTTTCCGCAGCTTAAGTAATATTTACGCTCAGATTATTGATGACGAAGCTAAGGTTACGCTTGTATCTGCAAGTACTTTGGATAAAGAAATTAAAGGCACATTCCCGAATGGTGGTAATGTAGCAGCTGCTGCAGAAGTAGGTAAAGTTGTTGCTAAGAGAGCACTTGAAAAGGGAATTGATACCGTCGTATTCGACCGCGGCGGCCATATTTATCACGGCAGAGTTAAAGCACTTGCTGAAGGTGCTCGTGAAGCCGGCCTGAAATTTTAAGGTAAAGGAGATAAGCAAATGGCAAGATTTGAAAAACAGGAATCCGATTTGCAAGAAAACGTTGTTTTCATCAATAGGGTTGCTAAAACTGTTAAGGGCGGTCGTCGCGCATCCTTTGCTGCTGTCGTCGTTGTAGGCGACGGAAAGGGTAGAGTTGGAGCTGGAATCGGCAAGTCTGCTGAAGTTCCGGATGCTATCCGTAAGGGCGTTGAAGACGCTAAGAAAAATATGATTACTGTTTCTATTAAAAATGGAACAATTCCGCACTCCATTACTGGTGAATATGGTGCAGGTCGTGTATTCATGAAGCCAGCTGCTGAAGGTTGCGGTGTTATTGCTGGCGGTCCAATTCGTTCTGTACTTGCACTTGCAGGCATTCGTGATATTTTAACTAAGTCTTTGGGTTCTAGCAATCCAATCAATATGGTTAGAGCTACTTTAGACGGTCTTGCTAGACTTGAAAATGTAGAACACGTTGCAGCACTTCGTGGCAAGTCTGTTGATGAAATTTATAATTAATAGGAGACTGATCATGAGTAAGGTTACAATTACATTGAAAAAGAGTGTGATCGGCTCCAAACCTGATCAGGTTGCTACTGTAAAGGCTCTTGGACTCAAGAAGACAAACTCTTCTGTTGAACAGGAACTGACACCCCAGATTAAAGGTATGCTTCATAAAGTACGCCATCTGGTAGAAGTTAAAGAAAACTAATACAAGGAGGTGCTACATTATGAAACTGCATGAACTTAAACCGGCAGAAGGCTCTAGAAGACCTAGACGCCGTGTAGGCCGTGGTATCGGTTCTGGGATGGGTAAGACAGCAACTCGCGGTACTAAAGGTCAGTGGTCTAGAACCGGTGGCGGCACACGCCCGGGGTTTGAAGGTGGTCAGATGCCACTGTATCGCAGACTTCCAAAACGCGGATTCAAAAATATTTTTGCTAAGAAATATGCAGAAGTTAATGTTGAACAGCTTAATTGCTTTGATAATGGTGCAGTAGTTGATCCTGCAGCATTGATTGAAGCGGGCATTCTTAAGAATGTTTTAGAAGGTGTTCGCGTACTTGGAAATGGTGAATTGACAAAGTCTTTGACGGTTGTCGCTCAAGGATTTACCAAGTCTGCACAGCAGAAAATCGAAGCAGCAGGTGGAAAAGCTGAGGTGATCTAAAATGGGGAATTTTTTTGCAAATCTTTTTGCTAATAAAGAACTCAAAGATCGCATTGTTTACACCTTTATAATGTTTATTATCTTCCGGTTAGGGGTTCATATCCCTGTACCGGGGGTAAATGCTTCGGTAATTGAAAGTATATTTACATCAGGAAACCTATTTGGGTTTCTTGACTTATTCTCAGGTGGCGCATTAAGTAAATTTTCTATATTTGCGATGAGTATTACCCCATACATTAATGCACAAATTATTATGCAAATGCTTGTGGCGGTAATTCCCGCACTTGAAGAATTGCGTAAAGATGGTCAGGAAGGCTTTAAGAAAATACAAAAGATTACTCGTTATGGAACTATTTTTCTTGGATTTGTCCAAGCATTTGGTATTTCATATGGTCTTCGTGCAAACAATGCACTGGTAGATAATAGCTGGTTGTTTTTATTTGTTGTTTGTATTGTTCTTACTGCTGGAACTTGCTTATTAATGTGGATTGGTGAAAGAATCACTGAACATGGTATTGGCAATGGAATCTCACTGATTATTTTTTGCGGTATAGTTGCTCGCTTTCCTGAAGCGATGCAAACCATTGTTGAATATCTGCAAGTAGGAACAATTACTCCACTGCAAGCTTTGTTGTTTGGATTAATTGCATTGGCTATGATTGCTGTTGTTATTGAAGTTAATGAAGGGCAGCGTCGTATTCCGGTTCAATATGCGAAGAGAGTAATTGGACGTAAAATGTATGGCGGACATAATACCTTTTTACCTTTAAAGGTTAATCAGGCAGGTGTTATTCCTATTATTTTCGCCTCATCTATTTTGATGCTTCCGGTTACATTAGCACAATTTATCCATGTGGAATGGGTTCAAAATGTAGCTAAATTCTTTAGTTGGGGAACATGGGCAAATACCGTACTATATGCAATATTGATTGTAATGTTTACCTATTTTTATACAGCAATTACGGTAAATGTTAAAGATTTGTCAGATAATATGAAAAAGTATGGTGGATTTATTCCGGGAATTAGACCGGGTGAACCGACTATGCGGTATGTAGATAAAGTATTAACAAGAATTACCTTTACAGGTTCTATTTTTCTGGCATTCATAGCGATACTTCCTAATTTTATTGGGAATATTACAAATATCCAAGGCGTATACTTTGGGGGAACGGCGTTACTCATCATTGTAGGCGTTGCATTGGATACAATGCGTCAGGCACAGTCTCTGATGGTGACACGTAACTATCAAGGCTTTATTAAATAAGGAGTTGGGATTATGTATATCTTATTAATGGGACCTCCTGGTGCTGGGAAAGGTACACAGGCGGAACGATTGATCCGTGAATACGGTATCCCTCAGATTTCTACTGGTGATATGTTTAGAGCAGCAGTGAAGTCAGGAACACCTCTTGGTAAAGAAGCCAAAAGTTATATGGATAAGGGGGCATTGGTACCGGACAGTGTTACTGTTGGTATCGTTAAAGAAAGACTTGCTCAGGAAGATTGTAAAGATGGTTGGATTTTGGATGGATTTCCTCGTACAACAGCGCAAGCAGCCTCTTTAGATTCTATTCTTCATGAAATGGGAATTTCTTTAACCGCGGTATTGGGAATTAATGCCAATCGTGAAGATCTCATTAAGAGGGTAAGTGGTAGACTTGTATGTCGCAAGTGTAGTGCTTCCTTCCATAGAGATTTCCGTCCTCCGAAACAGCAGGGAGTTTGTGATAATTGTGGGGGAGAACTTTATCAGCGTGCTGATGATAATGAAAAAACTATTCGGTCCAGATTGGCTGTATATGATGAGCAAACAAAACCGTTGATTGATTATTATAAGATGAGCGGACGTTATGTTGACATTGATGGAGACCAGTCTATGGATGAAGTTTTTTCTGATATTAAAGGTTCTCTTGCAAAGGCGAAAAAATGATTAATATTCGTACGCCTGAAGAAATAGAAAAGATTGCTCGTGCAGGAAAACTTACTGCTGACACTCTTTCTTTTCTTGCTAAAAATATAAAACCGGGGATTAGTACTCTGGAGATAGATAAAATGGCGGAAGAGTACATTAGAAATCATGGTGGTATCCCAAGTGAAAAAGGCTATTATGGTTATCCCGCTTCTATTTGTACATCTGTAAATGAAGTGGTTGTACATGGTATTCCGTCAGCTCGCAAAATCCTAAAGAAAGGTGATATTATTTCCCTTGATCTTGTGGTAGAATTAGATGGTTATATGGGAGATTCTTGTATCACTGTTCCTGTAGGACATTGCAATAAAAAGATGGCTCAACTTTTAAAGGCTACAGAAGACTCTTTATATGCAGGCATAAAACAAGCAGTAGTGGGTAATCACGTTGGTGATATTGGCTACGCTGTAGAATGTGCTATTAAGCCGTATGGATATGGAATCCTTCGAGACTATGTAGGACATGGTATCGGTACGGAAATGCATGAAGATCCAGAAGTACCAAATTATGGAGAACCAGGACATGGACCGCGTTTAGAAGAAGGTATGGTTATTTGCATTGAGCCGATGATTACCATGGGCAGTGAAGAAACTTATACTTTGCGTGATGGATGGAGCGTAGTAACTGTTGATGGATTACCGTCAGCACATATGGAACATACCATTGCTATTACTAAAGACGGCCCACGAATTCTGACTATGCGGTCATAAAGTACGGGGCACTATGAATTACCTTTAATATGTATTTCATAGAAAAAATAGTTAAAGGAGGCTCCCATGAGCAAGGAAGACGTCATTGAAGTGGAAGGTTTGGTTGTTGAAAAATTACCAAATGCAATGTTCCGCGTCAAATTGGAAAATGGTCATATCGTATTGGCGCATATTTCCGGCAAGATGCGTATGAATTTCATTCGTATATTGCCTGGGGACCGGGTGACCCTGGAACTGACCGCCTATGATTTGGACCATGGTAGAATTACTTACCGCTTCAAATAAGTAAGGAGGAAACAAGATGAAGGTCAGACCATCCGTTAAGAAGATGTGTGACAAGTGTAAGATCATCAAACGCAAAGGTCGCGTTATGGTCATTTGTGAAAATCCGAAACATAAGCAGAGACAAGGTTAATAAAAAGGAGGTATTGAGTAGATGGCACGTATAGCTGGTGTAGACTTACCAAGAGATAAGCGCGTTGAGATCGGCTTGACTTATATTTATGGAATAGGCCTTACTCTTTCCAAAGAAATTTTGAGCAAAGCTGGTATTAATCCAGATGTTCGCGTAAAAGATTTAACAGAAGATGATGTTGCTAATATCCGCAATGTATTGGCTGAATATAAGGTCGAAGGTGATCTTCGTAGAGAAGTATCCCTCAACATTAAACGTTTAGTTGAAATTGGTTCTTACAGAGGAAACCGTCATCGTCAAGGTTTGCCAACTCGTGGACAGCGTACAAAGACAAATGCTCGTACACGTAAAGGTCCAAGAAAGACCATTGCAGGCAAGAAGCTTGCTACTAAGAAATAATGTTGAAGGAGGAATAAAATGGCTACAGTAAAAAGAAGAGAAAAGAAGCATGTAGAAACCGGTGCCGCACACATTCGTTCCACATTCAACAATACGATTGTAACGATTACAGATTCTAACGGAAATACCATTTCTTGGGCTTCCGCTGGTGGGCTTGGTTTTAGAGGCTCTCGTAAGAGTACTCCATTTGCAGCTCAGATGACCGCTGAACAAGCAGCTAAGGTTGCAATTGAGCACGGTATGCGTTCCGCTGATGTATTTGTCAAAGGACCGGGCGCAGGTCGTGAAGCTGCAATCCGCGCATTGCAAGCTGCAGGAATTGAAGTTAGCAGTATTAAGGACGTTACCCCGATTCCACATAATGGATGTCGTCCTCCAAAGCGCAGAAGAATTTAATTTTAACTTTTGCGTACATTAGCACATTGTTGTGCGGAAGGAGGACTTTCGGATGATCGAAAACAAAAGCTTCACAATTAAAACTGTTGCTCTTGATGAAGATAAGCGTCATGGCAAGTTTGAATGCGAACCACTCGAACGAGGATATGGTATTACGCTAGGCAACAGCCTTAGACGTGTGTTGCTTTCATCTTTAAGCGGTGTGGCTATCACATCTATTAAAATTGATGGCGTACTTCATGAATTTTCTGCCATAAATGGTGTTAGAGAAGACGTGACTGACATCATTCTTAACCTTAAGAAAATTCGTTTTATTGCACATGATGAAGCAGAATTTCCTATTAAGTGTAGAATTGATGTTACTGAGGAAGGCATTTTGCGTGCTGGCGACGTACCGTTGCCGTCTGAAATCGATGTACTGAATAAAGATCTAGCTATTTGCACCCTTGATACAGATAGTCATCTCGGAATGGAAATTACTATTGATCAGGGACGTGGCTATGTACCCTTTACAAAGAATAAGAGAGAAGACGACGTCATTGGAGTCATTCCGATTGATTCCATCTATTCTCCAGTTATTAAGTGTAACTATGAAGTGAGCGATACCCGTGTCGGAAACGAGATGGATTATGATAAGCTAACTCTCGAAGTATTGACAGATGGTTCTATTACAGCTCCTGATGCGGTAGCTGTAGCAGCTACTATTTTAATCAAGAGCTTTAAGAATTTTCAGTCTTTAGTTACAAAACCAATTTCTTTAGAAGCCACAGAAGATGTTGCTTCTGTAGAAGTTGTGGAACATAAAGAAGCTGAAGAAGAAAATAAGGTAGATCTTACCAGTATTCTTATTGAAGATCTTGAACTTTCTGTTCGTGCTTTCAATTGCTTAAAGAGAGCTGAAATCAATACTCTCGAAGAGTTAACAGCAAAATCGGAAGATGAATTAACCCGTGTACGCAATCTCGGAAAAAAATCTGTAGATGAAATAAAAGAAAAGCTTTCTAATTTTAGAGGACTTGACCTTCATCTCAGAAATTCAAAAGATTGATCATTATTTAGGAGGAAGACATGGCTCATAGCAAATTAAGAAGAACAAGCGGACCACGTAAAGCCGTTCTCCGCAGCCTGGTCACCGCTCTTTTCCAATATGGTCGTATTCAGACTACCGAAGCTAAGGCGAAAGAACTTCGCAAGACAGCTGATAAGATGATTTCTCTTGCTAAAAGAGGAGATCTTCATGCTCGTCGTCAAGCTGAAGGTTTTATTATGGACAAGGCAGTTACTAAGAAATTGTTCGATGAAATTGCACAAAAGTATACCGAACGTAATGGCGGTTATACTCGTATCATGAAGTTGGGACTTCGTCAAGGAGACTCCGCTCCAGTAGCTATCATTGAATTGGTATAAGATAAAAAGTACTACGTTTGTGCGTAGTACTTTTTTCATGTTGCTTTTAAATGTTGTGTATAATGAAAAATCTTTTTTAATGAGGTTAGAAGAGAATTTTCTAAAGAATAAATTAAGAACTATATCCGCTAAAACTTGATGCTTATAAATGGGGTTATAGATGCCAGATTTATAATATTTTACAGACAAACATTACAATGATTGTCTGTAAAAATATAGTTTTATTTATAAAAAAGTTTTTGTATCAGGTATTCTCTTTCCAAAGAGGAGAATTCTATTATTACTTTAACTTATCTATGATAATATGATAAAAAGGAGTATTGTAATATAGAAAATGATATATTTAGATTTCATTTTAAATAGAATTAAGTAATTATAGAGATTAAAACTTCAATAAAAAAGGACGCTTATAAAGCGTCCTTTTTTATTGAAGTTTAGCCTATAAAGAAATATTTAGCGATAAATACAATAGCTAATATGATAAGAAGTGGACTGATTTTTTTCTTTTCTCCTGATAGAGCATTTAATACTACATAAGAAATAATTCCCATAGAAATACCCTCAGATATACTATAGAAGAATGGCATTGCAATAATGGTGATATAAGCAGGAATTGCTTCTGTAAGTTCTCCAAAGTTCGTAGTTGCTACTGATGTAAACATAAGGAATCCTACAATAATAAGCGCAGGAGCTGTAGCAAAGGCGGGGATTGCTAAGAAAATAGGAGAGAAGAAAATAGAAACTAAGAAAAGAAAGGCTACTGTTACCGCTGTAAGACCGGTTCTTCCACCTTCACCTACACCCGCAGCACTTTCTACATAAGTAGTAGTAGTACTTACACCTAAAAGTGAGCCAAATATAGTAGCAATAGCATCTGATAATAAAGCTGGTTTGATACGAGGAAGTTTTCCCTCTTTATCAAGCATATTTGCTTTTTGAGATACGCCCACAAGAGTTCCTAATGTATCAAAGATATCAACAAATAAGAATGCAAAGAGTACAGCAAAAAAATCAAAAGAAATAACTTGTGAAAAGTCTAATTTCATAAAGACAGGCTCTATACTTTGTGGAAGCAAAGAAGCTAATCCATTAAATTGTGGGAATGTGCTGAATGCACCTACCGATGGATCTGGAATATATAATCCGGTTGCTTCTGCTATCATACCTAAAATCCAAGAAGCCAGAATGCCCCAAAGAATATTTCCTCTTACTTTTTTTATCATGAAGAATGCAGTAATGAAAATTCCTAATATAGCAATGAGTACAGGGGTTCCGGTTGTATAGAAAGAACCGGATAAAGCTGCACTTTTAAATGAGAATAACGCGACTTTAGTTGCTTCATTAGATACAACAATATGTGCACTTCCCAGTCCGATAAAACAAATAAATAAGCCAATTCCGGCAGATACTGCTTTTTTTAGATTCATAGGAATTGCATTAAAGATTGCTTCACGTAAATTAGTGAGCGTTAGCAAAATGAAAATTACACCCTCAAAAAATACGGCAGATAAAGCAGTTTCCCAACTATACCCCATAGACATGACAACAGTATAGGCAAAAAAGGCATTCAGTCCCATACCCGGAGCTAATGCAAATGGATAATTAGCTAATAAAGCCATTAATAAAGTGCCTATAAAAGACGCTAGACATGTGGCGGTTAATACCGCACCTTTATCCATTCCGATAGCGCCCATGATCATGGGGTTGACGGCAAGAATATATGCCATTGTCATAAATGTGGTAGCGCCCGCCAGTATTTCTGTTTTAATGGTGGTACCATTTTCTTTTAGATGAAATACACGGTCGAGGAAAGAAGTGTTGTTCATTAGATCCTCCTTGGTTCATAAATAAAATTAATCATTTTTATTATAAGTGGTTTTGTTTGATGGAACAATAGACAATATAATTTTATTTTTATAACTTATATAGGGAAAAGTATTCTTGCCATATAAATTACGATGGTCATCGTTAAAATAGATGCAAAAGTACTCATAATTACAATTTCTGTAGCAAAGTCAATATAATTTCGGAACTCAATAGCATAGAGTACTGAGTTGGCTGGAGAAGGAACGGATGACATAATCATGAGTACTTGACAGACGATAGGAGAGAATCCGGTGCCAAAAGTATTCCAAATTGTTAATAATCCCCATACGATAAGCGGTGCACCTAAAAGGCGTAGAGAAGTAGCGGCCCACGCATCTATATCTTGTACTTTGAATTGACTATGGTGTATTTGGATTCCTAACGCCATCATTACAATGGCTACTAGTGCTTGTGCACTATATTTGAAAAGAGGCCATATAAATAAGTCTGATAAATTTATTTGCAATATTTTTATTGTAAAAACAGAAACTAGAACGTAGATAACCGGCATATGTAGAATAACTTTAATAGCATCATAGGGGGTTAACTTTCCTTTTCCTGCTTGATATAAGCCTAGTGTATTTAAAAATATATTCATTTGTATTAATAACATAGTACCTGCACTTAATGTGGGTATGAGATAAGGCGTTTCGCCATTGACTATAAAAGGGTCATTTGAGAACACTAAAGCAACTAGTGCAATTCCGATGTTTCCGGTGTTTGAAAACATCGTTGCATTTTTAAAAGCTTCTATTTTGCCGAGCGGAAATTTGCGTAGTTTTCCGTAGAGAATACCAATTATACTTAAGAAAAACATTTCTATGCAAGCAAAAAAGAAGACATTTATCATCGTTATATTAATAGAAGCAGAATATACACTATAAAATATAAAGCTTGGAAGGACAACAAAAAAAGTTAATTTATTTAATGTTTTTACATCGAGAGTAAATATAATATCAAGAATATATCCAATAGCAATAAAAACAATTAGGGGTAAAATGTTATTACTGATAATTTGTAAAAAAGCCATAAAATCTCCAGTATGAAAAGAGTAATCAAGATAAGGATAAAGGGAAAAGTTTCATCGCCCAGTGTATTGCTAATGGACATAAAAATAGGTATACGGCTAACTCAGCTAATAATAATTGCGAGTTTTCATTACTGGAAGAAGATAAACTTTTATCCCACTTAGACATGGATTGTGTTGCAGGAATAGATACAGCAATAAATAAAATTTGCGATTCCAATGCAGAAAGAAAATGAGTGTTTCGAATGCATAAATAGGCAATGCTTAACATCAGAACAAAGCGCAATATAGGAAAAAGGATCTCGTAGTAAGAGATAGTTTTTTTGGGTAATCTATGAATCCATACTCCGGCAGTAATTCCTATTAACACAATAAAAACTCCATCATAATGGAGCAATACAGGCCATAAAAATGTATGTGTAATGGGAATAGAGAAGTAATGGAGTATAAAAGCAAATAATGCTGCATATAAAACAGGCGTTGCCATAATCTTTTTTATGACTAAAAAGATGGATTTTGTATGAATAAATGTATTTATAGATATGCGTATTAATGTAACAGCAATAAGCATTAAAATAGCAATAGATAAAGCTGTTTGTGAACAATTGGGAATACTAGTGTTTATTGTTATGTATGGGGCATGTGTAAATACAAAAAATATAAATACAATGCCTAACGCTTCCATATCAGAAGCTAGAAATGAAGAAATTGAAATTTCATAAGAAGGAAATGCTTTTTTTATAAAATACCCTAATAAGCTTGTAATAAATAAAATGAATATGAATAGAAATGTACTTCTTATCTCCTTTATAGGAGTGTATCGGTATAAACATAAAAAAGTAAATAAAGGGATGGCAACATATGAAGAAATAATATTATAAGTGCGTATATCTAAAGAAAAATATTTATCGAGAAGATATCCTATCATTATGAATAATAATAAAGGGAATACATCATAATAAATAACTAATATATAGTCCATGGAAATCTCCTTGTTTGATTATGTACCTGTATATATGTATAAGTATAGTATAACTTCTAAAAGAGGTAAATCTTTATAATTTATTAACAAGATTATTTAACGAGAGATTACCTGATGACTATTTTGATTACATTTAGGTTTACTTATAACATGAAAGTTGATGGGTAGATAACCATATTTCATGAATAAAAATATAAAGTACATTGACAGTTTTTGTTTTATTTTATAAAATATTAAAAGTTTATGGAGGGGTGTCCGAGTGGTTGAAGGAGGCGGTCTTGAAAACCGTTAACCTTTCGCGAGGTTCATGGGTTCGAATCCCATTCCCTCCGCCATAAAAGCACTGCATAACGGCAGTGCTTTTTATATATTTAATTAAAACTTGTATCGCTTTGGAGGAATTATGACCGAAATAATAAGAAAACTTTCCTTTAAAAAGTTGATTTTAAATTTTATAGGATTAACTCTTGGGGCTATGATTTATTCTGCCGGGCTACATTTATTTTTAGTTCCTAATAATATCATTGATGGTGGGGTTGTTGGTATTAGTCTTATTTTATCGGAGTTAACTAAAATTTCTTTTTCTTTTTGGGTAGTTATTTTAAATATTCCATTCTTTTATTTAGGGTATAAACGCTTAGGGAAAAGCTTAGCTGTTTTTGCTACGGTAGCAGTTGTTATTTTATCTTTCTGGACACATTGGTTTGAAACATGGCAGCCAATAACTACAGATCCTTTTTTAGCAACTATATTTGGTGGTGTAATTATCGGAATCGGGGTTGGGTTAGTTATACGGAGTGGAGGTTCTTTAGATGGAACCGAAATAGTAGCCATTTGGTTGGATAGAAAAATTTCTTTTTCTGTAGGAGAAATTGTATTATTTTTTAATATTTTTATTCTAGGAAGCGCAGGATTTGTATTTAATTGGAATAGTGCGATGTATTCTTTAGTTGCTTATTTTATTTGTTCTAAAGTAATAGATATAGTTACGGTCGGATTAGATGAATCTAAAGGAGTTCTTGTTGTTACTAATTATGGAGATGAAGTATCTGATGCATTAAATCATATGGGAAGATCTGTTACGATTCTTTACGGACAAGGCGGCTATCTTAAAAATGAAAAGAAAGTGCTATATCTTGTAGTAAGTCGATTAGAAGTAACTGCATTAAAGCAAGTAGTACATTCTATTGATGAACAAGCTTTCATTTCTGTTTTTGATGTGAGTGAAGTACATGGCGGTTTTACTAAAAAGAGGCAATTTATTTCCAATGATGATGGATAAAGGAATCGAACTCATTACTTGAAATCTATTCACTGTAGAAGCGTTTTGTTTGTGCTTTTATCGAATATATGCTATCATATATGATGCAATTTGTTTATGAAAATGAAAAAGGTATCATTGTTGGTATAACCAACTTAAGGAGGAGTCAATAAATGAATGTAAAGGTAGAGAATTTGGATCAGCATAAAGTAAAGGTAACTGTCGAAGTACCGGCTGATGACGTAGTGAAGGGCTTTAAACAAGCTGTTTCTCGTTTTGCAAATCAAGTCAAGTTAAAAGGTTTCCGCAAAGGTAAAGCACCACGTAAAGTGATTGAAATGTATCTTGGAAAAGAAGCTATTGAAGGCGAAGCAAAAGAAATCGTATTCAATCGTGCATTGGATCAGGCACTTCGTGATGAAAAGTTAGTTCCTGTTACTCAACCGGAAGTAAATGCTGAATCTTTTGATGAACAAAACGGCTCTACATTTACCGCTACATTTATTAAACGTCCGGAAGTAAAATTAGGAGCGTATACTGATTTGGAAGCTGTACGTACTAACCCCGTGATTACTGATGAGGATGTAATGGTACAGCTTAAGCAGACCGCACAAGCAAATGCTCGTTTAGAAGTAGCTAAGGATGCAGAACTTAAGAATGGTGATTTTGCTATTATTGACTTCAAGGGTACGGTAAATGGAGTTGCTTTTGAAGGGGGAGAAGGTAAAGCTTATCCGTTGGAAATCGGTTCAGGAAGTTTTATTCCGGGGTTTGAAGACCAGCTTAAAGGGTATAAAGCCGGTGATGACGTAGTTGTTAAAGTTACATTCCCAACAGAATACTTTGCAAAAGAATTAGCTGGTAAGGATGCAGAATTTGCTGTACATGTTTGTGATGTAAAACAGAAAGTACTTCCTGCTATTGATGATGATTTCGCAAAATCTATCAGCAAGCAAGAAACATTAAAAGACTTAATGGAAACGATGAAAGCGGAAATGCAGGGACGTGCAAGTTACCAAGCAAATCAGGCATATCGTCAAGCTCTCGTAGATTTAGCTATTGCTAATGCAGAAGTGGATATTCCTCAAGAAATGATTGACCAGCGTTTGGATGATATGATTGGTGAAATTCGTCATAATATTGAAGCACAGGGTCAGTCTTTTGATAGATATCTTAAGCAGTTAGATAAGACTGTAGATGACTTACGTAAAGATTATGCGGAAATGGCAGAAAAGAATGTTCGTGAAGGTCTTGTTCTTAATGCTATTGCGGATAAGGAAGAAATTCATCCGACTGAACAGGATATTAACATGGAAGTCTTTACTATGGCACAGCAGTTCAATGCAAATCCTCGTGAAGTAGTAAAGATTATTCAACAAGAAAATAGAGTGGGACTTCTCATTGATTCTGTTACCAGAAGAAAGGCAGCCTCTTTCTTAGTAGAAAAAGCTAAGAAAGAAGAGCCGAAAGTAGAAGAAAAAACGGTAGAAGAAAAGAAATAATTTGAAATAAATGTATATAAGGATACTAAGCCTACAAGCTTGGTAAAGAGAGGTGGCGCACATAGGGTGCGTCCTTCTCTATCTATAAAAGAAATATTCTTAATGAAAGAAAGGGTGGACATATGTCATATGTACCGATTGTTATAGAACAGACTGCACGCGGAGAAAAATCTTATGATATCTACTCTAGATTATTAAAGGATCGTATTGTATTTCTTGATGGAGAAATCAATGATCAAGTAGCTAATATTGTTGTTGCACAGCTCCTTTTTTTAGAGGCGGAAAATCCGGATAAGGATATTCATTTATATATAAACAGTCCGGGAGGAGTGGTTACTGCCGGATTGGCTATTTATGATACTATGCAATATATAAAGCCGGATGTATCTACTATATGTATCGGCTCCTGTGCCAGTATGGCAGCAGTACTTCTTACTGCCGGTGCAAAAGGGAAACGATATGCATTACCGCATGCTAATGTTATGATTCATCAACCTCTTGGTGGAGTACGTGGTCAAGCTACTGATATTGAAATTCATGCGAAAGAAATTCTTCGATTACGTGAAGAACTCAATCACATATTGGCTTCTCATAGTGGACAATCTATTGGAACAATTCAAGAAGATACCGAACGAGATAATTTTATGACTGCAAAAGCAGCTTTGGAGTATGGTCTTGTTGATAAAATTTTAAGTAGGAATGAATTAATAAATTCAGATAAGTAAGGAGGTTTTCTGTGAGCGATACTTTAAAAACAACCACTCCTGTATGTAGCTTTTGTGGAAGAACTGCAGAAGAAGTAGATCGCATTATTGCAGGACCTGATGTTTATATTTGTAATGAATGCATTGAAGTTTGTGAAAATATTTTAGTACAGGAAAGAAGACAAGCCAAGAAAAGAGATTTAAAAAAGTTCGATATTCCGGTTCCTAAAGAAATCAAAAAATATTTAGATGAATATGTTATAGGGCAGTTAGATGCCAAAATTGCATTAGCTGTAGCCGTATATAATCACTACAAGCGCATTATGGATACGGAAGAAGATGCGGTTGAACTTCAGAAATCTAATATTATTATGTTAGGGCCTACCGGTAGTGGAAAAACTTTATTAGCACAAACTTTAGCGCGTTTTTTAGATGTGCCGTTTGCAATAGCAGATGCCACTAATTTGACAGAAGCGGGATATGTTGGAGAAGATGTTGAAAACATATTACTCCGATTAATTCAAGCTGCAGATTATGATATAGAAAAAGCAGAACGTGGAATTATTTATATTGATGAAATAGATAAGATTGCAAAAAAGTCCGAAAATCCGTCTATTACACGTGATGTATCCGGAGAAGGTGTACAACAAGCTCTTCTTAAAATTTTAGAGGGGACGGAAGCAAGTGTTCCGCCTCAAGGTGGAAGAAAACATCCCAATCAAGAAATGATTCATATTGATACCGGTAACATTCTGTTTATCTGTGGCGGTGCATTTGACGGCATGGAAAGAGTTATCGAAGATCGTATGACTAAAAGTACGATCGGATTTGGTGCAGATATCAAAACTAAGGCGGATAAAGATAAGAAAAATTTATTACAGGAAATTGAACCGGAAGATTTGCTGAAGTTTGGATTAATTCCTGAATTTATAGGAAGGTTACCGGTTGTTGTAACTTTAGATAAATTAGATGAGTCCGCTTTAATTCAAGTGTTAACAGAGCCTAAAAATGCATTGATAAAGCAGTATAAAAAGCTGTTAAAGTTAGATAAAGTAGAATTAGAGTTTGAGGAAGATGCCATTCAATCTATAGCACAGCAAGCTATCGAGAGAAATACAGGAGCTAGAGGGCTTCGCTCTATTATTGAAAAAATCATGCAAGGGGTCATGTATGAAATACCTAGCATGAAGAATGTAGATAAGTGCATTGTAACCAAAGATGTAGTTACACAACGAAAACAACCTGTACTTATTCATAAAGATATGTCTATAGAAAAATAGATAGCAATAAAAACTCACTGTGTGTGCCAGAAGAGAATCCTTTGGAAGATTCTCTTCTGGCATAATGTATTATTTCTACAGAAATAAACTTGACTATGATACAATAAGCACAATGGAGGATTAAATATGATTGATATAGAAAATAAAGAAACTGTAACACGTTCTATCGTTGCATTACGTGATATGGTTGTTTTTCCTAGAATTACCACAAATCTTGATATTGGTAGGGCGGATTCAGTAGCAAGTGTGCGCAGTGCTTCTTCCAATGATAGATATCTTATTATGGTTATGCAAAAAGATCCTAATGTAGAAGAACCTAATGAATCTGATTTACATACGGTAGGAACTTTAGTGAAAATAGAGCAAATGCTACAGCTTCCCGGCGGGATTATTCGAGTTCTTGTCAAAGGAATATCTAGAGTAAAGGTAATGGCAGTTACCAGAAACAATAGCCATTTAATCGGAACTTACAGTCCTTTAGATGTAGAAAGCGAAAAACCTATTGAAGAAGAAGCTTACCGAAGAACTATTATGCGTAGGTTTTTTGATTTGCTTCATGAAACTAAACAAGGACTTCCGGATAATATTGTTTCTGAAATTAGAAGTATTACCGATCCGGGGCATTTAGCGGACTTTGTTGCGTCACAAATTCCTATTCGTGCAGAAAAGAAGCAATTTGTATTAGAAACTACTTCTATTTCTGAACGTATGAAGATGGTATCTGCTTATCTTAATGATGAGATTGAAATTGGAGAAATTGAAGCACAAATTAATGGTAAAGTACGTGCTAATATGGAAAAAGATCAGCGAGATTACTTCTTACGTCAAAAAATTAAAACCATTCATGATCAGTTGGGTGATCGTATATCCGAAGAGGAAGAAGCACAAGAATATAGACAAAAATTAGAAACAAGCGGTATTCCTGAAGAATATAAGAAAAAAGTGAATAAGGAAATTTCACGTTTGGAAACTATGCCGTCTATGATGGCAGAAACTGCTATTATTCGAAATTATTTAGACTGGATTTTTGACATTCCTTGGAAAAATGAAAGTAAGGATAATCTGGACTTGGTTCGGGCAAAATTACTTTTGGATGAAGACCATTATGGATTAGAAAAAATAAAAGAAAGAATTCTAGAGTATTTAGCTGTACGCATTTTAGCACCGGAAGCCAAAGGTCCTATTTTGTGTTTTGTAGGACCACCAGGAGTTGGTAAAACCAGTTTGGCACATTCTATTGCCCGTTCTTTAGGACGTAAATTTGCACGTATTTCTTTAGGCGGAGTTCATGATGAGGCAGAAATCCGAGGGCATCGACGAACATATATCGGAGCTATGCCTGGGCGTTTTATAGAAGCTATGGAACAAGCAAAAACTGTCAATCCATTGCTACTGTTGGATGAAATTGATAAAGTAAGTTCTGATTTTAGAGGAGATCCGGCTTCTGCACTTTTAGAAGCATTGGATCCGGAACAGAATAAATCTTTCCACGATAATTTTATTGATATTCCTTATGATTTATCTAAAGTGTTTTTTATCGCAACCGCTAATACTTTATCTACGATTCCTTCCGCTTTATTGGATCGTATGGAAGTCATTTCATTATCCGGTTATACCGAAAATGAAAAAATGGAAATTGCAAAAAAATATTTAGTGCCGCGCCAGAGAACACAAAATGGATTAACAGCTAAGCAGATTCGCTTTACTGATGCGTTACTTCGTAAAATCATTCGTTTCTATACGAGAGAAGCAGGTGTAAGAGAGTTAGAACGTACTATTGGTACTTTATGTCGTAAAGTCGGCAAGAAAATTGTAATGAAAGATGATACCATGCCTTCGTTATCAGCCAAAACTCTTGACACTTATCTTGGTCCTGTGAAATTCATGCCGATGGCAGAGGAACATCCAGCTGCAGTAGGTCGAGTGAATGGTTTGGCATGGACACAGGCAGGTGGTGAAGTACTTGATACAGAAGCGATTGCCATTGCAGGGAAAGGAAGACTTACTTTAACCGGTCGACTTGGAGATGTAATGAAAGAATCTGCATCTACGGCTTATACATATGTAAAGAGTCGTGCAGAAGATCTTCAATTAAAAAATGATTTTTGGGAAAAATTAGATCTTCACATTCATTTTCCGGAGGGGGCAGTTCCTAAAGACGGACCATCGGCAGGGGTGACTATTGTAACAGCTATTGCTTCTGCTGTGACTGGGAGAAAAGTTCGTAGTGATACCGCAATGACCGGTGAAATTAATTTGTTGGGCGAAGTGCTTCCGATTGGTGGAGTAAAAGAAAAAGTATTAGCTGCTGATCAATTGGGGATTAAACAAGTACTTTTACCGGAAAAAAACAAAAAAGATGTGGAAGAAATTCCGGAAGATGTGCGTGACAGAATGCATATTGTATTTGTTAAGCATGCAGATGAAGTACTTAAACATGCGCTGATGAAATAAAGGATTGCAGGGAAACCTGCTTCCTTTTTTACGTATTTTCACGATGCCTATAGGAGGTTTACATGGCTGAGATAAAAGAAATAAGCAAATTTCATATTTTTTCAGCAACTTATCAAGGGTCAACTGTTCGTTGGGATACTTTTTCTGTTCAAGATAAATTGGAAATTGCATTTATCGGGAGATCTAATGTAGGGAAATCTTCTTTGATTAACTCGCTTTGTGGCAATAGAAAATTAGCTCGTGTCAGTAGAGAGCCGGGTAAAACACGTACGATTAATTTTTATGATGTACAATCACGTAGACAAGTAGATGGCGTGGAAGAACGACAACGATGGCATTTAGTAGATTTACCCGGATATGGTTTTGCTAAAACTAATAATAAAAATACGGCAGATTGGTCTACTTTTATTGCGGAATATATAAAAAAGTCTCCGCAGCTTGCACTTTTATGCTTGTTAGTAGATGCAAGACATCCCGGACTTGCTATTGATAGAGAGGCTTATGCATGGCTTTGTGGTTTGCATATACCGCTTCAAATTATAGCAACTAAAGGTGACAAACTAAATGCTGGAGAGAAGAATAAAAATAAACGTGAAATAGCAAATTTATTTCCTACCAATCATTCTCCAATTCTATATTCCTCGTTAAAAGGATATGGAAAGGCAGAATTATTGAGTTTATTAGAAAATATAATTTGTCGATAATAGGAGATATCTATTTTAGTTATAAATCAAAAAGACAGTGAGTGTTCACTGTCTTTTTGATTTATAATACATTTATTATTTAGTTGAAAATGCAGGGATGATACTACCCTTGTACTTTTGTTCGATAAATGTTTTTGCTTCTTCACTTGTTAATGCTTTAATGAGTTTTTGAAGTTCAGGTCTATTTTCATTTCCGCTACGAACTGCAATAATATTTGCATAAGGAGAATCTGTTCCTTCTGTTAGAATGGCTTTGTTAGGATCTAACTTAGCATCTAATGCGAAATTCATGTTAATAATTGCTAAATCGGTATCTTGTAAAGTACGAGGCAATTGCGGAGCTTCTAGTTCTGTAAATTTAAAGTGATGTGGATTTTCAATAATATCCTGTGGTGTAGCGGTTAAGGAGGCTGCATCACGAAGTTTGATTAAACCTGCAGATTGCAATAGTAATAAGGCACGTCCTTCATTAGTGGGATCGTTAGGAACTGCAATAGTTGCACCGTCTTGTAATTCTTGAATAGATTTTACTTTATCCGAGTAAGCGGACATCGGTTCAATATGTACGCCACCTAATGAAACAAGTTGCAATCCTCTCGTTTCGCAAAACTCTTTTAGATAGGGTTCGTGTTGGAAAAAGTTGGCATCCAGACTGCCATCGCTCAATGCCAGGTTAGGTTGTACATAATCATTAAATTCAACAATTTCTAAATTTACCCCTTCTTTAGCTAATTGGTCTTTCACTGCATTTAATATTTCCGTATGGGGAGAAGGGGAAGCTCCTACTTTAATAGTGGATGCTGTTTGAGAACTTACATTTTTTTCTGTTCCGCAAGCGGTAAGAACTCCTGCAGTAAGAATGCCTGCACAAATAATTGCGAATGCTTTTATACTTGTTTTCATAATATATAGTTCCTCCTTAATAATTAGTGAATGCTATTTAGTATGTGAATAGAATATCAAACTTTTAGTTATTTTAAAAATACAGGTTTAATATAACTTGATATAGCTTAAATGAATACCTGCTCTTGAAAATTAAAAAATTCTCATCTTTTTTAAAACAACTAAATAACAAACACATCATATCTAGACGGTTACTTAATATTATAGTATGATAATCTCAGGTGATGCTATCAATCCGACTAATTGCCAAATAAAGGCGAATACATTTTAATCATTTTTTAAACACCTCTTTTCCTTTTACTATTTTGTAAAGGAGAAGAGGTGTTTAAATATGGCAGTTATAATCAAGTGTACGAATGTTATTAATAAAATATAAGATAAATAAAAATCTTGTAATTGAAGGTAAAACACAAACAGAATTAGCTAACCAAACTAAGCGTAAGTTTTAAATTTTTAAAAGAAAGATTCAGTTGGAATCCATAGAATAACGGGATTTATCTATGTAACCTATATGTGATAACCTTTTGATATGTATAAAATTAATTTATCAACAATAGGTATTTCTATAGGTATTTCTATAGGTTATTCTGTTATGATTTTTTAGTATTTCATGTCATCTCACTATATAAAAAATAGTATATATTTTTAGTTTATGCATGTATTATATGGTACGAATAGAAGAGAAGCATTGATATAATTAAATTCATCTGAATATCTTCCTCTTGTAGATATTGTTATCTATAAGAATGTAGTGTAGAGTATGGTATTTAAAAGATTAAATTTTAAATATATCAAACGGCTGCATGTATTTATAAGCATAGATACTTTATTGTGATATAATAAAGTAATAAAAAGCAGAAAATAGCTTACTGATAGAAGGAGTATATATGCAAAATCAAAAGGGAATAATTTCCCTGTGCTCTAGAGAAAATATAGGTAAACTTCTTTATGTGACAGTTTTTTTATTGCCTTTAACAACATGGTTTTATATACCGTTAGTGATAGCTTTTTTGATGTCTATATATCGTATGTATGCTGTAAGGCAAGTGGAGTGGAAAGCAGGATCGCTTTGTGAAGTAGGTGCTGCTTTTTTAATATGCTCATTTTGCTCAGTTATTAATTCTTTAGATAAAATATTTAGCATATTTAATTGGTTTTTTTTACCTTGTATGTATGCCATATTATATATGCTTATTGTTTCTTATTTGGATACTATAAAAAAGAAAAAAAAGTTACTTTTGTGTTTTTTAGGAGCGGCAGCTACTGTAGCGGGATATGGGATATGGCAATATATTCATATTGACTATATGATTGCTCATGTGATAAATCAGGAATGGGTAGATACTAAAGAATTTCCTCACTTGTATCGCAGAATGTATTCGACACTGGAGAATCCCAATCTTTGTGCAACCTACTTTTTAATTGTGATTAGTTATGTAGGAGCGTTCTTTTTGTTTGAAAAAGAAATAAAAAATAAAGTTATTTTAATGGGAATAGGTAGTGTAGCTACTCTTTGTTTAGCACTTACTTATTCTAGAGGAGCTTGGATTAGTCTATTATTTATTTTATTTATCTATGCATCTATATATGATAAGAAAATCTTTACTCTTTTTACATTGGTTCCTTTTATACTTTATTTTTATGAAGGACAAGTTGTTTTAAGATTTTTATCATTGTTTTCCACTCACGATACTTCTGTTGGTATGCGGTTTACTTTGTGGGCGAATACATTGGATATAATTAAAGATTTTCCTTTATTGGGCTGTGGTTGGGGAACTTTTTATTTAACATATCCTATGTATGATTCTTTAGTTAAAGACGCGGGAATACTTATATATCATGCACATAATATGTATCTTTCGATGATTGCAACTATTGGATTTTTAGGTGCTTTTTCTTATTTTTTTATACTATTTGGACATGCGTGGTATGCGTGGAGATTGTATTCAACAGTAACGAATTCTTTTTATAAAGCGATGGGATTAGGTACTTTAGCTGCGGTAGCGGCTATTAGTGTAAATGGAATAGGAGATTACACCTTATTCAGTGTTTCTATCTCTATGTGTTATTGGTCTATGATGGCTTTATTTATGAGTTGTTACGTAGATATAAGTCATTCTACAGAACCGAAAGAACAAGATTCTATGCGTCAGTAAATTCCAATTAGCACAAGGTGTTAATACGTGGTGAAATATGCTATAATAAATGCCGATATATAGAGAATTTATATTTAAAATTTATAGAAAAATTTATGTAATCATAGTAAAGAAACCAATTTGGGAGGTATATAATGGCATCTGTTGCTGAAAAGATGGAGCTTCTTCATCAAAAACTCGAACATATCCAAAAAATGGGTGGAGAAAAACAGATAGAAAGACAGCATTCACGCGGAAAATTAACAGCACGTGAACGTTTGAATTTGTTATTTGATGAATCTTCTTTTGTCGAAATTGGTGCATTGCGTAAGCATAATTGCCATTATTTTGGGCAGGAGACTAAAGACCTTCCGGCAGATGGAGTTATTACCGGATATGGTACTGTTAATGGGCGTCTTGTATTTGCTTTTGCACAAGATTTTACAGTGAGTGGAGGCTCATTGGGAGAGGCTCATGCTTCAAAAATTGTAGAAGTTCAAAAAATGGCAATAAAAGTAGGGGCTCCTATTGTAGGAATGAATGATTCAGGTGGGGCACGTATTCAAGAAGGCGTATCTGCACTTGCCGGATTTGGCGATATGTTTATGCAAAATACATTGGCATCCGGAGTTATTCCACAAATTTGTGCTATCATGGGACCTTGTGCCGGTGGCGCCGTATACTCTCCTGCCTTAATGGATTTTGTATATATGGTTAAAGATACCGGACAAATGTTCTTGACCGGACCTAAAGTAGTAGAATCTGTTACCGGGGAACAAATCACAGCAGAGGAACTTGGTGGTGCTATGGCTCATAATAGTATTTCCGGGGTGTCTCAGTTTGCAGCAGAAAATGATGAAGACTGTATTGCGCAAATTCGATACCTTTTATCTTTCTTACCAAGCAATAATATGGAAGACTCTCCTATTATGGATACAGATGATGAACCAACAAGAATTGATCCTGCTTTAGATTCTATTATTCCGGACGAAGCAAATACTTCATATAATATGTATCAGATTATAGAATCTTTGGTAGATAAAGGGGAGTATTATGAAGTATTAAAGCATTGGGCTAAGAATGCAATTACAGCATTTGCACGTATGGACGGGCAAACCGTAGGTATTGTAGCAAATCAGCCACAAATAATGGCAGGCTGTTTGGATTATAATGCTTCGGATAAGATAGCTCGTTTTGTACGCTTCTGTGATTGTTTTAATATTCCTTTAGTTACTTTGGTAGATGTACCCGGATTTCTGCCAGGTAGTCAGCAGGAACATGCCGGTGTTATTCGACATGGGGCGAAGATTTTATATGCATATTGTGAAGCTACGGTACCTAAAATTACTGTTATTACACGTAAAGCGTATGGCGGTGCTTATATAGGTATGTGCTGTCGCCAGTTAGGTGCTGATCAAGTATTTGCATGGCCATCTTCAGAAATTGCAGTTATGGGTGCGGAAGGGGCAGCAAGAATTATTTTTAGAAAAAATACACCGGAAGAGCAGGCTAAATTAACAGAAGAGTATAAGCAAAATTTTGCATCACCATATCAAGCAGCAGAACTTGGTTATGTAGATGCAGTTATTGATCCTAAGTACACTCGTCCGTCTATCATTAATGCATTAAAAATGTTGGCGAGCAAGCATCAAGTACATCCATCTAAGAAACATGGAAGTATGCCACTTTAATTTATGTATGTGATGTAGAAAGGGTAATATACATGAGTAAGATAGTGATAGGAATTAGCATATTTACAGTAATAGTTACATTGAGTGTACTATATATGCTTAACCGTATTTTGACTGCCATAAAATTACATACAAAAGAAACCCAAAAAACAGTGTCAGTTGTAAAAGAGGTGGCTTTACCGGTAGAAAAAATTGAGACCACTCAAGAAAAAACAAAAGAAATACAAAAGGAGATTGTACCGAAGATAGCAAAGGAAGTTGTCAGAGAAGTCGTATCGATTTCTACGCTTCCTACTTCTAAATATCCTTCAACGGTTGAGGTTACTCCGGAACCGGCTGTAGTTGCCGCTATTATAGCTGCTATTCAATGTATGGGAATTAGAGGAAAAATAGTTTCTATCCGTCCACGAGTTTCTGAGCGGTGGAAAATGGCGGGGCGCATAGAAAATATTTCTAATTCACAAAGATTTTAATGAACTGGTTAAAAGTAATAAATAAAAATCCGAGGAGGATATAATGAGAAAATTTTCAGTAAAGGTCAATGGACATGTATATGATGTAGAAGTTACGGAATGTACAAATGGGAATTCTATGGGAACGGTTGGAATGGTGTCAGCACCTGTTACTACGTCAGCACCAACAGCACCGGTAGTACCTAGAACTGCACCTACTGTATCCGCACCTATACATCCACAACCCACAACATATTCTTCTGCTCCTGCACGTTCTTCTGCTGCATTAGAGCGATTAATGAATAAAGCAGAACATAAAGAAGATAAACAGCCGGTAGTTGCTGAAGGTGGCTTGCAGGTTAAGGCACCTATGCCGGGGAAAATTACTTTTATTACAGCAAAAGTAGGAGAACCTGTAAATAAAGGTGATGAGTTAATGGTTCTTGAAGCTATGAAGATGGGGAATACAATTACGGCTCCCGTATCCGGTGTAGTTAAGGCAATAAATGTAAATGTTGGACAGGTTGTACAAGGGAAGCAAACTCTTTGTACGATTGAGTAAGTGAATAAAAGTCATGCATAAAAGCATGACTTTTTTGCTATCCGGTTATAAATTGCTACTATGGTACAATGTGTTACAGGACTATTATAATAAAAATTTTGAGGAGAAAATTTTGAGAAAGTATTTCTTTTTTGATATTGACGGAACGCTGACTTCTCCACTTGATTCATGTATTCCCAGGAGCACAGTTAATGCTTTAAGAGAGTTGCAAAACAAAGAGGGAACTCTTGTGTTGGCAACGGGAAGATTACAATGTGACGCTATTTCCCTGGCACACGAATTAGGGATTGATTCAGTTATTTCCGATGGAGGAAATGGTGTAACTATCCATAATCAGATTATATGTCATGAGAGTCTTCCGCTAGTGAGTTGTAAAAAATTTTTAGAAGGAATTCAAGGTGTTTATTCGTGGGCAATTACTGTAGAAAATAAGATGCAAAAATATACTTTAGATACTTCTTATCTGGAAGAAACCGGAGATTCTTACTATGAAACCATTGTAGTTCCTGATTTTGATATACATACGATAAAACAGGTGTTTAAAATCTTTGTATCTTGCCCGTTGGAAGAAGAATCGAATCTTAATTTTTATGGATTAAGCCATGTCCGTCTTAAAAATGATATTCTTTTAATAGAGCCTACTTCCAAAGAACGGGGTATTTTTAAGTTTCTCCAAAGTAAGAATGTGCAAAATTATGAAGTGGTGATATTTGGAGATGGATTAAATGATTGTTCTATGTTTAGAAAAGAATGGATGTGCATCGCTATGGGGAATGCACATCCATTGTTAAAAAACAAAGCCGCTTATGTAACGGATAATGTGGATGAAAATGGGATTTATAATGCATTAAAACATTTTAAATGGATATAGTTTTTATTATAAAGACAGATAATATATTTATACATTGACAATTTTAATTGTGTTTTTTTATTATTAGAGGGGTTTACATTTACTTATAAAATAATAGAGTGGGGCTATATGGAATTTATAAATAATTCAAGTAATAAAGAGATACATCAGAGAAATGACCAAGAAAATTTAATCACAATCAATAAATTGACACATATATATGAAACAGAAGATAAAGAACCTTTTTATGCACTTAAAGGAGTTTCTTTAGATATTTATAAAGGTGAATTTCTGGCTGTTATAGGAACAAATGGGTCGGGAAAATCTACATTAGCTAGACATTTAGATGGGATTTTACTTCCTAGTGAAGGAGATGTAATTATTAATGGATTGTCTACATCTAATTCTGAGAATACTTGGCAGATTAGGCAAACTGTAGGAATGGTTTTTCAAAATCCGGATAATCAACTAGTCGCATCTATTGTAGAAGATGATGTTGCTTTTGGTCCGGAAAATTTAGGTGTTCCCAGAGAAGAAATTATCAAACGTGTGACGCAAGCACTACAGCGAGTAGATATGGAATCTTATAAACATCATGCAACAGGTATGTTATCCGGAGGACAAAAACAGCGAGTAGCTATTGCGGGCGTTTTAGCTATGCATCCACAATGTATTGTTTTAGATGAACCGACTGCTATGTTAGATCCTTCCGGTCGAAAAGAAGTTATGGATACGATTCAATATCTTAATAAGAATCTTGGTATTACCATTGTTTTGATTACACACTTTATGGAAGAAGCTGTTATGGCGGATCGTGTGGTAGTTATGAATAGAGGTCAGATTGTTAAACAAGGCTCTGCACGAGATGTATTTTCTGATGTAAAAGGGTTGAAAAACACAGGATTAGATGTTCCGGTTCCTACTGAAATATCTTATTACTTAGCAGAAAAGGGAGTTTCTATTAGCAATAATTGCATGACAAATGAGGAATTGGGAGACGAATTATGTCAATTCAGGTTAAAGAAATAAGTTATATTTATGGAAAAGGGACTCCTTATGAAAAAAAGGCTCTTGATAATATTACTTTAACGATTAATAAAGGCGAATTTGTTGGTATTATTGGACACACCGGAAGCGGAAAGTCAACTTTTATCCAACATCTTAATGGACTATTGCATCCTACACAAGGAAAAGTAACTATTGATGGTGTAGATTTGGCGGGAAAACACAAAGAAGTTCTAGACAAAAGGCATACTGTCGGTATGGTGTTTCAATATCCTGAACAACAACTTTTTGAAGAAACGGTAGCAGCAGATATTGCATTCGGGCCTAAAAATTTAGGATTATCAGAAGAGCAAATAACAGAAAGAGTAAAAGATGCTATGCAATTTGTACAGTTGGATTATGATACTTATGCAGAGCGGTCTCCGTTTCGCTTATCAGGAGGACAACAACGACGTGTTGCTATTGCAGGTGTAATTGCTATGCACCCACAGTTTTTGATTATGGATGAACCCTCTGCTGGATTAGATCCAATTGGACGAGAACGTATATTTTCACAAGTAAAAAAGTGGCATGAAAAAAATAAATTTTCAGTTATTTTAGTTACGCATAATATGGAAGATATAGCAAGACTTGCTAATCGTTTATTAGTCATGAAACAAGGAAAGATTGTATTGGATGGACATCCTATAGACTTATTTTTAAACCATAGGAAAGAATTATTACATTGTGGTGTAGATGTGCCACCTCTCACAGATACCTTGTTATATTTGAAAGATAGAGGTATTCCTGTTCCTGAAAAAGCAACAGAAATAAAAGATGCAATAAATAAAATGGCAGGAATGCTAAAAGGAGAATCATATGTTGACTGATATTACATTAGGGCAATATTATCCGGGAGAGTCCTTTATTCACCAAATGGATCCACGAACCAAAATTGTATGTACGATGATTTTTATTGCCGCTATATTTTTAGCATCTTCTCCACTTTCTTATGTAGTAATAACCGGGTTCTTAGCACTCACTATTTTTTACTCGAATATACCTCTCAAATTGGTTGTTAAATCCATTAAACCATTGTGGTTTATTTTAATATTTACATTTTTAATTCATATATTTACAACTCCGGGACAAATGTTCTTTACCTTCGGAATTATTCATGCCAGTAAAGAAGGAATTGTTTATGGTGCTTATATGACATTGCGTTTAGTTTATCTTATTACTTTTTCATCCTTATTAACTTATACTACAAGTCCCATTGTGTTAACTGATGGTATAGAAGCTCTTTTAATGAAGTTTCATAAATTAGGAGTTCCTGCACATGAATTGGCAATGATGATGTCTATTGCATTGCGTTTTATTCCTACTTTATTAGAAGAAACAGATCGTATTATGAAAGCACAAGTTTCTCGAGGTGCAAATTTTACTACGGGAAGTATTATGCAGAAGGCTAAAAGTATGATTCCTGTACTGGTTCCTTTATTTGTTTCGGCTTTTCGTCGTGCTGATGATTTGGCCACTGCTATGGAAGCAAGATGTTATCGAGGCGGAGAAGGACGAAGTAAAATGCATCAACTTTGTTATACAAATAAAGATAGGATTGGTTTTGCAGCTGTCATGTTGGTAACTCTTATTTTACTAATAATGAGAGTCGGTATTTAAAAATGGAGTAATATGAGAAATATATGGATGACAGTATCTTATGAAGGTACCAATTATGCAGGCTTTCAGAGGCAACCCACAAGAATGACAGTACAACAGTTGTTAGAAGATGCGCTAGAAAAACTTACTCAGAAAAAAACAATCGTATATTTTGTAGCACGTACAGATGCCGGTGTACATGCTTGGGGGCAAGAATGCACATTTTATACGGAGTCAAAAATTCCGGGAGATAGATTTTGTTATGCAATCAATGCTATGTTACCTAAAGATGTACGTGTACTACAAAGTCGGGAAATGGAAGAAGATTTTTCTGTAAGACGCATGAATTATGGAAAAACATATGGATATATTCTTTCTGAGAGAAAAGAAGAGTCTCCTTTTTTAAGAAGATATTGTTGGTCAGTGGGAAGATTGCTAAATGATAATCTTATGAGAGCTGCCTCAGAAGTATTAATAGGGGAACATGATTTTACTTCTTTTAGGGGAAATAATTCTGTACCGGCCAATCCGATACGGAATTTGATAGATATTCAAATAATACGTGATGAACATATAGTCAGAATTTATGTTACCGGTGAGGGTTTTTTGTATCATATGGTAAGAAATATTGCAGGAGCACTTGTTGATATAGGTACCGGTGTAATGACGAAAGAACAGCTTATGCATATATTAGAAGTAAAGGATAGAAAACAATTAGGAATGACAGCTCCTGCAGAAGGATTAGCACTTTTGCATGTATACTTTAATCCGGTGCAAAAAGAAGATATTCATAAAACTATAAAGCAGGCATTTTGGCCCTGGACCAAGTAGAGGTACAGGGCTTTTTAGTTACAAAATATGATAAACAAATATTTACTATATAGCTTTTGTATAATTCATAAGAAGTAAAAGAATGAATACTAGGTAAATATATATAGAAGATAATGGTAATATATTATCTTTACATTTCTTTAATTTTGATATAGGAGTAAATAAAAACTGCCATTTGGCAGTTTTTAAAATATTTTAAATATCTTTAAGATAGCTAAGAATAGGATTAGATGGATAATCAACATATTAAATATTTCTCCCTATTGTTTTTACTATTAAAAAATATAGATTATTGGATTGACAAGAAGCTTTTTATTGATTTTATTGCATAATTATTATCAGAGTAAATTACTAATAATTAAAAAGAAAAAGTTTATAAATTTTATAAAACTATCCTTTAGATTTAAGATGTGGTATTATTTATATAAATTCGAACGATTTAATCATTTGATTACAAGGGGTAGATTGTGAAGACTGTTGATAGAATTAGAAAAGTTGCTAAAAAACTGTTTTTAGAGAGAGGTTTTAAAAAAGTTAGTATACGGGAGATTGCAGAAAAAGCAGAAGTTCCGGCCTCTTCTATTTCCTATTATTTTGGAAGTAAAAAAAATCTTTATCATGATGTAGTAACAGAATCACATGTAGCAACAGAAATTTCTGTACGAGAAAAAATAGAAGAAAGTGCGTTATCTTTATTTGCATCTAAAGGATATGAAAGTGTAACTATACGAGATATCGCAGCAGCAGCAGATGTGAATAGTGCGGCGATTTCCTATTATTTTGGGGGTAAAAAAGAATTATATATGGCAATACTGCAAGTGGGGGCAGATATATTAAAAAGAACTCAAGATACTACAGATTTAACCAATAATATGCCGGAATTTATTATTCGTCACTATATGGAATCTTTTGCGTCTTTGGTGGTTACTTACCCGGAATCATTGCGGATTATGGAATGGGAATTAATTAAAACGACAGATACTTTTAAGCAAATGTGGAAAAGCTGGTATCAACCTATATTTTTGGAAGTGTATAAAGCAATCCAACAAGGTATTAAAGAGGGGATTTTTAGAAAAAACCTGAATCCGGAAGGGGCTTGTATTTTATGGATTAGTATGATGGTCAATTTTTTTACTGCAGCGGATGTTAAAGGTAAAAATAATTTGATTGATTTGGATAAAAGCTTGTCGCTTGAGGCATATTTTGAGTCGGCGGCAGATATATTTATAAATGGAATCAAACTAAAAGCGGAGGAATTATTATGAATAAATTAGCAAATATAGGTATGATGTTTCTAGTAGGCGTAGTAGTGACTATGTCCGGCTGTGGAAAACAAACAACTCCTGCTAATTCTGCTCCTTTAGTAAAAACTATAGTTATAGGTGAAGAAATTTCTGAAAATAAACATAGTTTTTCCGGAACGGTTCACGGTTATTTTGAAGCCCCCTTATCGTTTCAAGTCGGAGGACGTATTGTAGAACGATATGTGCAGTCCGGACAGCGTGTAACTGCAGGAGAAGCCTTATTTAAACTTGATTCTAAAGATGCGGAAGAACAAGTTAATACAGCGGAAGGTGCTGTTATCTCTGCACAAGCCGCATATAATTTAGCAGATTCTACTTTAGCCAGGTATCGCTCTCTTCATGATATACATGCTATTTCTGATTTAGCTATGGATCAGACGCAGAGCCAGTATGAAGTGGCATCTGCCCAATTACAACAAGCACAGGCAGCATTAAGCCGTGCACAAAATAATTTGGATTTTACCACTCTTAGAGCGAATAGAGACGGTGTTATTGGATCTACCTCTTATGAAGTCGGGCAAGTAGTATCGGCAGGAATGCCTGTCGCACTTATGGTAGATGATAGTCAAAAAGAAGTTCATATTTCATTAACGGAAAAGCAATATGGAGAGTATTCCGTAGGCATGCCATGTACAGTTACTTTTTGGGCATTACCTCATGTACAAGTAAAAGGGATTATCAAAGAGAAAGCCGCTTCCCCCACTGCAGGGATAGGAACATATGATGTAAAAGTTTCATTAGAAGATTGTCCGACTAATGTAACTATAGGTATGACAGCGCAAGTATCTATAGAAAATAAGATGAATACGAATAGAATAGAAGTACCTTTAACTGCTATGGCGGGGCAAAAAGAACAGCCTTCTGTTTGGATTGTTAAAGATGGGAAAGTTTCTTTAGTCGCAGTTAAAGTTGGCAAATATGGAGAGAATTCTATTGAAATAATAGAAGGACTTAAACAAGGCGATCGTATAGTTATTGCCGGAACGAATAAGTTATCAGATGGAGAAGAGGTACGCATATGAAAGGATTAAATATTGCTGATTGGTCTATTAAACATATGCAAATAGTGGCCTTTTTTGTTATTGCTATTCTTTTAGGTGGGATGTGGTCTTATTTTAATTTGGGTCGTAGTGAAGATCCGGATTTTACTATACGTACGATGGTAGTAACTGCTGCATGGCCAGGGGCTTCTGCGGAAGAATTAACAAAACAAGTAACGACACCTTTGGAAAAGAAGTTGCAAGATACTAAAGGGCTTGATTATATTAAATCTTTTACACATGATGGAAAAGCTATTATATATGTATATCTAAAAGAAAGTGTATCTAAGGATGAAATTCAAACTCGATGGCATGATGTTCGAAATTTAGTAGAGGATTTTTGGTCAAGTCTTCCGTCGGGAGTTAGAGGCCCATTTTTTAATGATCGATTTGATGATGTATATGGAACTATTTATGCAATTACCGGGGATGATTTTTCTTATGAAGATAAGAGAAAGTATGCAGATGAAATAAGAGAACGATTACTCCGAATTAAGGATGTACAAAGAGTTACACTTTTAGGCGTACAGCAACAAATGATTTATGTAGAGATGGATCAAAATAAATTAGCATCTTTCGGATTAAGTCCGGATGCAGTATTTAGAGTGATTCAGCAACAGGGAACGATGATGCCTTCAGGGATGATACATACCAGTACTAAGAATGTAGCTATTCGTGTAGACGGGCTTTTAGGTTCTACGGAGGCTTTGGAGAATTTACCTATTCATATTGGGCAAAAATCATTTCACTTAGGGGATGTAGCGACTGTTAAACAAACATATACCGATCCGGAAGCTTCTTTAATGTATTTTAATGGAAAGCCGGCAGTTGGAATTGCTATATCAATGACACCTGGTGGAAATAATTTGACTTTAGGAGAAAATTTACAAATCGGTATTGATGAAATAAAAGAAAATTTGCCGACAGGTATAGAAGTATCCTTAGTTGCGGACCAACCTAAAGTAGTAAATCAGTCTATTCATGAATTTACAAAATCTTTAATAGAAGCTATTGTTATTGTTATGATAGCAAGTTTCATTTCTTTAGGGCTACGAAGCGGCATTGTTTTAGCACTTTGTATACCGGTTGTTGTATGTGGTTCTTTCCTATTTATGCAAATAAAAGGGATTGATTTACAAAGAGTATCTCTCGGTGCACTTATTGTATCTTTAGGGCTTTTGGTTGATGATGCAATTATTGTTATAGAAATGATGCAAGTTAAACTTGAACAAGGTTTTAATCGATTACAAGCTGCACAAGCTGCGTACAAATCAAGTGCTAAATCTATGTTGGCAGGGACATTAATTACTGCAGCCGGATTTATTCCTGTAGGGTTTGCACCGGGGAAAACAGTAGAGTATACAGAATCTTTATTTTGGGTTATGGCAGCTACGTTAGTTATTTCCTGGTTAGCATCTCTATTTGTTTCGCCGGTATTGGGATATAAGCTTATTAAAGTTGATACTGAGAAAAAAGAGGAAAATAGTTTAAGTAAAAAAATGTATACATGGTTTGATAAAACCATCCGATTATGTATACGATACAAGAAGACGGTGATGTTGCTTACCGGGGGTGTTTTTGTTTTCACGATATTATTAATTCCTTTTGTTAAACAAGAATTTTTCCCGGATTCGGTTCGTCCTGAAATTATTCTGGATGTAGATTTGCCTGCCGGTGCTTCTATAAAAGATACTAAGTCTGTGATGGGGGGCATTGCAGATATGTTGTATGGGGATAAAAGAGTATCTTCTTTTGCTACTTATATTGGAGATACTGCACCACGATTTATTTTATTATTTGATCCACAAGCACCTAAAGATAATCATGGACAGATGATTATCGTATCTACAGGGCAAAATGAGCGAGACAGTTTACGAGAAGAATTGATGAAAGACATTGAGGAAAAGTATCCGGATGTTTGCATTCATTCCCGCTTAATTCAAACAGGACCTCCTGCTGATTATCCTATAATGCTTCGTATTTCTGCCAATACAACAAAACAAACTGTAGAATTAGCCAATCAAGTGCAAGAATTAATTAAGAATGACTCCAGAGTTAGAAATGTAAGCTTAGACTGGCCTGAACAGACTCCGACTATTAAATTGGATATTGATCAAGATAAAGTTAGACAACTTGGTATTGATAATTATGCTGTATCTAAAGATTTGTATGTACAGTTATCAGGATATAAAGTATCGGAGTCTTACCAAGGAGATCAATTGATTCCCATTTCATTTAGACTGGAAGGAGATAATGCTACAAAACTTAATCAGTTGGAGTCATTGCCTATTTATGTAGGGAATGGAAGATACGTTCCTTTAGGTGATTTTGCAACAATAAGCTATGAAAATGAAACGAGTAGTATTTGGAGAAGACAGCTGCAACCTACTATTACTATTCGTGCCGATGTAGTAAAAGGGGCGAAAGGAGATACCGTTACTTCCGACTTATTTGACAATACATTAAAAGAATTTAGAGAGCATCTTCCTACCGGTGCACGATTAGAAAAGGGCGGTTCTCTTGAACAATCAGAAGAGTCGGTCAGATACCTTATGCAACCACTACCGATTATGGCATTCTTTATATTTATGGTTTTAATATTCCAGTTACAAAGTATTCCTAAAATGGTTATGGCAGCGATTACCGGACCTTTAGGGTTAATTGGAGCTATTCTTACTTTATTAGTAACCAGACAGCCGATAGGATTTATGTCTATTATCGGGATGATTGCTATTACCGGTATGGTGATAAGAAATAGTATTATTTTATTAGACCAAATTAAACAACATTTAGAGGAGGGGATGTCTCCTTATGAGGCGGTAGTGAGTTCGGCAGCTCTTAGGTTTAGACCGATTATGCTATCATCAGGTACCGATGTGTTGGGGATGATACCCTTAATTCCAAATCCATTTTGGGCACCTATGGCGGTATCTTTTATTGGAGGTTTGATGTTGGCTACAGCTATTGGATTATTGGTACTTCCTGCCATGTATTGCTGGTGGTATAATATACAAGAACCGAACTCCGTTTAACTTTAATGTAAAATTCCAATAAATTATCAAGATAAAACCGCTTATATTTATAAGCGGTTTTATCTTGTAATAATTGGTAGAAATATTGTGAGCTGATTATGGGGAACAAAATATTGTAGAGTATCATATACGAAAATTGCAAACACATGGTATAATGAATAGTACATCTTATTGATATTGTTATTTCCGGGAGAAATAGAAAGAATGATTAGACAAGATATTAGGAATATTGCTATCATTGCA
The DNA here is from genome assembly GCF_001717505.1 of Dialister pneumosintes. Lineage (NCBI taxonomy): Bacteria > Bacillati > Bacillota > Negativicutes > Veillonellales > Veillonellaceae > Dialister > Dialister pneumosintes. Next base: position 208,497 of record NZ_CP017037.1, read on the forward strand.
CACGTTGACCATGGTAAAACGACGTTGGTTGATGCAATGTTAAAACAAAGTCATATTTTTAGAGAAAATCAAAAAGTAGAAGAAAGAGTAATGGATTCTAATCCACTTGAAAGAGAAAGAGGCATTACTATTCTTGCTAAAAATACATCTGTAATGCATGATGGTGTAAAAATTAATATTGTAGATACTCCGGGGCATGCTGATTTTGGTGGAGAAGTAGAACGTATTTTAAATATGGTGGATGGCGTTATTCTTGTTGTCGACTCTCATGAAGGCCCGATGCCTCAAACTAAGTACGTTTTGCGTAAAGCGTTGGAACATCATTTAAAACCTATTGTTGTTATCAACAAAATGGATAGACCTGATCAAAGAATCAGTGAAGTAGAAGGGGAAGTATTAGATTTGTTCATTGAGTTGGAAGCGGATGATGAGCAGCTAGAGTTTCCTATGATTTATGCTTCCGCAAGAAATGGTGTAGCAAAGTATAGCATGGATGATGATAATGAAGACTTAAAGCCTTTATTTGATACGATTATCAAACATTGTCCTGCTCCGGAAGGAGATGAAAATGCTCCTTTGCAATGCATAGTAACTACTCTTGATTCCGATGATTATTTAGGAAAAGTAGCCATTGGTCGTATTACCAGAGGCACGGCGAAACAAGGAATGCCTGTTTGTATCACCGATGGAGAAAAGAGCAGAAATGATCATATCGGTTCTCTTTTTGTATGGCAGGGAATGAAACGTACAGCTGCTACAGAAGCTAAAGTTGGTGATATTATTGCTATGGCAGGGTTTAAAGATATTACTATCGGAGAAACGGTTGCTGATAGCAATCAACCTGAAGCTTTGCCACGTATTAAGATTGATGAACCGACCTTATCTATGATTTTTGGTGTAAATAAGAGTCCTTTTGCAGGGCAAGATGGTGATTATGTAACAAGTCGTCATATTCGTGCACGTCTTTTGAAAGAAATAGAAACGAATGTAGCTCTTCGTGTTGAAAACACAGAAACTGCAGATGCATTTAAGGTATCCGGACGTGGAGAACTTCATCTTTCTGTTTTAATAGAGATGATGCGTAGGGAAGGTTTTGAATTGGAAATTTCGAAACCGCAAGTTATTTATAAAGAAATTGATGGAAAAAAATGTGAACCGATTGAACATCTGACAGTAGAAGTACCTCAGGAATATATGGGAGCTGTTATGGAAGGGTTAGGACCTAGACGTGCAGACATGATTTCTATGAATGAATTGGCTGGGTATATGCGAATGGAATTCTCTGTTCCGGCAAGAGGTCTTATCGGGTTTAGGAATGAGTTATTAACAACCACTCGTGGTACAGGAATTATGTATCATGTGTTTGAAGGCTATGCACCTTATAAGGGAGATATCCCCGGACGTACACGTGGTTCTTTAGTTGCTTTTGAAAATGGAACTACGACGGCATATGGCTTAAATTCCGTACTTGATCGAGGAGAATTATTTATTGGTGCAGGTGTTGAAGTATATGAGGGCATGATTATTGGTGAAAATAGTCGTGATCAAGATATGGATGTAAATCCATGTAAGAAAAAACATTTGACTAATACTCGTGCATCCGGATCTGATGAAGCTATTAAGCTTCCTCCACATCGTCAATTTACTTTGGAGTCTGCCTTAGAGTGGATTAATGATGATGAATTGGTGGAGGTAACTCCAGTTAATATACGTATGAGAAAATCAATTATTTCTCGTCAAGAAAGATATAAAACCGCAAAACAGAAGAAAAAATAATATTTATTTGATACATATATCCGGAAAATATTTTTCCGGATATATTATTTGGATAAAGGAGCTCTTATGGGGAGTATTCATTGTGCTCAAAAAGGTTGGTATTTATTTAGAAAATTAGTACAAAGGTATATGAGAGATGATGTAGGTGCTTTAGCGGCAGAAACTACTTATTATCTTATTCTTGGGGTTATACCTTTTTTAATATTTTTTGTAAATGCAATTTTATTTTTTGCAGCACCTCAAATACATACCATTATTAAATGGCTTCAATATCTTCCTTCGGATATAGCAGTTAATATGAAATATCATATTGATAAAGTAATAGCTCAACGTAGTAGTTTGTGGTTATTTATTGGGTTATTTGCATCTATATGGTCGGCTTCACAAGGTATTGATATTATTATTCGAGCGGTAGATAAAGTTTTTTTTACAGATCGAAATAAACAATCTTGGTTTATTATAAAGATGAAGTCTATCGTATGTACTTTATTATTATCTTTTGCAATTATTTTATCTTTAGGATTAATGGTTTTTGGAAATGGAGTAGTATATGCTTTGCATTACTACTTTACTTTTCCTACGGTAATACTTAAGTTATGGACCTTACTTAAATACGTAATTCCTTTTGCTATATTAGTAATTTCATTATGTTTTTTCTATCGTTTTGCACCTGAAAAACAAATTGCATCATGGCGATTAATTTTGGGAACATCTCTTATTGTTACGGTATTTTGGTTACTATTAACTGCCGGGTATAGCTATTATATGTTACACTTCTCACATATGGGAATTACTTATGGTTCTCTTATTGGGCTAGTTGTTTTATTTATCTGGTTTCATTTAACATCTATTGTTATTATTATGGGTGGAGAGTTCATTATGGCTTGGCATGAAGTGCAAGTTTATTGTTCTTTTCTTGAATAAAAAATAGACCGTCAAATTATAGACGGTCTATTTTTTATTCAAGATTTACCGGGATCATTGGTGGTGTATCAAGAAATTCTATATTTGGATTTCTTTCTACAAGCCATCCGGCTTGCCATTCATTAGGTAGTAGGTATACAGGTCTCTTTTTAGCATCATAGACTACTAAAGCATTATCCGTACCTACTAAATCTTCCGGAAGTGCATTGGACGCTGTCCAACGTGCTGTAGTATATGGGAGAGATTCGATACGAACATCCACATTATATTCTTTTTCCAGTCTATACCGAAGAACTTCAAATTGTAATTGTCCTACAGCACCAATAATGAAAGACTCCATTACATAAGGTTGGCTATATACTTGAATAGCTCCTTCTTGAGCTAATTGATTAACACCTCGTAAAAACTGTTTTCTCTTCATACTGGACATGGGAGAAAGTCTTGCAAATAATTCAGGAGGAAATACAGGAAAGTCACTAAATGTTACCGGATGTTTTTTTGTACATACTGTATCTCCGACCCCAAGTTCACCGGTATCAAAAATACCGATAATATCGCCTGGGTAAGCTTCTTCTATAGATACTCGTTCTGTTGCAAGAAATTGTTGAGGTTGTGACAGACGGATGTTTTTTCCGCTTTGTCTATGCAATACGGATAATCCTTTTTCGAATATACCGGAACATATTCGCATAAAAGCAATTCTATCATGGTGTTTAGGATCCATATTGGCTTGAATTTTAAATATAAATCCGGAAAAATCGGAATTATCCGGAGAAATTGAACCCTCCAGCGTTTTTCTTTCTGTAGGAGGTGGAGCTAATTTTAAGAATCTTTTTAAGAATGGTTCCACACCGAAATTGGTCATGGCAGAACCGAAAAACATAGGAGTAAGTTTTCCTGCAGAAATCTTATCCATGTTGAATGGATCGCCTGCTTCATCCAGAAGTTCTAAGTCGGATTTTAAAGATTCCAGTACTTCTTCATCTAGTAATTCCATAATTGAAGAATCGTCGAGTTTACCCGAGACAACTTGTAATTTTTTAGTCCCATGTGCATTATCTTTAATAAAAATAAAAGCGGTGTTTGTTTCTCTATCATAAATGCCTACATAATTTCCATTTATTCCAATGGGCCAATTCATTGGGCAAGATCGAATTCCTAAAACTTCTTCAATATCTGACATTAAGTCAAATGGGTTTTTACCGAAGTGGTCAATCTTGTTGACAAAAGTAAAAATAGGAATACCTCGAGAAGAGCATACTTTAAATAATTTTTTTGTTTGTGTTTCTACGCCTTTAGCTACATCAATAACCATAACAGCACTATCTACCGCCATGAGTGTACGGTAAGTATCTTCAGAGAAATCTGCATGGCCTGGGGTGTCCAAAATATTTACACGACACCCTTCATAATCAAAATTTAAAACGGAGCTGGTCACGGAAATACCACGTTGTTTTTCTATTTCCATCCAATCAGAAACCGCATAGCGAGATGTTTTTCTTGCTTTTACGGATCCTGCTAAATGAATAGCACCACCATATAATAATAATTTTTCAGTAAGCGTAGTTTTGCCTGCATCTGGGTGAGAGATGATGGCAAATGTTCGACGACGTTTGATTTCATCAATAACAGACATTATTCACCTCATATAACATGTAATATTTTTTATTATATCATAAGAATTCAATGATAATTATTGATAAAATCTAATTTTGAAGAGTTTTGGTTAAATAGAAATTATAATAAAAAACAAGATAATAGATAATAATTAATAACAGAAATTCCATAATAAAACTTCAATAAAAAATCATTATAAAAGAGAATAGATGATAGATATCTAGAAAAACATATATAAAACAGGTATAATCAAAAGGAATAAAGGATTAAAGATACTTCCTTTATTTTGAATGGGAGGAATTGGGATGGCAAGGAGAAAAGGGCAAAAATGCTGGGAAGGTATAGGTCGTGAAGGCTGGCTTTCTTTATTTGGGAATACAGTTATCATGACAGATCTTATGATGAGTATTTTTGACTGTCTTTACCATTCACCGGATTTAACAGATAATGCTAAACATATTGCACAAGTACTTCAAATGGAATATCGTGCACTAAACGCTGCCGTAGGTTGGGCAGGAAATAAGATTAAAGCTTTATGTGAGGAAGAAAGACAGCATTTACAACAGGAAGGGCAAGATTGTCACTGTATATTGACAGAAGAGGGGCAACTAACACCATGTAAAGAAATGGCGCCCTGGGAATATGTTTTTGATGGGATTGAAGATGAAGACGGTACCTATTTATGGATTATGAAACCGGCTGCCGCCATTGCTTTTAAAGAATTAGAAGATGCTAATTTAGCGGTGGACGGTAGTATTAGAAGAGTTCTTTCACAAGATATATCTTCTTATGGTATGGAAGGGAGTTTGTTTTCGCATACACCGGATCAAACAATTACTGCTATTCGTACATTGATAGAAGAAAAATATAGATTTACCAGAAAATCGTTGGGGGAGTCTTCTTGTTGTACAGTCTGTGGATTAGCGCGTCATTCTTTATTGTGTGCAGTTCCGTATGGAGAGGTAGAAAAAAAACAGAAAGGATTGCTTTTTTGTCCAACACATGCAGCTTTATTTTCTGCCCATCTTATTTCTTATAGTGATAGAGGAAGGCTCTTGCTATCAACTCGATTGACTGATGAGGAGATAAAAATCTTAGGGCTTCATGCGGGTGATTTGGCTAAAAATACGTTCAGTAGAAGAAGAATGACTTTACATCGTCGAATATTTAATAAGGAAGGAAAAGAAGAACAATGATTTTATCTGGTAAAGAAATTGAAAGACATATGGGAAATGAAATTATCATTAAACCTTTCAATAAGAGTCAACTTAACCCTAATAGCTATAATCTTCGGTTAGCAGACGAATTAATGATTTATGACCTTCATGAATTAGATATGAAGAAAAAGAATTCCGGGCATCTTATTAAGATTCCGGAAGAGGGTTATCTTCTTGAACCTAATAAATTGTATTTAGCAAGAACTATGGAGTATACGAAAACAGAATGCTTTGTTCCTATGTTGGAAGGACGTTCTTCTGTAGGACGACTAGGGCTCTTTATTCATGTAACGGCAGGGTTTGGCGATGTAGGGTTTAGTGGCTATTGGACATTGGAAATGTTTTGTGTACAACCGATTAGAATTTACTCGGGAGTCGAAATTTGTCAAATTTATTTTCATACTGTATTAGGAACAGCAGACAAATATGATAGTGGCAAATATCAAAATAATAAAGGAATTCAAACAAGCCTTCTTTACAAAGACTTCGAAGCATAGTATAATAATTTTAATTTCATAAGATTATGCATTGCAAAGACGCAAGCAGCAGACATTATAGTCATGCTGCTTTTTTGTTTATTGCAAAGTATGATTCGTATTAAGGAGAATATTTTGTTATAAGGAGGAAACAAGAATGAACAAAGTTATGAAAAGATGTATTATTGCAGGACTTTCTTGTTTAGCAGGTGCGGCTATTCTTGCTGGATGTGCCGGAAATGATAGTAATAGACAGTTTATGAATATCGCTACAGGTGGAACTGCCGGTACTTATTATCCCTTAGGTGGTGCAGTGGCGGAAATATTAAATCAAAATATTGAAAATATGAATGCAAGTGCACAGTCTACCGGCGCATCTGTAGCTAATGTAAATATGTTAAAAGACGGTTCTGTTGATTTAGCTTTTATACAAAATGATATTGCTTATTATGCTTACAACGGTAAAGAAATGTTTGACGGGAAAAAAATTGATAATTTACGTGGATTAGCAGCTCTTTATCCGGAAACTATTCAGTTTGTTACTACTGAAAACTCAGGGATTAATACAGTGGCAGATCTTAAAGGCAAAAAAGTGGCTGTAGGGGCATCTGGATCCGGTGCAGAAGCTAATGCTCGTCAGATTCTAGCAGCATATGGATTAACATATGATGATATTAAACCACAGTATTTATCTTTTGGTGAGGCAGCGGATGCATTAAAAGACGGTAATGTGGATTGCGGTATTGTAGTAGCTGGTTATCCAACGGCGGCTATTCAGGATTTAGCTGCTAATAAGTCTGCAAAAGTTGTAGCAATTGATGCAGATATTCAGGATAAGTTAATCCAGCAGTATCCTTACTATACAAAGATAAATATTCCTGCCGGTACTTATAAAGGACAGAATGAAGATGTAAGTACGGTAGCAGTTAAGTGTATTCTCGTTGGTACAGATAAAATTTCTGATGATTTAGGGGGACAAATCGTAACGGCTATTTATGGTCATTTAGATCGGATGAAAGCTGCACATGCGGTAGGTGCATATATTACTAAAGATACCGGTACACAAGGTATGTCTATTCCTTTGAATAAAGGGGCAGAAGATTACTTTAAGTCATAAAATATGCTATCCGGTAGATAAGAAAGGGTGGAAAAATAGATTTTAATCTATTTATTGGGTATATGAGAAATGTTGTGATAAGTCTTAGTATTATTTTAGTTATAATATTTATATATGTATGCCAATTACCTTTTATTTTTGGACAAACATCTACCGGATTTATTTTTATAAAAAAAGCTTATGCAGGAATGCCAATTACGTTATCTTATAGACATTCAGTAATGAAAACCCCTGTTCAAGAAAATTTATATATTAATGATACTGTTGATGGTTTGTCTTTAAAGTCGACCAGATATCAATCTTTTGGTGTAGGTTTACCTTTTCTAGCTTCTGAAGGCCATTTTCATCAAGAAGGAACTTGGTTTGTTTTGGATAACATGCATCGAGAGTATCCTACTCTTTCTCTTAGAAATGGAGTATCTAATAATGGTGTGATTCAAGTTGATGAAGAAAGTTATGACTTACCCGGATTAATGCCTTTAGGCACGGAATTATATATATATATTTGTCCTTTATATCAAGGGATTATAAAAGCTAAAAGTTTTAGGAGGGGTAATAATGGATGATAGAATAAACTCCCATTCTACAAATAAAGATATAGAAGAAAAAATAAAAAAACTGGATAAAGAATCTGCTACTGTAGAATATACAGGATTTTGGGGAAAGCTGATCTCTTGTATATGTATTTGTTTCTCTTTGTTCCATATTTATACAGGATTCTTTGGTACTTTTGATGCTATGATTCAACGTTGTATCCATCTGAGTTTTGGAATTTCTTTAGTATTTTTACTTTGTCCAACTAAAAATTCTTGGATTCGTGAAGGAAAAGTACATCCGGTAGACTTAAGTTTAGCTATTACATCTCTTATTCCTCCGTTGTATATACTGTTAAATTATCAATCACTAATTCTACGTGCAGGGACTGTAACACAAGTTGATTTTATTATAGGACTGCTAGGAATACTTATGGTGTTGGAAGCAGCTCGACGTATCGTAGGTTGGTCTATTGTATGTGTAGTATTATTATTCCTTGGATATGGATATTTTGGACCTTATTTACCAGGACCTTTGGCACATAGAGGATTAACACTTCAACAAATGGTTAGTCATTTGTTTTTCACAACAGAAGGCGTTTATGGTATACCGCTGGGAGTATCGTCCACTTTCATTTTCTTATTTATTTTATTTGGTGCATATTTAGAAAAAACAGGGTTAGGAAAATTTTTTATTGATATTTCCAACGCAATTGCCGGGTGGGCATCGGGAGGTCCTGCTAAAGTTTCTGTTATTTCCAGTGCTTTACAAGGAACTATATCCGGGAGTTCTGTAGCAAATGTTGTGGGATCCGGTTCTTTCACGATTCCTATGATGAAGAAATTGGGGTACAAAAAAGATTTTGCAGGTGCCGTAGAAGCGGCAGCATCTACTGGTGGACAAATTATGCCGCCTATTATGGGAGCAGCAGCGTTTTTAATGGCTGAATTTATTGGTGTTCCCTATATGAGCATTGTCAAAGCGGCTATTGTACCGGCTATGTTATATTTTATTGGAGTATTTTTAGGTGTACATTTTGAAGCGAAAAAAGAATGCTTGGAAGGTACTCCGAGAAATAAGTTACCACCAATTAAAGATATCATGAAAGAAGAAGGTCATTTAGCTATTCCTCTTATATCTATTATTGGACTTCTTGCTTCCGGATATACCCCGATGAAAGCAGCGTTGGCAGGAATAGTAATTTCTATTTTTACCGCCATGCTTCGAGAAACGACTCGTATGACATTTAATGATATTGTAAGCGGGTTAATAAAAGGGGCTAGAGGTGCTTTAGGTGTACTTATTGCTTGTGCAGCAGCCGGTATGATTATTGGAGTTGTGACTAAAACCGGTGTGGGATTGAAATTAGCTTCCTTTTTGGTTGGGTTATCTGGGGGACATATGATTCTCCTTCTTTTCTGCACTATGATTACATCTTTGATTTTAGGGATGGGAGTTCCTACTACTGCCAACTACGTAATTACTTCTACTATTGCTGCACCGGCATTAATTGGTGTGGGGGTTCCTTTATTGGCGGCACATATGTTTGTATTTTATTTTGGTATTATTGCAGATATTACACCCCCTGTTGCTTTAGCAGCATTTGCCGGATCTGCTATTTCAGGAGGAAATCCGTTGAAAACAGCAGTTAACGCCTCAAAACTTGGAATAGCAGCATTTATTGTTCCCTACGTGTTTGTATTGTCTCCGGCTATTTTAGGGATTAATGCGACCGCATTGCAGATGGGATTTACGACTATAACGGCATTGATTGGAATGATTGGTGTTAGTGCAGCTATGATTGGATATTTTTATCGTAGAGTTCCACTTGTATTGAGGATAGTATTATTTGGAGCAGGATTATGTTTAATTGATCCAACACCTATGACAGATTTGGTTGGGGCAGGTATTATGCTTTCTATTTTAGTTTATCAGTATATGACTAAAACAAGAGAGTATAAGGTATAAAATAAAAAAGCAACGGTGAAAACCGTTGCTTTTTTATTTGAAAAGTTTATTAGTCTTTAGTTAGGGATTTGTTATTTCTTTTTTTGATACTTTTGATTTTCTATTTTCCATAGGATTCTGATAAGGTTCAGGGAGTTCTTCCCACAAATGTGTTAATTGACTTTTTACCTTATTTACCATATCAGGGATGTGGATAGGGGAAGTTTTTCTGTGTGCAGGTACTAATACGGGAAGTTTAGAAGGAAGAATCTCTAAATATATTGGGAAATGGGGTCCCTTTTCTCCATCTACATTCGTCCAAAGCTCTTTATTAGGAGCATTTTCAATTGAAATTTTAGCACTTTTTATTCCGATAACTGTTAAAAAATCTTCGCCCATCTGCTGACCGGTAAGAAGCAGAGGTGCTTGTCGAATGGCACGAAACCATTCAAAATTTCGAAAAAGGGCTAACTTAATCATTCCTGAGCGACGTTCTTCTTCAGGGATGAGATTTCTAAAACTACCGGCAGAATCTGTTAACATACCGGCAATGAGTGGAGATGTTGTTTGGATAACAGTTCCATTCTTTTCTTCAATACGAAAATGGTAAGATTTTTGTTTTGGAAATACTTGAAAAGCTTTCATAAAATAAGCCATAGAGCCGAATAATGTTTTTTCTTTAATGGTTACTTGACTCATTGCTTCCGGCAAAAGTCCGGCAGCTACAATATTAATGAAATACTGATCGTTAATTCCGCCAACATCGATAGACGTTACTGTTGCATTTTCAAAAATTTTAATAGCCCCTTTTGGTGAGCGGGGAATACCTAATGCTCTGGCTAAATCGTTAACAGTTCCGAAAGGAACAAATCCCAAAGCGGAATTGCTATTGACAGGAACCATGCCATTGATAACCTCGTTAATAGTTCCGTCACCACCCATGCATATAATATCCCGATTGTTTTCCGCTGCTTGTTTAGCAAATTTTTTCGCTTCTCCGGGACCTTCTGTTAATTTTATGATAATATCTTCATATTTTTTTGAAAGGATAGAGTGTAGTAAAGGAATATATTTGGGTGCTCGTTCTTTTCCGGATGTGGGGTTAACAATAATAGTGCAGGTCGTATTACGCTCCATGTAAATCACCTCATGCAATTTTTTATTTATCTTTATATTATAACTGAGAAATAGAATAGAAATAAAGAGGTATGTGTGATTATGAGAATATAAGTAATAATGGTTCATGCTATAATTAAAAATACAAAAGGAGATATAGAAATTTATGAATAACGTACAGAAGAATATTCTGATTATTACAACAGGGGGCACTATTGCTATGCAAAGAGACTCTGTGACAGGGGAATTAACTCAGGCTATATCGGGGAAGTCACTGGTAGCCGGTATTCCGCAATTAGAACATGTAGCATCTATACAGGTAAAAGAATTTTCTAATACTCCAAGTGAATATATGACGCCTTCTATGATGTTGCGACTTGCACAATACATACAAGAAATAGATCATTCATCTATTCATGGGTATGTTATTACACATGGAACAGATACTATGGAAGAAACTGCCTTCTTGTTGAATCATGCTGTAAATGTTGATAAACCCATTTGTATTACCGGGGCTATGCGTGGAGCAGATGCGTTAAGTGCTGATGGGCCTGCTAATCTGTTAGCTGCAGTAGTTGCTGCTGCCAGTGAAAAAACTCAACATATGGGAGTTTTAGTAGTGATGAATAATGAAATATTTTTAGCGGATGAAGTTATTAAATCGCATACAACTGCATCGGATGCGTTTTGTTCAAATGTTCTTGGTTCTATTGGTAAAATTTTTGAAGGAGAAGTATATATAAGAAATGTAAAACAAAACAAATTTATTGTTGCATCTCC
>NZ_CP017037.1:1135000-1274073 GCF_001717505.1 Dialister pneumosintes
ATACAAAAAAGAGTGCTTACTTAGCAAACACTCTTTTTCTTTTACTTAATAATGCTATTCATTTCTTTTTCTTCTTGCATTTTTTCAATGAGTTCTTTATCGCTACTCTTTTCTGAATGATCAACAGCTACAGCCACTGCAGCATCACCTGTTATATTCAAGGTTGTACGGAACATATCCAATACACGGTCGATGCCTGCTACAAGAGCAATACCTTCTAAAGGTAAATTAGCAGACTGAAGAACCATAGCAAGCATGATAAGTCCGCCGCCGGGAACTCCTGCTGTACCAATAGATGCTAAAGTACCGGTAAACATAATCATAATCATCTGATTCATAGTAAGCGGAACGCCATACACATTCGCTACGAACAAAGCACACACACCCATATAAACGGCAGTACCGTCCATATTAATGGTTGCCCCTAAAGGAAGAACGAAAGATACTACTTCTTTCTTTACTTTAAGTTTTTCAATCAAGTTCTTCATGTTAACCGGAAGTGTACCGGCAGAAGAACAAGTCGTAAATGCAATCATCATAGCTTCAGACATTGCTTTATAGAAGCGAGCAGGATTCATTTTGCCTAAAAATGCAATAATAGGAGTATATACTACTAATCCATGTGCAATAGAGCCAAGTGCAGCTGCAATAATAACAGACAAGAGAGGAAGAAGTACTTTCGGACCATTAGTAACTACTACCGGAACTAATAAACAAAATACGCCAATAGGAGAAAGACGCATAATCATGCCGATAATCTTGTAACATACTTCTGCAAAAGCATCAAACAGGTTAGTAAGGAACATCCCCTTCTTACCACCTACGGCAATAATACCGGAACCAATGAAAATAGAAAACACAATCAATGGCAAAATTTCCGCTTTAGCCATAGATGCAATCGGATTAGCAGGAATCATGCTTACCAAAACTTGCATAAATGTTGGAGCCGCTTTAATTTCAGGAGCTGTTGCTGCTCCCATATCCAAGCCTACACCCGGTTGAATTAAGAACGCAGATGCAAACCCGAGTAAAATAGCTACTGCGGTAGTTCCCATATAGATAAAGAAAGTCTTTGCACCGATGCGTCCTAATTTCTTTAAATCTCCCAAACCGGTCATACCGGTAACAAGAGATGAAAAAATAACAGGAACAATCATCATCTTAATTAAGTTAATAAATATAGTTCCTACAGGTGCAATCCACTGCTTTACCCAAGGAGCAGAATCCGGTCCTAATGTTAAACCTACTACCACGGATAAAATCAGTGATATAAAAATCTGAATAGAAAGGCCCATACCATTTCCTCCTACAACTAAAAATTATTTATGTATATTATAAACTCATACATCTACATTTGCAACCATGTTTTGACGAATTAACGTATACACTAACCAGTAAGTTTCGATGAATATAACACTAATAGATATATGAATGCATGATATTACAGAATCACTTTTTATTTTCAACTATTCATTTCTTTAGTAATTTCGCTTATTCTATATTTTATTTTCATTATTTTTAGTGTATAAATATACAATATTTAAATATATTTATTCTTATCAATAAGCTTCTTCTATTAATATTTTGCATGAGATTTTCCCGTTTTATAACTTTTTATTTTTAGAGTAAAATGCTGCATCACAAATTTTAAAGATAATAACCAGCATATGTATTGTATAAAATATGATAAAAACATAGCAAAAAAATGCAGGCTATAATCCTGCATTTTTATCCTATTTCTTTACAATTGCCTGTACAAATCCTTGGAATAAAGGATGTGGTCGAGTCGGTCTGGATTTAAATTCCGGATGTGCCTGTGTTGCCGCAAAGTAGGGATGATTTTGTAGCTCAATCATTTCTACCAAACGATTATCCGGACTGGTCCCGGAAATAATAAGACCTTGTGATTCCATTTGAGGACGCAGTTCATTATTCACTTCATATCTATGGCGATGACGTTCATATACAATTTCTTGATTACCATATAAACGACGAGCCATAGTTCCCTCTTTAAGCTTGCAAGGATACTGTCCTAAACGCATAGTACCGCCCTTTTCAGTCACATCTTCCTGATCTTCCATAAGATCAATAACCGGATAAGGGGTAGCATCATTAAATTCCTTAGAATGAGCTTCTTTCATACCACATACATGTCTTGCAAATTCAATAACGGCACATTGCATCCCCAAGCATAAACCTAAGAACGGAATGTTATTTTCACGCACATAACGAATAGCGGCAATCTTGCCTTCTACACCACGTGAACCGAATCCACCCGGAATAACTACGCCTTGCACATCTCCAAATACTTCGTTCAAATTGCAACCGGGTGATTCCAAATCTTCCGAGTCAATCCATTTAATCTTGACCTGTACGCCTGCTTCATAACCAGCATGATACAAAGATTCTACCACGGATAAATACGCATCATGTAAAGCTACATACTTTCCAACTAAAGCAACCTTAATCTCTCTATCGGATGCATTGGTTTCACGAATGCGGTCAACCATAACTGTCCATTCTTTCATATCACAGAAACGATCTTCCAATCCTAATTTCTGCATCACGATACGATCCAGTCCTTCTTCTTGTAACAAAAGAGGCACTTCATAAATAGTACTACAGGTCGCATTGTTAATAACTGCGTTGGAATCTACATCGCAGAAAAGTGCAATTTTTTTCTTCATATCATCGCTGACAATCTTTTCTGTACGACATACAATGATGTCCGGTTGAATACCTATGGAACGGAGTTCCTTAACACTATGCTGTGTAGGTTTCGTTTTTAGTTCGCCTGCTGCATGAATGTAAGGAATTAAAGTAACATGAATATAGAGTACGTCATTACGATTAGGTACGTCTTTCTTTACCTGACGAATGGCTTCTAAAAAAGGAAGAGACTCAATATCTCCGACTGTTCCTCCAATCTCCGTAATGACAATATCGGCATTATCATTACGACCTACACGAAGAACACGTTCTTTAATTTCATTAGTAATATGCGGAATAACCTGAATGGTAGAGCCAAGGTATTCGCCTTTTCTTTCCTTATTAATTACAGATTGATAAATTTTACCGGTAGTAACATTGGAACCTTTAGATAAATTTACATCGATAAAACGTTCATAATGTCCCAAATCTAAATCGGTTTCTGCTCCATCATCGGTAACAAATACTTCCCCGTGCTGATAAGGACTCATCGTACCCGGATCAATATTGATATATGGATCAAACTTCTGAATAGTTACTTTATATCCACGATTTTTTAAAAGACGTCCTAAGGAAGCAGCGGTAATTCCCTTTCCAAGAGAAGAAACTACACCGCCTGTTACGAAGATATACTTTGTCATGAATCCTCCTTACATATGATCAGGTGCAGAAACACCCAGAATGCCTAATGCATGAACAAGAACAATTTGTACCGCACGAATTAAACCGAGTCGTGCTTCTGTAACTTTTGATTCTACACCTAAAATACGGCACTTCTTATAGAAATGATGGAATAAAGTAGCCAATTCAAAAGCATACTTGGCAATACGCTGTGGCGCTTGTTCACCAGCAGCTGCCGCAAGAAGTCCATGATAAGCTTCCATCTTTTTAATTAATTCTATTTCACATTCTTCTTTAAGAACGGTAAAATCGGTATTCTGCCAATCTCCCAATGCAATCTTAGCATCTTTAGCTTGGTTATATAAGCTATGAATACGTGCATTTGCATATTGAATATAGTAAACCGGATTATCATTAGAACGCTTCTTAGCTAGGTCAATATCAAATTCCATCTGACTGTCCAAAGTACGACTACAGAAGAAATAACGAGCCACATCTACGCCTACTTCATCCATAAGTTCTCTCATCGTTATCGCCGTACCGGTACGCTTACTCATCTTGACAGGCTGTCCGTCACGAAGAAGAGTTACCATTTGCAAGAGCAATACATTGAACTTATCCGGATCAAAGCCTTGTAATTTCATCGCTGTTTTTAAACGAGCAATATATCCGTGATGGTCTGCCCCCCAAATATCCAGTAATTCGGTAGCACCACGCTGGAATTTATCTTTATGATAGGCAATATCAGAACAGAAATAAGTCGGAACTCCATTAGAGCGAATAACTACACGGTCTTTGTCATCGCCTTCTTTAGTTGTTGCCATCCACCATGCACCATCTTTTTCATAGATAGCACCGGATTCTTTAAGTGGTTCTAATGCAGCATCTACCTTAGTCGGATACAAAGATTTTTCACTGTACCAAGTATCAAATGTTACATTAAAATCTGTTAAATCTTTCTTAATAGCATTTAACTTTTCAACTAAAGCAATATCTTTGAATACGGCTAAACGTTCTTCTTCGCTCATATCCAAATACTTCTTACCGTCACGATCTAAAATAGCTTGTGCGGTTTCTACGATATCTACACCATGGTAACCGTCTTCCGGAAATTCCACTTCAAACCCGCAAAGCTGCATATAGCGAGCATTTACAGATTTTGCCAAATTATCTATCTGATTGCCTGCATCATTGATATAATACTCGGAAGCTACCGGACGACCTGCCGCACGTAATAAATTAACTAAAGCACTTCCCCATGCAGCACCACGAGCATGTCCGATATGAAGCGGCCCGGTCGGGTTGGCAGATACATATTCAATGTTAATAAGCCCTTCATCACTCTTCGGCAAATTGCCGTAAGAGTCACCGGTTTCTAAAATATGCCGAAGTTCACTATACACTAAATCGGAAGTAAGATAGAAGTTAATAAATCCGGCACCTGCAATTTCCACATGGTCGATAAGATTGGATTTTATATATTTAACCAATACATCTGCAATCATTCTCGGTGCACAATGTGCTGTTTTTGCCCATTGCATAGCTGCATTGGTAGAATAATCACCAAATTTTTTATCCTTTGGTATTTCTAAACGATGTACCGAAGCATATGTACCTTCCGGTAATTCACCTGCTGCTACAGCAGCATTCTTAGCTTCTTCAATGATTAATTGCAGTTGTTCCCTGATTTCCATGAAAATCGGACTCCTCTCTTACATCGATAATAATTTCATTGACATGCTCAAATAAACCATCTACTGAAATATCATAGACCATGCGTAAAACACCTATGCCGTTATTCCACGATATATCCAGCTCTCTTGTAATTACTTTCATTCCTAAAATACCCATCGGAGTATTATAATCGGAATGCGTTTCTACTCCCACTTTATACTCTTGTCGTTGAAGAAAAGTTCCCGATCGTTCTAAAATAACTCGGTTCTCTTCTATATGAACTGTCGTTGTAGTTCCTTCCAATCCGACTAATTCAGTTTCCCGGTAGGAAATATAGGGAGTTTCTTCTCTTATCCCTGATACCCCCAATGTTTCCAAAGATAACGTTTCTTCTTCTCCGGTTGCATCACGAATAACAGTATCTACACGGATTCGAACACGCTTTTCTTTTTCTTCCATGTCACGCCTCTCTTCCGCACAAAATCATACACTACATTATAACATATCAATAAGCATTTTTGTGGCTTATTACCTATAAATAATCCTAACTTTTATTCTTCTAATGAAAATAAAAATTATTTCCCTAATAATCTTTCCAACCAACTTTTTTTCTTCACTTTGGGAGAATAAACTTTCTTTTTAACTTCTTTTTTTCCTCTTGAACTTATTTTTCCGCTTGTAAACGGAGCTGTCGAAACACTCGATATACGCATCACAGGAGGTACTGTCGGTTGAATATTTCGTTTTAATTGTAAAGGCTTCTGTCTTTCTAACTCTTTTTGCTTTTCCTTAAAAGTTAAAGGTGTAAAATGACTAACTTGAAAATGATAAGCACGTGAATCCGGATCGGGCGTATTAGCATGTACAATGTATCCCGTTCGGTCAAAATCATTTCCCTGTAAACGTTCCATTAAAATTTTAAAAATAATTTGTGGTGAAAAATAAGAAAAAGGTAAGCGTGGACCATATCGTGCGATAGAAGATAGAAAATCCCCTTTTAATTCACTGTCAGATAATTGTAACGTCCTTCGCAATTGATCCATCAATAGAATAATTCCTTTTTGTGTAGGAAATAACTCTTCATAAGAAACTAAATGATTTCTATTCCCCATACCGGACATATCTAATAAAAACACAAGATACAGCATCGTTAATGCTTGTCGTGCATTCTCATCACGCACGTAAAAATTAGCCATCGTAAAGTATAAATTACGAAGTCTCGTCCATTCACCGCTCATATTTAATATATCTACTTTTTGTAAAAAAGCACGCAACAAAATATTTTTAGCAGAACAAGGCGCACCACGAGAAACAAGTGTACGCTGTGCTTCACCGATTTCCCCCTCGGTCAATCCGTAATTACCTCTTGCATTTAAAATGTACGCCATATGCCCTGTCATTTCCCGCTTTCCGCGAGCAGTTGCTATATATAACTTAGGAACGGCATACTCATAAGCATTTTCCGGAATATTTTCAATCACACGTCGTACCAATTCGACATGCGAACCTTTAGAGTCATATCCATGATGAGCTAAAAAATCAGCCAACGCTTGATCAGGAAGCATATTAACGGTTTCTTGCGGTTTCGTTTGCCGAATCCAACCTGCCTCTAAAAGGAGTTGCAATCTCTGATTTGTATTGCCGCCCAACACTTTCTCCTGATAAGAGGGAACTTTGGTATGCAAAGGTTTCCCATCTAAATAGTCAAGAAGAAGAATGTCCCGTATTGGTAATCCCATATTTCCATCCCTCAACATAGTACATACTTTCTTTCCAGTTTCATAAAATAAACACACTCTTTTTCAATATATAATAAAAGAAGTAAAAAGAAAAGAAAACTTCTTCTCATTCTACTTCTATATTCCCCTTTATTTTGTGTTTTTTTTAGATACCAAACCAGCATGATATCTCTCTTTAAGATGAAATAAAAAGCGTTCTGTCAATGCGGATGGAGCAGTATTTTTACAAGTGATTGCACCTAAAGTCATATATTCTTCTGTTTTTAAAGGAATGGAACTGATTTCCGCTCCGCTAAAATCATCGCTCATAATCCCCGAAGAAATCGTATATCCATCAAGACCGATCATCAAATTAAAAATAGTTCCCCGGTCCGTTACCGTAATATTTCTATCACTTTCTTCCGTACTATGAACCTCTTCTGTAAAATAGAATGAATTATTAATTCCTTGGTCGTATACAAGACGAGGATATTCACGAAGCTCCTCCAGCGTAATCATCTGCCTGCAAGCAAGAGGATGACTCTTTCTTAAAAACACATGTGGTTTAACAGTAAATAACGGAGTAAACTCTAAATCATTATCATATAAAATTCGTTTTAATACATCATGATTAAAAGAACTTTCATATAAAATTCCTAAATTACTTTTTTGAAGATGCACATCACTAATTACTTCTGAAGTTTTTACTTCTCGTAAATAATAATCATAGTAATTTACATTTTCCTCTTTAATCATGGCTATAAAAGCAGCTACAACAATTGCATAATGTTGTGAGGAAATCGAAAAGGTATGATGCATTTTTTCGCTTTCTTTATACCGATGTTCCAACAAATCCGCCTGTTCAACAACTTGTCGTGCATAAGATAAAAAGCGAATACCTTCTTCTGAAAGAACTACACCACGATTTGTTCTTCTGAAAATAGTAATTCCCATTTCTTTTTCCAGCTCATTAACCGATTTGGATAAACTGGGTTGCGTGATAAACAGCTCTTGTGCCGCTGTAGATATCGATCCGAAACGTACAATTTCAATCACATATCGAAGTTGATTCAGTGTCATAACACGCCTCCTCAAAATCACTACTTTTATATAGCAAAAGACCTCCCATCGGGAGGTCTTTTTACATACTTTTGTATGTTTATATTGGCAGGGGTAGGCAGAATCGAACTGCCGCATAACGGAGTCAAAGTCCGTTGCCTTACCACTTGGCTATACCCCCATACCTAAATCCATCTTCTTTACATACGGATGTAAAAAAAATGGGGCGAGTGGTGGGGCTCGAACCCACGAGTAACGGAGCCACAATCCGCCGTGTTAACCACTTCACCACACCCGCCATATATCATAAAGCATGGGCTATATGACAAAAATTATTTTAACATGCTCTTTTGAGGCTGTCAACGGTTTATTTCTGTTATTTTGTAATTACATTCCTACTTATATTATAATAATAATGCATGACTATTTATAGGTAAGGAGACTCTTATGAAGAGAATACATCAATTATCTAAAACCTTACAAGCACTTATTGCTTGGGATGCATTTAAACTTCGTCTGTTTTTTGAGGGCATTCTTGTAGGATTCGTAGTAGGGTTGATTATTGGTTCTTTTGTATGGGTATTACATCAAGCTTCTGTTATTAGACAGTTTATTTATCAAAGCTATATTACACCTGCTTTATTTGCAGGAAATTGGCTTCCTTTTATAGGCTGGATTGTTTTTGCATTACTGCTATCTCTCATTATTTATCGTCTATGTATTTATGAAACGATGGCAATGGGTGGAGGTATTCCCCAAGTAAAAGGTGAATTACTCGGTATTTTTCACATGAAATGGCTTTCCGTTCTCTATGTAAAGTTTATCGGTGTCGTTTTAGGTATACTGGGAGGACTTTCTATCGGTCGGGAAGCACCTTCTGTACAAATCGGTGCCGCTGCCGCTAAAGGAATCAGTCGCCTTTTCGGTCGCTTTCCATTAGAAGAAAAATATCTGATTACCAGCGGTTCCAGTGCCGGACTTGCTGCCGCATTCAGTGCTCCACTTGCCGGTACCGTATTTGCATTAGAAGAAATGAATCAAAGCTTTTCCAGTGCAGTTCTGCTCCCCTCTATGGCGGCTGCCGTCACTGCGACAATGGTCACTCGTTACATTTTCGGAGAAAGTGCTTTATTTATTTTTCCCACCATGCCCGACTCTACCATAGCACTTATCATTCCTATTATTTTAGTAGGTGCTATTTGTGGTCCATTCGGTGTGTTATATAACTACGGCTTAACGCATGTCGGACTCTTCTATAAAAAGATTTCCCTCCATGGTGTATGGCCACGTTTATTTTTTGCTTTAGTAATCGGTGCATTTGTTTGCCTTTGGCTTCCGGAAATTACAGAAGGTGGCGATGACCTTGTCAATTCTATAGTAGCTAATCGCCCGGGTCTTCTTTTTCTAATACTTCTTTTTATAGGTAAATATATTTTTACCATTCTTTCTACCGGAAGCGGTATTCCCGGCGGATTTCTTGTTCCGATGTTTGCACTGGGAGGACTTCTCGGAGCGATTCAATCTTCTATATTTATTTCCGTAGGCATTCTGGATCCCATATTCAGCAACAATATTGTTACCGCAGCCATGGCAGCTTTTGTAACAGCAAGTATGCGTTCTCCTATTACATCTGTACTTCTTATTCTTGAGTTAACCGGAGATTTTTCTCATTTAACAACCCTTGTTTTAGCATCTGCTATCGCTTATGTAACCAGTGCATTGGTAGGAGGTAAACCTATTTATGGGGAACTCCTTTCTAAAGCCCTTTCTAAACACCCTAAAACTACTAAAAAAGCACGAACACTCATTGAAGTCCCTGTAGGTCCCGGCTCCTATTTAGAAAACAAACAAATTAAAGAAATCGCATGGCCGACTTGTTCCACTGTTGTTGAAATAAAAAATGGAGAACATACTCTGATACCCACAGCGGATGTACGGCTTTCGACCGGTATGATACTCTATGTATTAACACTCCCAAGCAATTCCCCTCAACTACTAAAAATGGGGCAAAGTTAATGAGGTATAATATGACAACTACTATATGGCATAAAAAAACAATAGAAGAGTATCTAACCGCTTTAGGCAGTAAAAGTGAAACTCCTGCCGGTGGTGTGCAAGCAGCTTTTATCGGTGCACAAGCCTGTGCTATGGCATGTATGAGCGTACAATTTACATTATCCAACAAAAAGTATAATGACCTACATCCTAAAGCTGCTCTTTGGTTGGAAACATTACAATTGGCACAAAGTACCATGCTGGATTTAATGCAGAAGGACAGTCGTTGCTTTACTAAAGCTATGGAAATCTGGCGACTTCCCAAAGAAACCGAAAATAGAAAAGAAAAAATGCAAGAAGGCTTCCGGTTGGCATTGCATGCACCTAAGCTCATGGTACAAACAATGATTAACATGTATCCAATTTTTAAAGAAATTATCTTAGAAGGAAACGTGAATCTGGTAAGCGATTCTCTCATCGCAGGTGAATGTGCGGTAACGGCAACTATCAGTGCTCTTTTAAATGTAAAAATAAATACAATATATATAAGTGATAACTGCGAAAAAGAAAAGTTACAAGCAGCTATTATCGATTGGGAAAAGCAAGCAGAGCAATTCTCTATATTCTTAAAAAAACAAAGAGAAACTCGTTTTCGATAAAGTCATAAAAAAACTTCTTATAACCTATCCAATAAAAAATAATTACCATTTTATTTCTTTATTTTGTATTTTTAAAACTCTATATCTTTTCTGAAATACAATTAGAAGTTATAATAATGATATATGTTGATATAAAAAATCTGTATTGATTACAAAAAGAAAGAAGGGGAATAATCATGGAGCCGGGTCAGGAATATAAATCTTATTGTGTACATGCGGCAAAATGGATTTCCCAAATCACGAGAAAAGAGGCGGAGCCTCCCTCGTATTTCATCCATCGAGTCGCTTCCATACCTGCAAAATTTAGAGGGCATTAGCAATCGTTAATTACATTGATTCGATAGAAAGGATGATGCACATGGCAAATATTCATGTTAATTTAGATTTAGATTCTTACGATATACTCATTGAACGTGGTCTGATTCATAAAGTCGGTCCCATGATAAAAGAACTTACCGATGCAGATAAAGTGGTTGTCATTACAGAAGATTCTGTAGGTAAGCAATACGCAGCTAAACTCAATAAAACATTACATGCTGCTAAAAACTTAAGTATCCGTTTCATTACCGTACCAGAAGGGGAAGCTTGCAAAACTCTTCGTGTATTAAGTGCTGTATATGAAGCTATTGCTAACTTCGGACTTGACCGTGGCGATGCCATCATCGGATTTGGCGGCGGTGCGGTAGGTAATATGGCAGGGTTTGCTGCAGCTACCTATCTAGGCGGTATCCAGTATATTCATATTCCGACATCACTTACTGCACAACTAGGTACTGCTATTGGGGGTAATGTAAGTATTGATATGCCGGGCAGTAAGAATTTGGTAAGCAGTATTGCACAACCACGCGGTATTTTTATCGACCCGGATTTACTCTCTACACTTCCAAAAGCAGAATTCCACAAAGGACTCGCAGAAGCTGTAAAGATTGCATGCATTCAAGATAAAGATCTCTTTACCATTTTTGAACAAGCTAAAAATGACGTAGATTTAAGGAAACGACTTCCTGAAATTATTGAACGTTGTTGCCGTATTAAAGCACGTTATTCTGAAAAAGATGAATTTGCAGAAGGTTCTCGTATGCTTCTCGACTTCGGCAATACCATTGCACATGCTATTGAAGGATATAACCGTTATGACGGCACATATAATCATGGCGAAGCCTTAGCTATCGGTATGTATCTCATTACTCGTCAAGCAGAAAAATTAGGACTTACACAAAAAGGATGTGCCGAACGTATAAAGTATGTTCTTCAATTCTTAGAACTTCCGATTCAAACTGATATTTCTGCAGCAGACCTCATGCTTTATATGACTAACGACATGAAAATTTGGGGCAATATGATTCGACTAGTCTTATTGAAAACGATTGGACAAGCCTATCTCCATCCGGTACCGCTCAAAGAATTAGACAAACACATCATAACTGAAATAGATGCATAAAAATTAAAACCAGTTCCACTAAAAACGAACTGGTTTTTTTTATTCCTTAAAGGCAATTTTTTTTTCAAAAACAATACTTACTCCTATAAATTTTATATATTAATATTAAAATCCATGTTAATAAATTTTTTATTATTAAAAATAAGGTATTAACATTATCTTGAATTTGCTTGACATTCGCAAATTAAGACAGTACAATTCAACTGTCTTAATTTAGTAATGACTCGCATTTTCGTTTATCCAAAAGGAAACAAGGATACTTGCGGATAAGAAACGGTCATATAAATTCGAATTTTATTTTCATATTATAAAAAGGAGACAAGAACATGAAAAAGATTCTTGCAATCGCTGCTGTAGCAGCTTTGACCGCAGGCGTATCCGCATACGCAGCAAATCCATTCTCTGATGTATCCACAAGCGATTGGGCATATCAGGCAGTAAGTGAATTATCCGAACAGGGAATCGTAGAAGGTATGGTTCATGAACATCATCATGAGGAGGATGCACATGAGGAACATGCAAGGGAGAAAGAAACATCACCCGTTATGAGTTGGCACAGATCATTGCTAGACTCATGGCAAATGAAGATCAATACAATGCAGAACAGAGAGCTATGATTGATCAGCTCGCAAGCGAATATGCTGATGAACTTAACAACCTCGGTGTACGTGTAGGCAACCTCGAATCCAAGGTAGGCAACATTTCCTGGTCCGGCGATGCTCGTATGCATTTCCAGCATGTAAACTGGGGGGATCAATACACAGGTCGTATTCGCTTAAATGCGAAGGCACAGGTAAATGATCATATTTTTGTAGAAGGTCGTTTGGGTCACGAAACGGACTTTAAAGATTCCAGCAAAGACTCCGGACTGGTACCAAACAGCACCGGTGTATCTATGGATAGACTCCATGCAGTATGGATGCCAACCGATAAATTCTCTGTTGACCTCGGTCGTACCGGTGTAGAACTCGATCAGAGCGGTGTATTCTAGGATGAAGATGCTATATTTGACGGTGTAGTGGTATCTGCAGGTTCTGAAAAAGCAGGTGTTTCTGCAGGTTATGGTCGTTTCAAATCTGTTGAGTTCTTAGATGCACAATACAAAGACCAGGCAAGCCGTGAAGCATGGTTCGGTAGAGGTTATGCAACCGTAGGTGCTTTAGATGTATCCGCTTTCTACGTAGGATATTTACAGAATCACAATACCGATACAGCAAAGAACTTCTTGGAGCAACCTGAAGTAAAAGCAGATGAGAAAGCAGATGTATGAGGATTTGGTGCTTCCGTTGACTTAGGTCACAACTTAAAGTTAGATGGAGATTATGTACAGACTTTGTACAAGATGTCTTATAATGGCAAAAAACTCCTCAATAATCCAACCATGTGGACTTTAGGCTTGACCTATGGTGAAGTAGATACTGACATGCCGGGCTCTTATTCTTTCGGCATTCGCTATGTAGATGCAGACTATGTATCCAACATGCTTGGTGCTACAGGATTGGATCTCGAAGACCAGCTCCACTATTCTTATGAAGAAGGAACAGGTGTATCCTTCTGGGCTGCTCGTGCTGCTGTAGCTGTTCAAAAAAATGTAGAACTGGCTGCTTACTACAACTTCGGTGCTAAATCCGATGTGAAGGGCAAAGCAAATCCCAAAAACTCTTGGGGAATGGAACTTAACTACACATTCTAATCTCATCATAAAAGGACTCCGATCGGAGTCCTTTTTATATGCTTTACTAATGATTCTTCCTTGTAAAAATCACTTCAGAACAACATCTTTTTACTAAAAAATAATAAAAGGTAGGTATATTATATACCTACCTTTTATAACATATTTTTACTATTAATCAGTAATGGTTCCTTTGCCTTCTTTAGGCATTTTAATAACTTTAACCGCTTCCAGATGATAGAACGGTGCCGTCAAATGTTCGTTCAAGTGTACAATTCCTTTTCTGATGATACCATATACCTGAATCCAAGTTTGTGCTGATTTATAACCGGTAAAATCTTCATCTGAACGGAATTCAAAATCTACATATCCGCCTGTACAGTAAGGGCAGGTCGGACCATTTCTTCCAACGAAAGTATGTCCGCCAATCTCCAAATAATACCCTTCAATAAGCACGGTCTTATTTTGATACAATGCGGAATTCATATACCAGTCATTAATTTGTGTCATATATAATTTATCACCGACAGTGATATCTACATGATTATAGTCAAAAGATTCTCTATCGGAGCTAAAATCATAGTTAAACTCAAAATATGGATAATGCACCTTTCCGGATGCATCGACAACCGGTTCTGTTACCCATTGCACTTTAGGAATAGACTCCTGTGCATTTTCTGTACGGGAAACTGTTTCAGGTTGTGTCCCCTCTTTATTAACAGCTTGCTCTTTTTTTGCCTTTTCTTCTTGTACCGTTTGTCTGGTAATAATCGTATTTTCTGCTACAGGTTCTTCCTGCTCAGAATTTCCACAACCGGACAAACAAAAAGTACCGATTAATATACAGAGAGAGGAGAATACATATATCCAACTTTTTCGTTTCATGAAATCCATCCCTTTTCTTTTGTTTTTCTCATGGCAATTGCCAAAAAGAACATCACAATATCCGTCACGACAATACATGCTCCGGTCGGTACTGAATAGACATATGAAATCGTAATACCTGTGATAAAACAGAATACAGATAAAAAAGCAGATACGATAATGGTTGTTTTAAATCGATGACAAAGTTGCATCGCTGTAAGTGAGGGAAACACAATTAAACTGGAAATCAGTAGCGCTCCCATCATACGCATACCAAGCACAATGGTAATCGATGTCAAAAATGCAATCACTAAATTATACCGACGTGAAGGAACTCCGGTTGCTGTCGCAAAAGATTCATCAAAGGTTACTGCAAAAATACGGTTATAAAACCATACAAAGAGTACCATAACAAATAAACTAAGTCCTACTGATAAGTATACATCATCAGAAGTCATCGCAAGAATACTTCCGAACATATAATTACATACATCTGTATTCATACCGGTAGTAAGTGAAATTGTCATTACCCCGATAGCCAGTGAGCCACTGCATAAAAGAGCCGTTGCCGAATCCCCTTTAACACGAGAACTATCTTTTATTTGAAGCAAAAGAAAAGCTGCTACGATACAAGCAGGAATAGCAATCGTAAGAGGTTTTTGATGAAAAGCATAGGCAATAGCCAAAGCGGCAAATCCTACATGAGAAAGACCGTCACCAATCATGGAATATCGTTTCAGTACCAGACTAGTACCTAAAAGAGAAGCGCATAAAGAAACCAGTATCCCTACAATAAATGCTCGTACCATAAACGGATAGCTTATCATTTCTATAAAAAGACTCATAAGATAAAACCTCTTTCCGTTAACGGTACTCGATTCTCCTGAATATAATCCGCTTTTGTACCTACAAAAGAAGCTCTTCCTTTATCTAAATATAAAATATGAGAAGCTTCTTTAAGAACACCACGAATATCATGAGAGACCATGATTACAGTCATATGATACGTTTCTATACAACGTCGTAAAATCAGATACATTTCTTTAGTCATTTCCGGATCTAAACCGGTAACCGGTTCATCAAGAATCAGTAATCTACCAGCAGAACACAGCGCACGAGCTAAAAGAACTCGTTGCTGTTGTCCTCCGGATAAGTCACGATAACATCGATTTTTTAAATCAGAAATCCCTAAAAACTCCAATTTTTCCTGTGCATCTTCTTTATCTTTTTTTCTATAGAAAGGATAATAACCACAACGATTCAACCGTCCTGACAAAACAATTTCCCACACACTGACAGGAAAATCCCTTTGTACCGAAGTCTGCTGCGATAAATAGCCAATTTCATCGGCTTGTAAGCCTTCTCCCAGAATGACTTTTCCACCGGAAAGCTTTTCTAATTTTAATAGTCCTTTAATTAAAGTACTTTTTCCTGCACCATTTTCTCCGATAATTCCCCAATATTCTCCGGAATTCACAGAAAAACTGACATCAGAAAGTACCTTCTTACCTGCATAAGCGATAGAAAGACAATCACAAGAGAAAAGACTCATTAATTCAAGGCCTCCTTGAGCGCTTTGACATTTTCTTTCATAAGATCAATATAAGTAACGCCTTTTTCAAACTGCTCCGCTGTTACATTATGAATCGCATTAAGAAGCATATTCTTAGCTCCGGTTGCTTCTGCAATGGACTTGCTCATCTGCTCATTGGACATTTCAATATGGAATACCACCGGAATATTATCTGCTTTTACCTTATCAATCAAGAAAGCAACAGTAGCCGGATTGGAACCGGTATCCTTAGAGCATCCTGGGAATGCAGCATAGTAGCTTAAACCATATTCCTTAGCAAAATACAAGAACGGGAATCTGTCACCGACAATAATTTCCTTTCTCTTCGCATGATCAATTACATCGCGGAATTCCTTATCCAAATCTTGGAGTTCTTTTACATAGGTTTCTGTATTTTTCTTGAAATATTCTGCATCCGCTGCGTCTAAAGAAATAATATTATCACTCATAGCCTTTACAATGGCAATAGCATTGACCGGAGAAGTCCAAACATGTTCATCCATTTCATGTGCATGTTCGTGTTCATGGTGAGCATGTTCTTCATGTTCATGCTCATGATGTGCATCTTCTTCATGCGCATGTTCATGGTGTGCATGTTCCTCATGTGCATCCTCCTCATGATGATGTTCATGAACCATACCTTCTACGATTTCTTCTTCACGAAGAGATACCGCATCCATCATTTTGAAAGCTTTATGCTTATTCGTATCAATCGATTCCAATACATGTTCTACCCATTCATCGGCATCTCCACCGGTGTATACAAATAAATCACTGCTCTGAATCGCTTTGATATCCTCCGGAGTCGGTTCATAACTATGAGCCTCTGCACCCGGCTTAAGAAGCATGGTTACTTCCGCCTTATCACCGGCAATCTGCCTTGCAAAATCATAACCGGAAAAATTTGTACAAACGATTTTCAGTGCTTTATCACCGGAAGTCGTGGATGTACTCTGATTACCACAACCTGCCAAACCAACGGCACCTACACAACAAGCCGTAACTAATGCGATAAGTTTTTTCATTATTTCCTCCTATAATACCGCAACATATAAATCTAACAAAAGAACCCGTTAGAATCTATCTTTATTCTTTCCATTGTTTCTTTTGTATAACATATGCGAATTATTCGCATATGTTTATTATACCACATTCTTATATTGATAGCAGATAAACACTATATGAACACTTCTAGCATCTACTTTTATTAAAATTAATTATTAAGCGGTATATTGTTATATTATTTATCTTTTACTTATTTATAATTTTGTTATATATTATATAGGTAAACTAATGATTACTCATTTATTTTTTTCAGGAGGAATTTTTATGAGCAAACAAAATTTTAAAAAATCGGTATTCTTAACGATGGCAATCAGTGCATTTTTAATGGCTCCAATCAGCGGAGTTCATGCTACACCTACACTCGATGAACTAAATAATCGTCTAACTACTTTAGAGAATGATGTTAATCAGACACTTCCTACCATCGCAGGAAAAGCAAAACAAGTAGACTTAAATAACGAAATACAAGCTAGAACTGACAAAGATAATGAACTTGAAGGAAAAATAACAAATCTAACCAATAATAAATCTGATAAAACTTATGTAGATACAGAATTGGGTAAAAAAGTAAATGCTACTGATTTTAATCAGTTCAAGAATGATACGAATGCAACATTAACAGGACTTGCTCATGATAAAGCTGCTAAAGCATATGTAGATGATGAATTGGCTAAAAAAGCAAATACGGATGATGTTTACAAGAAAGCTGAAACTTATAACCAGACAGAAATCAACGACAAATTAAACAAAAAGGCTAACTCTGCTGATGTGTACAAAAAATCTGAAACTTATAGCAAGGATGAAGTAAACGCAGAATTAGCTAAGAAAGCAGATAAGACTACCGTAAACGCTTTAAAAAGCGATCTTGAAAATACAAAAGATAAATTAAGTGATGCCAGAACGGATATTAGATATTTAAAACAAAATAAAGCAGACAAAGTAGAAACAGAAAATGCGTTAAATACATTGACAACTCGAATCGCTACAGAAGAAACCAATCGTAAAGCGAATGAACGCATCTTACATAAAAATATCGATGAAGTAAACGCAGAATTAGCTAAGAAAGCAGATAAGACTACCGTAAACGCTTTAAAAAGCGATCTTGAAAATACAAAAGATAAATTAAGTGATGCCAGAACGGATATTAGATATTTAAAACAAAATAAAGCAGACAAAGTAGAAACAGAAAATGCGTTGAATACATTGACAACTCGAATCGCTACAGAAGAAACCAATCGTAAAGCGAATGAACGCATCTTACATAAAAATATCCAAGATGAAATTAGTGCTCGTGAATCAGCAGATCATGCATTGTCTGCACGAATCACTGCTGAAGAAACTGTACGTGCAGAAGCAGATGCTCGTCATGATAGAGAACTCCAAGCAGCTACCCAAAACGTTTCTGATTTACAAAAAGAAGTAAAGAATACTACGTCTATGACGGCTGCTTTAGCTGCTTTGAAGCCTCTTACATACAACCCAGAAGCTCCTATTCAGATTATGGCAGGTTACGGTAACTATCGTGGACAATCTGCTGCTGCGTTAGGTCTTGCATACTACAAGAATGAAAATAACTTACTCCACATGGGTGTATCCTATGCTGGCAATAAAGATGTAGCTGCTAACGCAGGTATCACATGGAGAGTAGGTAAAGGCGTATCCACTACCATGACTTCCGATTCAGAAGTTACCGCTGAATTAAAAGCATTACAGAAAGAAGTTCGTGCATGCAAAGATAGTGAAAAAGCACAAAAAGAAATTATCGAATCCATGCAAAAACAAATTGCAGAATTGACCCGTCAATTAGCTGCTAAATAATTATTCTCAATAAGTAGCATATAACGATAATAAAAACCTTCGGAAAATCCGGAGGTTTTTATTATGCTGTTATAAAACTTTATACTTTACATAACTTCGATACTTATTAACCCTTATATACTTAAATTATATAGATAATATCATATGTTTAGCTATTCCTAAATTTGTGTTAATAAATGCAAAAAAATCATAAATACACCTCTTTATATATCTAAAAAATATGATATACTTATATCCGGTTTTATTCATTTTTTGTGTTTTGTTTAATTTTTTGGAGGAATTTATGAATAAAAAATATATAAAAAAATCTGCATTTTTAGCAATGGCAATCAGTGCAGTTTTAATGGGTTCTACAACCAACGTTTATGCAGATAGCACAGAAGATCGTTTATCTAAAGTAGAAGCACTTGTAGAAACTAAAGCAGCACAAGGAGCTGTTGACAGCTTAGAACAAAGAAAAGCCAATAAAACTGATTTGGAAAACCTCAAAAATAAAGTAGAACAAAAAGCTGAAAAATGTGAGGTAGATGCTCTCAAAGAAAAGGTAGAAAAGAAGGCTGACAAGTCTTATGTTGATGACGAATTAAAGAAGAAAGCAGATAAGTCTCAGGTAGATGCTCTCGAACAAAAGGTAGAGAAAAAAGCTGACAAGACTTATGTTGATACTGAACTGAAAAAGAAAGCAGATAAGTCTTACGTTGATGACGAATTAAAGAAGAAAGCGGATAAGTCTCAGGTAAATGCTCTCGAACAAAAGGTAGAGAAAAAAGCTGACAAGACTTATGTTGATACTGAACTGAAAAAGAAAGCAGATAAGTCTTACGTTGATGACGAATTAAAGAAGAAAGCGGATAAGTCTCAGGTAAATGCTCTCGAACAAAAGGTAGAGAAAAAAGCTGACAAGACTTATGTTGATACTGAACTGAAAAAGAAAGCAAATAAGTCTTACGTTGATGACGAATTAAAGAAGAAATCGGATAAATCCGACTTAGAAAAAGAAACTAAAGAACGAAAAGAAGCCGATGCACAACTTGCAAGTAATGTAAATGAATTACAAGGCGAAATCAAATCTGTAGCTTCTATGTCTGCCGCTTTAGCCGCATTGAAACCATTAAACTATAATCCAAATGCACCACTTCAGATTATGACAGGTTATGGACATTATAGAGGCAAGTCTGCTACCGCTTTAGGGATTGCTTACTACAAGAATGAAAATAACTTATTCCATATGGGTGTATCTTATGCAGGAAACAAGAATGTGGCTGCTAATGCAGGTGTAATATGGAGTATCGGTTCCGGCGTATCTCGCTCTATGCATACTGACGCAGTAACCAATGCAGAATTAATGGCTCTTCAAAATAAAGTACATCAGTTTGAAGAAAGAGACCGGATGCAGCAGGAAATGATTGAGTCCATGCAGAAACAAATTGCAGAATTAACTGAAATGATGATGATGAATAAGTAATTCTATTACATAGAAAAAGAAGAGAATCTCAAGTATTCTCTTCTTTTTTATTATTATTTTAAATTTAAAATATTGTATTTATCTAAAAAGGCTGCATAGGATATTATTCCATGCAGCCTTTTTATACTTATTCCTCTTCCTTTTCTTCTTCTTTTTTCTTTTGCACCACTTTGTCAAGAACAAAGCCGCCTACCGTAAGGGATATACCAAATCCTAATAAGCCATAAGCAACACTGGAATAAAATATTTCTTTTTGATTATTTTCAGAAATAGCTTTTGCCGCTTCGTATGCATTGGTTGCAGTTCTTGCAATCTTCAAATTTTCTTCCTGTCTATTCGGATTCAGCTGTAATCCCACAATACCAAGTGCCAGGAAAATCACTCCTACTACTTTAAGCTTCATACTCTTATTCATTATTTTCTCCTTTAAACATTTTATATAATATGTTTAATCTATGTGACCCTTTTTATTCTAATGTATTTTAATATTTCAGTCTAGTACATCATAAATAATTTTTATTAAATTTCACAAAATGTTATCTATAGTAAACTAAAATTTTAAATAATAAATCGCTATAAAAGGTTGTTTAAAAAACAAAAAATGAGATTTTTAATAAGCTTTTTTTATTTTTAATGACTATTTGATATACCTATTCTCATTGACTGTATATATCCCCCTCATTAAAATATATATTTGGAAAATAGAATTACATATAAAGAAAATTTTTTATATGTAACATTCTTTAAACAAGGAGTATATTATTTATAGGTATTGAACAGGGAGGTCTTTCGTGATTACCTTTATTGCAGCATTGGCAATTTTAATTGTCGGTTTTTTCACGTATGGTAAGTTGGTAGATAAACTTTTTGGACCTACCGATAATCCTACACCGGCAACAATTCATAATGATGGAGTAGATTATATCCCTCTTCCGACTTGGAAAGTTTTCTTTATTCAATTATTGAATATCGCAGGTTTAGGTCCTATTTTCGGTGCTTTAGGTGGTGCTCTTTGGGGGCCTTGTGTTTACTTTTGGATTGTTTTCGGTACCATTTTTGCCGGCGGTGTACATGATTATCTTTCCGGAATGATGTCTGTACGTGAAGACGGACACAGCGTTTCTGAAATTGTAGGTCATCATATGGGTTCAACCATGCTCATGATTATGCGTGTATTCTCCGTTGTGCTTTTAATTTTAGTAGGTACGGTATTCATGACAGGCCCGGCTATGCTTTTAGCAAAACTTACAGCATTCCCGATTCTTCCTTGGTTGTTAGCGGTATTATTCTATTATTTTTTAGCAACTATGCTCCCTGTTGATAAAATTATTGCTCGTTTTTATCCGCTTTTCGGTGCCTGCTTACTTATTATGGCAATCGGAATTGCAGGCGGTATGTTAACGGGTGTCGGTGGACATGTCATGCCTGAAATGGCGCTTGCTAATCTCTATCCGGGACAAACACAACTTCCGATTTGGCCTTTAATGTTTATTACAGTAGCTTGTGGTGCGATTTCCGGATTCCATGCAACGCAATCTCCGATTATGTCTCGATGTTTAAAGGATGAACGTTTAGGGCGCCCCGTATTCTACGGTGCGATGGTGGCAGAAGGTATTATTTGCCTTATCTGGGCAGCTGCCGGCATTACATTCTTTGACGGTACAGAAGGACTCCAAGCAGCTCTTAAAGCGGGCGGTCCCGGTGGTGCTGTCTATGAAATTTGTACCGGTTTCATGGGACAGGGAATAGGTGCTATGTTAGCAATGCTCGGTGTTATCGCTTGCCCGATTACATCCGGTGATACTGCATTCCGTTCGGCACGTTTAACACTTGCAGACTGGTTCCATGTTGACCAGGTTGCTACTAAGAAACGTTTATTGTTTGCAATACCGCTTCTTGCAATCGGCGGTGTTCTTTCTCAGATGGATTTCAATGTCGTATGGCGTTACTTCTCTTGGACAAACCAAGTACTGGCGATGATCGTTCTTTGGACCAGTGCCGTATACCTTTATCAAAAATGCAAAGCAAAAAAAGCATGGCTCGTAGCATGTATTCCGGCAACTTTTATGTCCGTAGTAACTTCCACCTATATTTTACAAGCAAAAGAAGGATTCCAACTTCCTACAACCATTACCTACCCTGTAGGATTTGTGTTCGGTATTTGCTGTTTATTCCTTTTCTTAAGAGCAACCGTATTAAAAAAAGCATAAATAATATAAAAAAGGTGCTATCCTCTATCTGTGGATAGCGCCTTTTTATTTGATTATATTTTATTAAGATAATTTTGCCATTTCTTTTTGAAGTGCTTCCTTAGGTAAATGCCCCGGAATAATTGATTGGACTTTCCCTTCCGTATCAATCAATACCCCCGTCGGGTAAGCATAGATACCATATTGCTTAGTTACTTTTCCGCCTTCATCAAGAAGCACCGGTAAACTGGTATAACCTTGTCCTTTAAACCATTCAATAAATTTATCTTTGGACATTTCACCACCTACATTCGGTGCAACAACAGATAATACGACAAAATCTTTATCCATATCTGCAGCCAGTCTATCTGTTTCTGCTAACGTCTTTACACAAATAGAACACCAAGATGCCCAAAACTTAATATATACTTTTTTACCTTTATAATCAGATAAATGATGTACCTTTCCATCTATATCTTGTAAGGTAAAATCTTCCATAATCTGTCCGCTGGCAGCTACCGGAGTTACGCCTGCTTCCATCGTATGTTGTCCACACTGGTTGCAACAACCGGTCAATAAAGTCGTTGCTATTGCTAAACCGAGAACACTTACTCCTATTTTTTTATAATTCATGATTTCTCCTTTATTTTTATAAGAATATACCTGATAATACATTAAATTGTCCAAGCCATAACAAGATGCCCATGAATACAATCAGCAATCCACCTATTTTTTTTAGCAATATTAAATGTCTTTTAATAAAGCCGGCACGCTCCATAACCCAGGAAGATGTCACCGCTAACAAAAGAAAAGGTATGGAAAGCCCGGCGGAGTATATAACCATAAGAAAACCGCCATACCAAGCACTGCTACCACCGGAGATAACGACAGCCAATAAAGATCCGAGCACCGGACCGATACAGGGTGTCCATCCAAAACTAAATGTCAGCCCTAATAAAAAAGCACCTAAGATTCCTCCTACACGCTTTTTATTAAAATTAACAGACTTTTGCCTTTGGAGCATAGAAAAATTAATGACTTCCATTTGATGAAGTCCTAAAAGGATAGCAAAGAATCCCATCACATACGCTACATACGGATGATATAAAATATGTCCTAAAGCACCTGCACCGAATCCCAACATAAAAAACACCATCGAGATACCGGAAACAAAAGCTAAAGTTTTAATAAACGGTTCCAGATAACTTTTCTTAGGAGTATTCGCTGTCGATTCTTGACCAAAATTACCTAATAATTCTCCCATATAAACGGGGAGTAGGGGAAATACGCAGGGTGAAAAAAATGAAAATATCCCTGCCAAGAATACAGATCCTATAAGTAAAATATTCCAATCGCCTTGCATACAATCTCCTTTCTTTAATAAATTATGAGACTGATTCTCATATGTATATCTATCATATTCGATATTGAGATAAAATACAATAGCTTTTACATTAATTTTTAAACAAATTTATATTAATTTTTAATAAATAATAAAAAAGAACCTAATAAATAGATTCTTTTTTTGTTTGATATATTTTCTTATGTCGAGTGATAGAACTTCTATCAATAGTAAACAACTCTATTATCGCTTTCTATGTAAGTCCCAAAATTTCATCTTTATGTAAAACTTTAATTTTTTATCTAATAAATAATAGTTTGTGATGCGGCGTATACTTTAAACACATTTTATGCAAAACATTCTATAGAAAAAGGAACCCGAATATCGGATTCCTTTTTAGGATAAAGAATAATTTTTTAGAAAAAGTTTTTAAATTTTATTGTTGATGTTTTTATAACTGGAAAGTCTTCTACTTCTTTCTTTCAAGTAGTTCATATAACGTTTACTTTCTGATACTACCGTACCTGATAATAAAAGAAGTGCTACTAAGTTCGGAAATGCCATAAGACCGTTTACAATATCTGCCAATGCCCAAATTTCTTCCAATTTTAAGAAAGCAGCGGTAGCAATAATAGCAATAAATACTAAACGGTAAGGTTTAATAACTTTGGTACCGAAAAGATATACGGCACAACGTTCACCATAGTAGCTCCAACCTAAAATGGTGGTAAAAGCAAATAGAACCAATGCAATCGTAATTAAATAGTCTCCGAATAGGGGAAATGCTTGTGAAAAAGCTCCATTCGTAAGCACTGCACCATTAAGCTCTGTTGTCCATAATCCGGAAGAAATAACAGCAAGTCCGGTCATCGTACAAATAATAATCGTATCAATAAAAGTTCCCGTCATAGAAATAAGACCTTGTTCTGCCGGCCATTTAGTCTTTGCCGCTGCCGCTACAATAGGAGCGGATCCAAGACCTGATTCATTAGAGAAAATACCACGTGCGATACCGCTCTGAATACCTTTCATAACACTGGCACCTAAGAAACCTCCCATCGCTGCCGTAGGAGTAAAAGCATTCACAAATACCAGTTCTATCGCCATAGGTAGCTGCTCTCTATTAATAATTAATAAACTGATAACTGCCACGATATAAACGACCGCCATTGCCGGAACGATTTTTTCTGCCGCCTTAGCAATGGACTGCAACCCACCTAAAATGATAATCCCGACTAATATAGTTAAAACAACATCTGTCATAAGCGGAGCTATTCCGAAGCTGACTTCCAAGCTGGACATAATGGCATTAGCTTGCGTATACGTACCACTTCCTAAACAAGCGGTAAGCACACCGAATACGGCAAAGAGAATTGCTAAAGGTTTCCACTTCTCTCCAAGTCCCTTTTCGATATAATACATAGGTCCACCGGAAATTTCTCCATTAGAGTCGACTTCACGATAACGAACGGCTAAACAACCTTCTGCATACTTAGTAGCCATTCCGAAGAAAGCCGCCATCCACATCCAAAATAAAGCACCCGGACCACCGGCTTTAATAGCCGTAGCCACTCCGACAATGTTACCGGTACCTACGGTTGCTGCAAGTGCCGTGCAAAGTGCTTTAAAACTGTCAATATCTCCATCTCCACGATTGCGAGCAGAAAAAATAAGACGCAGCGCAAGCGGTAATTTAGCAATTTGAATAAATCCTAAACGGAGGGTAAAAAGTATCCCCGTCCCAAGAAGTAAGATAAGTAACCATGGCCCCCAGACCATGCTATCAATTTGATTTAATATTTCTAATAACATATTCTTCTATCCCTCCATAACCAATTGTAAAAATAAAATCGCCCCTGTCGATATGACAGAGGCGGCAAAAAATCTAAAAATAGCTAGCCCTGCAGACGCTAGAAATCTAAAAATTTTTCATTGATTTCTCAATGAGCCGCCCTGTCCTTTTGCCTGAGAGATCGGGGTTACTATGTAACCTTTACACCTTCGGCGCTCGATTTAACGAGACTCTCCAGAGTTGTGTCCATATACAGTTTCGTGTCCAAGACGCCTGATAGTGTTACTCCTTCGGCAGATTTTTCTTTAAGAGTACTCTTTAAAAAGAAAAATCTTTTTCTGCATACTTCATCCACCTATATTTTTGAATGTATTATACATTCATTTTTTATGTATTGCAATTTTATTTTTCATAAATCTAAATATAGTATATTCGATATCTATTATTACTAAAACACATCGATAGATTTAAATTTATATAAAATAAATAACTAAAAAGCCGACCACCGGTATGGGGGGTCGGCACTATTTCAGAATAGAGAAATACACTCATAGTATTACTATGACGACCCCCTGTCCTTTTGCCTGAGAGATTCGGAAATACTTCCTTGCACCTTCGGCGCTCGATTTAACGAGACTCTCCAGAGTTGTGTCCGCATACAGTTTCGTGTCTAAGACGCCTGATAGTGTTACTCCTTCGGCAGATTTAAAAATAAATCCTTTTTCTGTATGCATCAACCACACTTATATAGTTATGAGATTATTATATGACCTACCTTACATCCTTGCAATAGCTATCTAAAAATTATATTTCTTTCTCCTCTAATGCACTAAGAGTCATCCCATCCTTCGTTTTCCAATCCGTTCGTCCATTAGAACTCCGCCCTAAAACAAACATAGACGCATAAGAAGGACTATCAAAAAGCATATTTTTATATAACTTTCCATCTACAATATCTTTTCTTTTTTTACAATTAGCCCTTTTCTCTTTAAGAGTTGTAGGTATAGAAAAATAATCTATTTCTTCAATCATACTTCCTTTAAGTACAACGAACCCTTCATTTGTACGTTTACAAGTAGCTTTAATAGTCCTATTTGATTTCTTACTTTTACTATGTAAATAAAGTAAAGTTTCTGCTGTATTTTCTACTATATTATTATCTTTTTCTGTTTTTATCAAAGGTACAAATATTTTATATCCTAAAACACCTAATACCATTTTAGAATAAACAACAAAATCTTCTAATTCAGATTCTTTTTCCTCTGTAACATTTCCTGCATTCGGTTCATTTTCATTTCTCACTTTAAAACGCTCTATTTCTCGTGCTAAATTAGTAAATTTATTTTCAAGATAACTAATTTCTGTTGGACCAAATGAATTATTTTGAGTAGTTAGAATAACTGCATCACTAAAATATTCTTTATCTTTTAAATGCTCTGTCACTCTAAAAAGAACACCCTCTCCATTTTTGCGAATACCTGCTTGTCCTACATATACAACCTCTTCATTATTATCATTTCTTCCAAATAGAAAATAAACTCCACTTTGTTTTAAATCTTGTCTTTCTTTACATTTATCTAAATGTGAGCGAGGTATCTTATAAGCAAGTCCTGTCCAATTAGACAACGTACACTTAATTCTTCCGGTAACATCTCCATCCATTAAAAAGAGATTAAAATTTTTTCCATTACTCATATAGAATCTCCCTATCTACTAATAGTTTCAAATAAAATAGGCATATGATCACTATAA
The DNA here is from genome assembly GCF_001717505.1 of Dialister pneumosintes. NCBI lineage: Bacteria > Bacillati > Bacillota > Negativicutes > Veillonellales > Veillonellaceae > Dialister > Dialister pneumosintes. Next base: position 1,162,409 of record NZ_CP017037.1, read on the forward strand.
GTGAGCCACTCATCAGGTGAACCTATTATAAAAGTTTTCATATACTTTGGGCTGCTATATGCATAATCGATATAATAACCTTTTTCTAAATTTCTATACATATAGAGAGTAGGAGTATTTTCTTTACCATATGCAATTTTATTTAATACATGAAAGGCAGACTCCAAATTTACTTTTTTTAACATAGTATTGAATGTTGTATGATTTCGAATATTATGCTTTGTATCCCATATAACATTACTATTAAAATCTCCAATAATAATAGATTTTTCATTTAATAAATGCTTATATATGGAAAAATAAACCACCATTTCTTCTATATAAGGGTTCATCGCCCAAATCGCATAACATCTCTTTGTATTTACTTTAAAAGGAATAAAATATCGTAAATAGTAACTATTTTGTTCTTCAAAATCAATGGATATTTTTGAAAATACGGCTAATCCTTTATTTTTATTTTCTCCAATCCAACGATAATTAAAACTTGTCAAAAATTCTTTATCTTTATTATTTGAAATCTTCTCCGGATTTTCACATTCTTGAATAACATAAATATCGGCAGGTATTTTTTCAAACAAAATAGAATACTTTTTACGAAAAGCACCATTACAATTCCAACTTACTATTTTCATAAAATTTCTTCCTTACTATTGAATTCTATAATATTGAATATTCCTTAAAAAACAAAATTTTAAATTTTCAGCAAGTAAAAATCCACCTAATATAGGTGGATTTTTTTGTTTTTACTTATTTTCCAGCTTTATTTACTTTTTCTGCTTTTAGATACTCATTATATCTCTTTGTTTCCGCTACCACCACACCGGAGAGTCCGATAAGTGCAATGAGGTTTGGAATTGCCATAAGACCATTTACGATATCGGCCAATACCCAAATCACTTCTAACTTTAAGAAAGCGGCAGAAGCAATAAGAAGAATGAATACGATACGGTAAGGAAGTACTGCTTTTACACCTGCCAAGTAGATAATGCAACGTTCACCGTAATAGTTCCATCCAAGAATGGTGGTGAAAGCAAAGAGAGCAAGGCAGATACAAAGTAAATAGCTTCCAATGGTCGGGAATACGCTACCGAAAGCTGCATTGGTTAAAGCAGCACCGTTAAGATTTCCCATCCATTCACCGGAAACGATAATGGTAAGACCTGTCAAAGTACAAATGATAATGGTATCAATGAAAGTACCTGTCATAGAAATAAGTCCCTGTTCCGCAGGCCACTTAGTTTTAGCTGCCGCCGCTACGATAGGAGCAGATCCTAAACCGGATTCATTGGAGAATACACCACGTGCAATACCGTTACGCATAGCTACGATAACACTGGCACCTAAGAAACCTCCCATAGCTGCCGTAGGTGTAAAGGCAGATTCAAGAACCATCATGATAGCTGCCGGAATCTTATCCCAAGAGAGTACTAAGATGGTAACAGTTACAATAAAGTATACAACTGCCATAGTCGGTACAATCTTTTCCGCTGTTTTAGCAATAGACTGTAATCCACCTAAAGTAATAGCAGCAACAAGAGCTGTTACAATACCACCTACAATGTAAGGGCTTACGCCGAAAGTAATGTTGGATATATCGATAATGGAATTTACTTGTGCAAAAGTACCGATACCGAAATAAGCTACCAGTACCCCACAGAAGGAGAAAAGGAATGCTAACGGCTTCCATTTTTCGCCTAAACCATTTTTAATGTAGTACATAGGTCCGCCGGAAATTTCTCCATTGGAATCGACTTCACGATATTTAACTGCTAAACAGCCTTCCGCATACTTAGTTGCCATACCGAAGAAAGCAGCAATCCACATCCAGAAAATAGCTCCCGGACCACCGGCTTTAATAGCGGTAGCAACCCCAACAATATTACCGGTACCTACAGTTGCAGCAAGTGCTGTACAAAGTGCTTTGAAGCTGTCAATATCACCGGAACCTTTATTTTCTGCAGAGAAAATAAGAGATAATGCCTTTTTAAGTTGAAAAATCTGCAATAAACGAAGGCGATAGGTGAGAAGAATACCTGTCCCTACTAATAAGATTAATAGAGGCGGTCCCCACACAAAACTGTCAATCTGATTTAATACATCCAACACGTTCATAAAAAAATTCCCCTTTCAGAAATTAAAATACGACATAAAGAAGCAATCATTTGCTTGCTAAAGAGGAAAAAATAAAAAATCCGATTCGCAGTTCAAATTTCTGGAATCGGTATAAAACATACTCTAAAAAAAGTATGTTTATTCTCTGTCCTTTTGCCTGAGAGATTTGGATTAATATTTAACCCTTACACCTTCGGCGCTCATTAAGAGACTCTCCAGAGTGTGTCCATATGCGCTACTCATTCCTTTCGGAACGCCTGAGAGTGTTACTCCTTCGGCAGGCACCAGCCTTCTCACACATACTTCATCCACCAATATGTCGTTGTGCCACTTATTATATGATGAATCTTTTTAAATTTCAATAGGCTTTTGAAAAAGTTTATAAATAATTATTTTTTTGAAAATTTTTTCAACGAACTAACTAACGAAGAATAGGCTTATTTTCTTACTTTTTCAGTTTTTCACAATATACACAGAGATATTCACAAGCATGCTATGTATTTGTAGCAGAAATATTTATGAAGTATCAAAAAAGCTTTTAGCAGGTATTCCCACTAAAAGCTTTTGATTAATTTTTTAATAATGCAATATAGGATTCTATACGTACTGCCAATTCTTCATTATTTTGACTACCGGGAAGTAAAGAAATAAAGCGTAAGCTATAATCAGTATCTTCCAAACTTTCCATTTCTCTTGGAAAAATTGCCCATACTTCTTTGACCGGTCTTGCATGCATGAGCGAATTTCTTTCATCTAAATTTCGATAAAAACGGGTATTCATGTCATGATACGCATTAAATTGTCTTCGCAATTCTTTACTTTTTTCTTTATCTTGCCATAAATGATACACATCACGATATTTAAAATCGGCTACTAAAGAACCATAGTATTGTTTTTGACAGTAATAATCCATCCTAAAATCGGGTGTTCTATGTGCATTATTAGTATATAAAGGATTAGATAATCTATCTGTGTATTCTCCGGAATCAGGAATTCCTTTGTCATAACAAAGATGTACAAATTCATCCTTTCTTCTCAAGATAATTTCCGTGCCGGCTTCTAAGTTATGCAAACGGTATCTTCCTTGCTCTTGTACTACATGAGAAGCCGTTTCTAATACCCATCCTTGTTTCAATAATGCTTTAATAAACTGTAAAAAACACCACAGTTCATATAATTTATCCGTTCGTTTCCATTGCAATAAATAGAATGGTGATACAAAAACACTCTGTTCAGGATATAGTAAATTTTTATCCAATCGATACAAAGCCGCATAGCGAGGATCCATAAAAACTTCCATCGGTATTTCTTTAGGTGGATTATTTTTCGTTTCTTCAAACCAAGACGATTCAGTAATGGTTCGTATCATCTCTAAGAGCTGTTTTGTTCTCTTGTAATAAGAGTATAATTCTTCTATTCCTTGCTGTGTCTGTTGCGTGGATATATTCATCACATAATAATGATTTTTTTGTTGTGTTTGTTCCGCCTTTTTAATACTCTTGTGCAATTGTTCTAAAAAAATAAATAAGGTTTTCTTCAGTTTAGTAATTAAATTCTTAGCAAAACGATTTTCAGCAATATCCCAAGAAATTTCTTTATGAAGCACTCTACGAGAAGATGCATTCACTACTTCTTTGTTATAGCGTATACGAGAAGGAATAGATGCATCTGCTTTTTCTTTACTTAGAAAACGTTGTTTCCAAACAATACGACTATTGGCAGTATGTCGTAATTCTTCTAAAGATTTCATCACGACAGGGAACATATCATTGATAATATAAAACCGAAGTAGCATTTGGCTATCAATACCTAATGTATTACCTAAATTTTTATCTATATGAATATGTTGTTTCATAAAGTCGAAAGAAAGATGACGTATTTCTTTAGTCAATTCCTCTTTCATAGTTTGCCAATTTTGTTTTCCTAAAAATTTAGGAGTAACTTCTATAAGGGCATACCATACCTTATCATTTCCCTCTATGGTAATTACATAATAACCGGGAACTAAAGGAAAATCTTGCCCTTGAAAAAGGGAAATATATTCGTTTCCTTTCATGGGAGGTAGCCAAGATTGTCCTTCTCTATCGATACTATAAGGAAGAGAAATAACATCCAATCCGTCCATAGTCATGAAAAAACCGTCTGGAGCTTGAAAATGAACCCAAATATCTTGATTTTCTGAAATAACAAGAGCCGGTTCTATTTCTCCTTCTAAAATTTCTCGAATATCTTCTGAAAAAACTCCTATACACTCTCCTGACGGATAGTCTTTACGTGCTATAAATGAAAGTTTAAATGGTATAGTCATATAATTTCAATTCTTTCGCTTTACGCATAAGCACTTTTTTAGATTCGGTAAAAGAAGATACATTTTTATACGTAGCAAATAAATCCATGAGTTTACCGCCGACTTTACCGTCATCTGTCATGGATAACAAAGTTTGTAATTGTTCACGACTTCCTCTTACCTTTGTTAAAATACGTTGCACAATTTGTAAATCCAGTCCATCTCCTCGAGTAAAATCTTTTAAAGACGGAATATTTTCTACATATCTGTCAATATCAAAAGCTACTCGATATCCGATACCTCCGGATACACGACTTTCCTGTAAGGCTTCATTCAAAGCATCTAATAATTCAAGTTCTTCATTACTTAAACGTACCTTTTTATTTTCGACTCTAAATTTACGATACGCATCCGCTGATATAGGCACAAACAATCCATCTTTTACAGGACAAAAAGATTTCATATCTGCAAATTTCCTTTGATGCAGCGTAATTACGTTCGCTCTATCTAATACTTTGTCAGAGAAATGATAGGTCGATTCGTCCATATTCACTGTTCCCATAAATAACACATTATCCCCGATAGAAATTTGTGCGGGATACAAATGGCTATTATGTACTCGATTTTCTAAAGAAGGATTATATAGCTGAATCTTGCGAGAGTCTTTCTTTTCAAGTACGGAAATAAATTGTGCAAAATAATGCTCTACTCGTGCTAAATTCATCTCATCAAAACATACCATATACATCTTTTCCGGATGTTTAGACGCTTCGACTAATAATTCTGCCAGTCCCGTATCTGACGGATAATATAACATGCTGTTTTTATCCAAATACCCTAAAATATCTCCATCATCCATCCAAGACGGACGTACCGGTAAAAATGCCATTTGTGATGCACTAAGTCCTAATGCTTCTCCATACAAGCGAACCAATGCAGATTTACCGATACCACTCATTCCTGATAAAATCAAAAGTTTTGATGATTTCGCTGCTACGTGGAAATTATATAAATCTTTCTTATCATATAAGAATCCTTTTTGCTCTACACAAGATAAAAATTGAGCAATAAATTCTTGTTCAGAAAAAGCATCCGTATTATTAGATGTAAAAGAATCTTTTTCATCTCCTATTTCATTCGTTGTTTCTGCCATGATTAATTGTACAGTTTCATCCAATATCTTTTGAGAAGGAATGTCTATCGGCATAGATGTCGAAGAATCTTTATTAACATGTTGTAATCCGTCATGACTCACAGAACAGGGTATTATTTTCTGATCGGATAACCAAAGATTACTTTGCTTACGTATTTTTTCAATGAGATTTTCAGGAATAAACCAAAGAGGATCTTCATGACAACGAATAATTTCTTTATTATATTCTTTGTCAGATAAATCAATAAATCCATAGGATAATTCATGATTTCCTATATCAAAATAAGCACCGCCTTCTCCTATATGTGCTTCTTTAAAAGTTTTATTATGAGCAGGAGTCAGATATAAAAAACGATATTTTCCATGATTATCATAATTTCCTGTATGTGCAATAACAAAAGGAGGCTCTACTTGAGATACCCAATGTTTTTTAGAAAGCCCCGGAAGAGGTTTTCCTGACAATACATGCATACAAAATTTATGAATATCTCCATTAAAAACCGGATTTTTTTCATCACCGAATACAGGAACCGGATAATAAGTTTCTTCCAAAGAACCTTTAAAATTTTTAAATTCTTTTACAATATCTGTAATCACAAAATATTTAAAATTTTTTAATACAGGTGTAAAAGTAATTAAACAATTTCCATACTTTTTTTCTAATACTTTAGAGGCTTCTTCTTCAGAATCAAACATATTAAATCCATATCCTAACTGATTCATAAAACCTGTAAAATATAAACCTTTTTCTTCCATTTCTTTAAATTCTTCCGGAAGAGGTGATAACGCTTCCACAAAAAAGCGATAATCTTTCTTTCCTTCTCCGGGTCTTGATACTTTTACTTCACTTTTTATACGACCAAGCACACGTCCATCGGCTTGATACAAAGAAGAATATATACGTTCATTCGTAATATGATTCATTTTCTCTCCTTATAAAAGAATATTATTTTGTTTCACGTGAAACATTCTATATTAATATAATATTCTTTTAACACTTATAACTCATTTATTTCTATTCCTACTACAAGAAATAAATCTTTTAATCTTCCATAACTTTATAAATTTGCCCCTGCTCCAGTAAAGTTTTTAATTGCTTTAATTGTTCTTCTACATGTGAATCTAATGTCGGAAAAGAAGGATTTAATTTTCTAAGTTCTTTAACTACAATACATGCAACCACATAACGCGTATACCACTTATCATCAGCCGGAACAATATACCAAGGTGCATAAGAAGTGGATGTCTTAGATAATAATTCTTCATAATATTCTTGATATTTATTCCAATATTTTCGTTCTAAAATATCAGAAAATGCAAATTTCCAATTCTTTTCCGGTCTGGAAATACGATCTATTAAACGTTTTTCTTGTTCTTTTTTAGACACATGCAAAAAAATCTTAATCATGGGAAATCCATTCTGTGCTAAATATTTTTCCCAATGCATAATTTGTTCATATCGTTCTTCCCAAATATGATTCGTTATCAAAGAAGTCGGGAAAGATTCTTTTTCTAAAAGTTGATGTACACGAGTTACTATCACTTCTTCATATTGTGAACGATTAAATATAACTATTTCACCACGAGCAGGTAATGCTTTATGGATACGCCATAAATAATCATGACTACTTTCTAAAGAAGTAGGTTCTTTAAAAGATTTTACAAATAATCCGCTCGGATTTAATTCTGAAAAAACATGATTTATCGTACTATCTTTACCGGCCGCATCCATAGCTTGTAAAACAAAAGTTAATCCGTATTTCTTTTCTGCATATAATTTTTCTTGCCAACTTTTCATTTCATGAATTACAGCAGGAAATAATTCTTGTTTAACTTCGTTTTTTTCAATAGCTATATCACAAAAAGTAGGTATATTATGTAAATTTACCGTTTCATTTTGTTTTATTTTATAACGATCTACATCTATATGCTTATCTACCATACGGATTCTCCTTTACACTTTTTGTAATATATGGAGTTGTTTTATTTTTTCTTGTATTTCATCTATCACCTCACTGATTCTCCCTTTATTAAGAATGTGAAAATCTGCTACTTCTTTATATAAAGGGAATCGTTCTTCATATAAAGATTCTAAAGATACACCTTTTCGTAATAAAGGACGATATTCTTTTTGAATATCTTTTTTTATATCTTCTATTTTTCTATCAATAAAAAATACAAAACCTTCTTTTTTTAAAAGTTCCCTATTTTCTTTTCTTACAATAACACCACCTCCTGTAGCAATAATAGCCTTTTTTAATACTAACTTTTTTAATATTTCCGTTTCGATATCTCTAAAAATATCTTCTCCTTGTATAAACAAAGAAGATATTGATTTTCCTATAGAAGACTCTAAATAAATATCTGCATCATAAAAAGGTAAAAAAAGATTCTCAGAAAGAATTTTTCCAATCATACTTTTACCTGCACCGGGCATACCTATAAGGAATATATTTTTTGTAATTGGTTTTCTATGCATATTATAATTTCCTTACATTTTTCTTCTTCTATTTCTCGTCCTAACCAGTATTCTTCCGCTTTGAGTGCTTGATAAATTAACATCATAAGACCGTTAGCTGTTTTTTTACCTTGTTTCTTAGCCTCTAAAAGCAAAGTAGTTTCTATAGGGTTGTAAATGATATCAATGACTACGTTAAAAGAATCTATTATTTTTGATTCTATAGGCATTTTTTCATTATGAGGAAACATACCAACAGGTGTAATATTAACAAGTAATTCCGCTTGTAAAGATGATAACTTTTTATAATCACAAAGAACAGCTTTTTCTTGTTCCAAGAAAGAAAGCATTGATGCATCAACAGATGAAGGAAATCGACTCACAACATATATAGAAGAACAACCTTTATCAGCCAGACAAGTAATTACCGCACGAGAAGCACCGCCTGTACCTAATACTACTGCTTCTTTATCTTTTAAATTAATATCTATAGACTCTAACAATTTAGAAAAACCGAAATAATCGGTGTTTTTTCCCATCCATTGTTTTCCTTTTTTTACTAAGGTATTCACAGCACCGATACGCTTTGCTTCTTCGGATATAACATCTATATGAGATAAAATTTCCACTTTATAAGGAATCGTTATATTATATCCATCATATAGAGAAAGAATAGACTTTCCTTTATTTTTTAAATCTTCCTTAGAAATTTCCAGTAAATCATAAGAAGCTACAATTCCTTGTTTTTCAAAACTTATTTCATGAATCCATTTAGAATAACTATGTCCTAATTTTTCACCAATTAAAGCTGCTTTCATATCTAACTTTCTTATTCAAACTGAGATAATTTATATATATCCAATAGAACAATGCTTGCTACACTTTCTACCACAGGAACAACTCTAGGAACAATACAAGGATCATGACGACCTTCTATAGTAAGCATTGTATTTTCCTTTGTTTTAATATTCACAGTTGATTGCGGAATACCAATAGATGGTGTAGGTTTTATTGCTACTCTAAAAATAAGAGGCATACCATTCGTAATACCACCTAAAATTCCACCATTATGATTGGATGTCATCTTTATTTTTCCATCGCCAATTTGCATAATGTCATTTTTGTTAGAACCATAACCTTGTGCCATAGCAAAACCATCACCAAATTCTACTCCTTTAACAGCAGGAATAGAAAATAAAGCATGTGACAATACACTTTCTACCGAATCAAAAAAAGGATTTCCTAAACCGACAGGTACTCCCTGTACCATACATTCTACAATACCACCGACAGAATCTTTATTTTGCATCTTTTTTTCTATTTCTTTTTTCATAGATTCTTCAACGACAGCATCTAAAACAGGAAAAGAAGATTTTGATAAACAATCTAAAACATCTTGTTTTTCTCCCAAAGGATTATATTTTTTATCACATATAGCTCCTATCTGCTGTATATGCGAGGATATGCTTATTCCTTTTTTCTTTAATAATTGTCTGGCAATGGCTCCTGCAAACACAAGAGGTGCTGTTATACGTCCGGAAAAATGTCCGCCGCCACGATAATCATTAAATCCTTTATATTTTATAAAACCCGTATAATCGGCATGTCCAGGTCGCATACTATCTTTTATTTTTTCATAAGAGGAAAAATCTGCATCTTCATTTTTTATAATAACGGTTAAAGGCGTACCTGTAGTGTGATTATTAAAATATCCACTCAGCACTTCAAAAGAATCCATTTCTTTTCTATGACTGACATACGAATAAACACCGGGAATGCGACGTTTTATTTCTTTCTTTATTTCTTCCCATTCTAAAGAAATACCGGCAGGAAGTCCATCTATAACACAACCGATAGCTTTCCCATGAGATTCACCCCATATAGTGACTTTAAATGCATTCCCTAATGTATTACCCATATATTCTCCTACCATGTTTCACGTGAAACATTCATACTTTTTTGATGTAACCGCCCAACTTTTGAAAATCTTTCCAAAATAAAGGATAAGATTTATTAACACATTCGGCTTGCTCTATAAGTAATTCTTTTTTACAGCGACAAGAAGCTACTGCCAATGCCATAGCTATGCGGTGATCATTCCATGAAGAAACGACACCTCCCGAAAAAGAAGAAACTCCTTCAATGATAACTTCCTCTGCATTTTCTTTTATCTTAGCACCTATTTTGGATAATTCCACTGTCATCGCATGCACACGATCACACTCTTTTAAACGTACTCTGGATACTCCCTTAATAATAGATTTTCCCTTTGATAAAGCACAAACTACTGCTAAAACAGGAAATAAATCCGGACAATCCGATACATCAAAATTATACGCCGTTAAAAGAGTTTCTTTTATACATAATTCTTCTTGATTCCAATAAAGTTTTCCATTCATTTGAGAAATAAATTTTTGAAAAACAGCATCGCCTTGTAAAGAATTTTTAGAAAGTCCTTGTATACTAATATCTCCATAAAGAGAAGCTGCCGCTATCCAAAAAGTAGATTGTGAATCATCTCCGGATATTCTAAATTTTCCATTTTTATATGTCTGATTTCCTTCTATTTTATATGTATATGTATTTTCTTTACTGATAGATATACCAAATAAAGATAAACATTGTTTAGTAACAGCAAGATAAGAAGATGATTCTAAAGGAGGAATAATATTAATAATAGAATTTCCATCCAAAAGAGGACATACCATAAAAAGACCAGTAAAAAATTGAGAACTGCTATTTCCAGGTAATGTATAAACAGAAGGAACTATACTTCCTTTAACAAGCAAAGTCTTTTCTTCTTCAAGAAAGATTGCTTTTTTTAAACAATCTACATAAGGATATATAGGTCTTTGTGCAAGATGCCCCTGTCTATCATATTTCATTTCTTTATTAAGAAACAAACCGAGCGGAATACAAAAACGAAGTGTAGAACCTGATTCCATACAATCTACTTCTACTACTCCTTTTTTAGTAGATAAACCACCTTGTATTTTATAGATATATTTTCCATTGTTCTTTTTTTCTATACAAGAAAAAGTAGCTCCCCATGCAGATAAAATATGCATGGTAGTTTCTATATCGTTAGAAAGAGTAATATTTTCTATGTAACTGGTTCCTTCTGCTAAAGCAGCTCCGATACACAGACGATGTGCTTCACTTTTAGAAGAAGGGATTTCTATCTTTCCTTGTAAAAAAGAGGGTGTAATTTTTATATTCATAAGGAACTTCCTGTAGCAAGATATGTAGATATCTGTTCTAAAGGTACTCTTATAAGTTTAGGATTTCCTATAGATTCTAAAATAACTAAAGTAATAAAATCTCCTCGTATTTTTTTATCATGCATAATATAAGGCATTAACTTTTCAATAGAAATAGATGTTTTTATTGGAAGATGCAAAAGAGAAAGTATTTCTTTTATTTTTTTTGCAGTTCCTTTTTCTGTAAGTCCCATACGTTCTGTATTTTCAGTAATAACGCTCATTCCGATAGACACCGCTTCTCCATGAGAAATTCCCTGATAATTTTTAAAACTTTCTAAAGCATGTGCTAAGGTATGTCCAAAATTTAAAAGCATACGAAGTCCTGACTCTTTTTCATCTTTTTCTACGATAGAAACTTTATATTGACAACTCTTTTCTATTATATTTTCTAAATTTTTTTCTATATCTTCTTTCATTTTTATAGATTCAAAAAGAGTAAATAAAGAAAGTTCCCCAATACAACCACATTTTACAGCTTCTGCCAATCCATCATAAAAATAATGTACAGACAAAGTTTTTATAACATCTACATCTATAAACACTGCTTTCGGCTGATAAAAACTGCCTGCTAAATTTTTTCCACCATCTAAATCAATAGCTACTTTTCCACCCACAGAACTGTCTACCTGTGCCAAAATAGTAGTAGGTACTTGTATAAAAGGAATCCCACGTAGATAAGTAGATGCAGCAAATCCACCTAAATCTCCGATAACACCACCGGAAAGTGTAAGTAATAAATCACTACGAGTTATACCAAAATCCGTTAACTGATTATATATATATCTCAACATGTCTAAATTTTTGCTGCATTCTCCATGAGGTATAACAATACGACGAGCTGAAATATATTCTTTTAATAACGAATTTTCTACTACTTCACCATATAAAGAATCTACAATATCATCAGTAACAATGGCAACTTTATCAAATGAATATTTATTTTTTATTAAAGAACCTATACCAGAAAGAAAATTTCTACCTATAAAAATAGAATAAGAATCATCTTGCAAATGAACATCTATTTTTTTCATAAAAATCTCCTTTCTTTAGATAAAACATCATTTTTCTATATTCTTATTGTATCATTATCTGTCTGCCGGCTAAATAATAAATAGCCATTTTTACATCTTTATTTTTCTGCTATAATAAATCCATTCTTTAATACTTACCATAGAAATGAGGTCTTTATGGATATATCTTTTTATTCCTATCTTATTGTTTGTCCTCTTACTTTTTTAGCCGGATTTATCGATGCAGTTGCCGGTGGCGGCGGACTTATTTCCATACCTGCTTTTATGATGACAGGTATGCCCATGCATGCTGTTATAGGTACCAATAAACTATCTTCTTCCATGGGAACAACTTTAGCTACTTATAAATATGCTAAAAATGGATATATTACATGGAAAATCGCTTTATATTGTACGATTTGTGCTTTTTTAGGCTCTTTCACAGGTTCTCATTTAGCACTTTTATTAGATCAATCTCTATTTAAAATTATTATTCTTTTTATTCTTCCATTAACTGCTTTTTATGTACTAAGAGGGAATTCTTTTTCTTCCGAAGCAGTGCCATATGAAGAAAAAAAGACCATTATTATTTCAATGATTTGTTCCTTACTTATAGGTATTTATGATGGTTTTTACGGCCCGGGTACAGGTACCTTTCTTATTTTATTATTAACCGGATTAGCTCATATGAAACTGACTACTGCTAACGGTGTTTCTAAATTCATTAATTTAACTACCAATTACACTGCACTCGCTGTATTTTTAGCCAATGGGAATGTATATATGATGCTCGGACTCATAGCCGGTGCATTCAATATATTAGGTAATTGGCTCGGAGCCAAAGCTTTTGAAAAGGGTGGTGTTCGTACTGTCAAACCGATTATTATCATTGTACTTACACTTTTCTTTATTAAAACTATTTTTGAAATGATTTCAACATGAACTAAAAAGACCGGTAAATACCGGTCTTTTTTTTACCACTTTTTTTCTCGAAGTTGTGTAAATTTTTCCTGAGCTTCCTGTTCTGTGATTTCTTCCATCGGTTTATGTATGAGAAGAGATAATAATTTTCTTTTATTATTTATAATATCGACTCGATTATAAATTTGTTCTTCACATTGCAATACTACAAATTCATGTGCCTCTGCATATTCACGATAAGAGCAAGGAATAACATGTGATACCATTTCGTATCCATAATGCGTATATTTTTTTAATAAAGAAATAATTTGATTTCTTTTTTTTATAGAAGTTTTTCGTATACAAGCATCACAACATACTTTTTCAGGTTCTATTAAAGTTCCACAACTTACACAAGCACGATATCCCTCTTTTAATTGTCCTTTTCTTTTTTTTAACGTATCTTCCATCATCTGAGAAAAAATAGGAACTAAGGAATCATGTGAAACATGCACAGCAACCCATTCTTCTATCCATTTTTTCTCTTCTTTTGATAATTCGGTACTGCATATTTTCTTTTCCAATAAACGACGTGCATTAATACTATCTACTGTGCTTTTAGGCTTATTTTTAGTTTCTTTAGTTCCTATACGAAAACGTATATCTTTAAAACGTTTTCCAAAAGAATCTTGTTGTATCTTAGCTAAAATTTGTTCTTTCATCATAGTTAATTGATGAATCCATACAGAATTAGTAGCTTGTACATATAAAGTAGAGTCTGTAGCACCGGAAATATAGGATTCTTTCGCAAGAACTTCTCCTACAAAATCTATCCATTTTTGCCTAAAAAGAAAATACTGAAAACCATCGCTTTCCATAAATCTTCTATGCTTTTCGGATAAAATATCTGATGCTTTTTGAAAAAATCCTTTACTTTGATAAGACATCAGAACCTCCTATACCTCTCTTTTCTATAGTATAAGTCACACCATAATCAACAGTAGGCAAAACTGCCGTAGTCATAATTGTTTGCACATGATGTTCTTTTATATATCCCAAAAGAGCTTGTCTTCGTTGCTCATCCAATTCACCTGTCACATCATCTAATAATAAGATAGGATAAGCTCCTGTTTCTTCTTTTATAAATTGTATTTCAGCTAATTTCATAGCTAAAATAGCCGTCCTTTGTTGTCCTTGTGACCCAAAAGAATCTATATTTTTACCATTGAGAAAAAAAATTAAATCATCTCGATGAGGACCTATCGAAGTATGCCCCAATCGGAAATCTTCTTCTCTATTTTGTACCAATTTATGAATATACCAATCTACATCCGTTTCTATTTTTTCTGATGCAAACTGCTTATAAACAATCTGTAATTCTTCTTTATCATTCGTTAAAATCGATTGCATTTGTAAAACCGTTTTATTCATCTTACGAATAGCTTCCAATCGTTTCTTTACTAAATAAGAAGCTCCCAATGCAATTTGCATATCCCACATATCCACATCCGGCATTTTTCCTGTATATTTTGCATTTCTAAAAGCAGCATTACGCTGAGAAACAGCCCGATTATATCGACTGAGTTCTTCATAATAACGGGGATTAATTTGAGATAATTCCATATCTATAAAACGTCTTCTATCTTTAGGAACTCCTTTGATAAGTTTCATCTCATCCGGCGTAAATAAAACACTGCGAAATAAACCAAGCAATTCTTTACGAGATACTTGGTTATCATTTAAAAACAGTTTTTTACCTTTGTTTTTAGATAATTTTACTTTAATTTCATGCTCCATATCTCGCACAATAAAATATAATAAAATTGTACATTCATCAAAAGGAAATCCTATTAATTCCATTTCTTGATGCGTACGAAAAGAACGTCCTATAGAAGCCATATAAATAGCTTCCAGAACGTTGGTCTTTCCGGCACCGTTTACTCCTGTTAAAATCGTTAAATTCTTATCAGGAAATATACTTTTATCTATGAAATTACGAAATTGAATCAATCGACAAGACGTACATTGCATCCTTATTCTCCAACGATTTGATATTCTTCTCCATCAATCATTAACACATCATTTACTCGGATTTTCTTTCTTTTTTCACATACTTTATTTCCATTTAAAAATACTTCATGCATTTCTAAAAAAGCACCGATTTGCCCACCGGAAGCAATAATATCGTATTTTTTTAATAATTGATCGAGCTGAATATATTCGCCTTTCATCGGCCATGTATGCATATTATTTACCTCTCATCGGAGTTACTACATATTTATAATTTTTATCTTCTTCCTGTTCTACCAACATCGGTCCACGATTCATCAAATGTAAAGTAATCGTATCACCCGTAGAATGTTTTAATATATCTTCAATATAAGAACAATTAAAGATAATAGATAAAGGAAGTAAACCGGATAATTTAGCAGGAATTGAAACTTTAGAACCTCCGATATCAGAATCTTCTGCATAAATTTCTACCTGATTATCGTCAAAATTAAAATTAACCGTATTATAACTTACATCTCTTGAAATCGGACTTACCATACGAATAGCATCCGATAATTCTTTTAAATTAAACACAGCTTCCACATCAAAACGGGAAGGAATAACTCTATGATAATCCGGATATTGGCCACTGATTAAATTGGTAATAAAATAAGTATTTCCAAAAGTAAAAGCAGCATGACTCTTTGCCCATGAAACTTCCACTTCCGCATCTTCTTCAACAGGAAGTAATTTGCAAACATCAGATAAAATTCCGGAAGGAACAATCATACGACCTTCTGAGGTAGCCGGCATGGTAAGTGACATATCTTTAGTTGCTAAACGATGAGTATTGGTAGCAGCCATAGCAAATACACTACCTTTAATTTCAAAATAGATACCGTTAAATACCGGATTATTCTTTTCTGCAGCTGCTGCATAAGAAACTAAACGAGTAGTTTCTATAAAATCAGAACAACGTAATTTACATACATTGACTCTATCCATTTCTTCTACTAAAGGAAAATCATCATAAGAACGAGTAGGAAAACGATAATGTGCACTACCTGCTTTAAAATGACATAGAGTATCTCTATGATCGTTTTCCATAATGACTTCATTACCCGGTAATAAACGAATCATTCCCGGCATTTGCGGAGAGGCAATAACTACGTCTCCTTCTTCTTCTACAATAGCATCACAAGTTGTTTTTATACCGATGGTATAATCATTAGCTTGTAAGGTTACTTTATTATCTTTAGCAATAATCAAAATACCGTTATTGGTATTTGATGTAATTTTATTTTGAGCTGCACGTTGAACCATATCCAGTGCATGACTTAGTATGTTTTTATCAAATCTAACTTTCATGGTAGCTCCTCCGTAAATGATTTTTTCTAAAAAATAGTAGTAATAGTAGTAGGTGGCTGTGAATAAGTGAATAAATTAGTGAATAAACGATAAATACTATTTTTTTACTTGTTGAAAATCTTGTGAACAGATTTTTTGTATTTTCACCTAATTCACTGATTTTTATGAAATATATTTAATCACAGTTTATTAACAGCCTTTTTCATAGAGTTATACGCAGAAATTTTAAAAATCTGAAAAATTCAGTATTTATCGTAGGTTATCTACTTTCTAATATCTTCTTAATTTTATCATAATCTTCTTTAATAGCAGGTTTTGTTTTTAAATCTTCATCGACACGCTCGCAAGCATACATTACAGTGGTATGATCTTTACGTTTAAAAAAGTCACGAATATTAGGATAAGATTCATTCAGTTCCTGTCTACAGAAATACATTGCCATTTGTCTTGGTGTTACTATTTTCTTTGGACGACTTTTGGATAACACACTGGACTTAGATATACCGTAATATTGACAAACTACATCCGTAATAAAATCCATATTTAATTCTTTCTTTTTATCGAAAGGAATAATATCACGTAAGAGTTCTTTGGTATTTTCTAATGTGATTTCTTGTTTTGTTAATATAGCATTGCTTACTAACTTATTATACGCTCCGTTAAGTTCACGAACATTGGTATGAATATGCCCTGCAATATAATTAACAACTTCTTCCGGAAGAAGTATATTGTCATTTTCCGCTTTTTTCAGTAAGATAACGGAACACATTTCATAATCCGGAGGTTCAATCGGTGCAATGAGTCCACTGGAGAAACGTGTTTTGATACGATCTTCCAATTTTTCGATGTCTTGAGGTGTACGATCACTGGTTAAAATAATATGTTTTTTATTATCAAACAGGACATTAAAAGTATTAAATACTTCTACTTGTGATGAATTTTTTCCTGAAAATAATTGTACATCGTCCATTAAGAAATAATCGACATGACGATAACGTCTTCTAAATTGCTCCATAGAAGAGGTTTCAATCGATCGAATTAAATGATTTAAAAAAGTTTCACTTGTTACAAAAAGAACATTGAGTGCAGGTGCTTGTTCATGAATATAATTACAAATAGCATGTAATAAGTGCGTTTTTCCAAGTCCGGACGGTCCATAAATAAAAAGAGGATTCGTTCGGCGATCCGTTTTTCCAAGTACCGCTGCTTCGGCAACAGAACGAGCCGCTCTAAATGCTAATTCATTGCTCGGTCCATGTATAAAAGTGTCAAAAGTAAATTGTGGGTCAATTGTCACTTGTTCACTTAAAATTTCACTTTCCGTTGCTTTTGTTTGGTTATCAAATAAATTATCCGAAGATAAAGTGGACTTATTTTTTATTTTGTCATGAATACTGGGTAAAGGTACATGATTGTATTCACCGGAGGTCACAGTTTTCATAAAGTCAGGTACTTTTTCCTGTGATACAAAGTCGGTCGTTTTTTCCGGAAAAGGTGCTGAGGTCGTATTTTCTTTTATAGGAGAGTCTGATTTCTCGATACATTCTTCTTTTTTATCATCAGAAATGACTTGAATCGTTGTAGGTTGTCCTATTAAGGAAGTAATAATAGATTCCAATTTCTTTTGATAAACTGCTTTAAACCATCCTAAAATCCAAGGTTGGTCAGAAGTAGTTAAAATAATAGTAAATATGCCTTGTTCCCAAGTTTTAGGAAAGATACCTTTTGTAATAGGTTCGTAGTATTGAGGGTCTTGCACTTTGATAACTTCTAATGCTTTCGACCATAACGAAAAAATATCCATGTAAATCCCTTTCTTGCTTGTGAATTAGTGAATAAAATTTTGTGTAAATATGTGAAATTTTGTGAAAAAGTGAAATGGTTAAAAATTTTTTTTCGATAAAATCTCAATCTTTTTCTTGTGGATAAGTTGAATAACCTTGTGAATAACTTTATTTTAGCAGATTCAAAAATACTTGTCTTATGACATTTTAGTATAGAAGTGTTTTCAAATTTTAGAGATACTATATATAGTAGGTTTATAAAAAATAATATAAAATTTTGTAAAAAAATTATCATACATGGCGATAATAAATATGCTATAATGAGTCCGTTGTAAAAGTTGTCTATTCTGAGAACCAACTATAAAAAACAGGAGGTTGTATGAAAAAAGCCATTATATTATGCAGTGGCGGAGTTGATTCGACGACATGTCTTTCCGTTGCTGTTCATGAATTGGGAGCAGACAATGTATGTGCTGCTTCTATTTTTTATGGACAAAAACATGAAAAGGAATTGGAATCTGCTCGAAAAATAGCAGCATACTATCATGTAAAACATGTGGAGTTGAATCTTTCTTCTATTTTTAATCATTCAAAATGTGCTTTATTGAGTCATTCTACTAAAGAAATTGAACATACAAGTTATGAAGAGCAGATACAAAAAACAAAAGACGGAAAAGTTTCCACTTATGTTCCTTTTAGAAATGGATTGATGCTCTCAGCAGCTGCCAGTTTAGCTGCCGGTTTGTATGAAGATGATGAGGTTGATATATATATCGGAGCACATGCGGACGATGCAGCAGGCAATGCTTATGCCGACTGTTCAGAAAAATTTCTTTCTTCGATAGCAAATGCTATTTCTTTAGGTACTTATAACAAAGTACATCTTGTTTTTCCTTTTGCAGATAAAAATAAAGCAGAAATTATAAAAACGGGATTGGCATTAGGAACTCCCTATGAATTGACTTGGAGTTGTTATGAAGGGCAAGAAGATCCTTGTGGTACCTGTGGTACTTGTATTGATAGAGAAAGAGCTTTTGCTATGAATGGAATTATAGATCCTCTCGTTAGAAAGGTTAAAGGTAGATAAGATGTATACCATAACTAAAAGAATGGAAATCAGCGGAGCACATATCCTTTCTTTGGAATATGAAAGTAAATGTACAAAATTACATGGTCACAACTGGATTATTACCGTTACCGCACAAAGTGAAACATTAAATCATAACGGAATGGTTGTAGATTTTACACATATTAAAAAAGTGGTTAACCAATTAGACCATGTATGTATCAATGATGTAATTAAAGATAGAAATCCGACAGCAGAAAATATAGCTAAGTGGATTTACGATCAAATTCCGCATTGTGTGCGTGTTTCTGTTGAAGAAACGGAAGGGAATGTAGCTACTTATGAGGCATAAATTTCCTGTCGTAGAAATTTTTGACAGTATTGACGGAGAAGGGAAAAGGACCGGCTATATGGCAATTTTTATAAGATTTGCCGGTTGCAATTTACGCTGTACTTATTGTGATACTTCTTATGCACTTTGTTCATCCGATGCTTCTATTTTTCTTACAAAAGAAGAACTGCTAACAAAAATTGCTTCCTATCCTTGGAAACGCATTACTTTTACCGGTGGAGAACCCTTATTACAACCCTTACAGGAACTTTGTGAAGAATTGGATAGAGCAGGGTATGAAATGAATGTAGAAACAAATGGAGCTGTGCCTCTTCTTTCCCAAAGACCGAAAAATCTATTTTATACAATGGATTATAAATGTAGTGATAGCGGCGTAAAATCTCATATGCGTCTTGAAAACTTTAAAGAACTTACTTCAAAAGATGTTCTTAAGTTTGTAGTCAGCTCTCAGCGAGATTTAGATGATATGCAGATGATTATAAAAAAATATTTTACTACAGAAAAGCCTGCTTTTTATGTGAGTCCTGTATGGGGAAAAATAACCCCTGCAGCATTAGTTGATTATGTTAAAGAAAAAGAACTTAGTGAAGTATGCGTGCAAGTACAACTACATAAAATTATATGGAGTCCTGATAAGAGAGGTGTATAATGGTGGATTTAAAAAAACTGGAAAAAGCAGCGCGTCTTATTTTGGAAGCAGTCGGTGAAAATCCGATGCGAGAAGGACTTTTAGAAACACCTCGTCGTTTTGCAGAAATGATAGAAGAACAACTTGCATATACGAATATATCCAATGAAGAAATTGCTAAAAATTTTGGAAAAACATTTACATCCTCAGAAGAAGGGCTTGTTGTTGTGAAAGACATTCCTATTTTTTCTTATTGTGAACATCACATCGCTCTTATGTACAATATGAAAGTATCTGTAGGATATATTCCTTGTGGACGAGTTATCGGACTTTCTAAAGTCGCACGCATTGCAGATGCAGTATCTAAAAGATTGCAAATTCAAGAACGTATCGGACAGGATATTCGGGAAATTATAGAAGAGGTTACCGACTCTTCTGATGTTATCGTACATATTGAAGGGGAACATTCCTGTATGACTGCACGTGGTATTAAAAAAGTAACCAGTGTCACACGTACTCTTTCTGCCGGAGGAAAATGTAAAGAACCGGCATGGCAATCCTTGTTTTTAAAACTTTGTAAAGAATAGGAGTTTTTATGAGCAACTCAAAAAATGGATTAGAATCTCTTACTTTATTGGGAAATCAAAATACGAGGTATACTTTTTTTTATCAACCCGAAATATTAGAAAAAATACCCAATGCACATTCATATAGAGATTTTTTTGTTAAATTTAATTGCCCTGAATTTACGAGTCTTTGCCCGAAAACAGGACAACCTGATTTTGCTACCCTTTATATTTCCTATATTCCGGATGCCTATATGGTAGAAAGTAAGTCTTTAAAATTATATCTTTTCAGTTATAGAAATCATGGAGATTTTCATGAAAATTGTGTAAATACTATTATGAATGATTTAATTTCCTTACTTGATCCCAGATATATAGAGGTATGGGGAAAATTCCTGCCTCGAGGCGGACTTTCTATTGATCCTTATTGCAATTATGGAAAAGAAGATACTAAATGGGAAGAATTTGCTACCCATAGATTATTGCAGCATGATTTATATCCGGAAATTGTAACTAATCGATAATTTTATGTTTTTTAAAATCTCTTACGAATTATATCGGTTGTTTTTAGTAAGAAATTTTTGTTTAAAATTAGATTATTATTTGTTTTTATTATAAATAATAGGTATAATAAATTGATTACTATATATTTTTTTAAAGGTGATAATTATGAAGAAAAATAAAATATTATGTGCATTGATTATAAGTCAATTGATTACTTATGGAACAGGGAGTATTTTTTATAGTTAGGTAGAATCAAATACCAGTCCATTAGCAAAGGGTGAATATTCATTCTCTATGGGAGAAAGAACGGAAGCGCAAGGAATTCGTGCAGTAGCGACCGGATATGCAACTAAAGCAATGGGAGAAAATTCTTTTACGGCAGGTGAAAACACACAGGCGGAAGGAAGAAACTCTGTTGCAACAGGTTATAAAACTAAGGCGACTGGAACGAATGCAGCAGCTTTTGGTGAAGGATCTGAAGCGACAGGGGTAGTTTATTTTACTGCCGGGCTTAATAATAAAGCAAGCGGTCAATCATCGACTGCTCTGGGTAACTTATCTCAAGCAACAGGAGCAGCTTCTTTTGCCGGCGGATTACGAACAGAAGCATCCGGGGTTGCCTCTACAGCTATGGGTGACTCTACCAAAGCGACTGGAGTTATATTTACAGCTATGGGATGGAAAACGGAAGCCAGCGGACAACAATCTACTGCTATAGGAACATTGTCTAAAGCCAGCGCACATTCATCTTTTGCTGCAGGAAATCAAACCGAAGCAAGTGGGGATGCTTCTACTGCTATGGGTATGGAAACCAAAGCAACTGGAGTTATATCTACAGCTATGGGATGGAAAACGGAAGCCAGCGGACGACAATCTACTGCTATAGGAACATTGTCTAAAGCCAGTGCACATTCATCTTTTGCTGCAGGAAGTGAAACCGAAGCATACTCATTAGCTACCGGGAATAATACGGAATCCGTTGGAGAAAACTCTTTTTCAGGAGGTTTGCGTTCTCAGGCGATAGGAGACAGCTCCTTGGATTTTGGCGTAGACAGTAAGGCAAAAGGTCGTTATGCCGTAGCATTAGGTGAAGGAAGTACAGCAAGTGGAAAAGCGGCAACCGCTTTAGGTGAAAACTCTACTGCTAAAGGAAATAATTCTTTTGCAAGTATGGGCGGATTTGCACAAGGTAACAACTCCTTAGCCTTAGGAAGAGGAGCATTTGCTCAGATAGACGATTCGTATACTATCGGTGCAGGAAGTATAGCAAATCGAGCAGCGGGGATGGCAGGTTATTTATCGAATGGTCGAACCGGTGCAGAATGGAAAGCGACAGGAAATGCAGTATCTATAGGAAGTGTTGATAATGGAGTTACTCGACAAATAACAGGAGCGGCGGCAGGAACGGAAGATACGGATGCGGTAAACGTAGCACAGCTAAAGGAAATGACAAAGCCTGTAGACTGGAGTGGAATGGGAGCACAGGCAGCCGCCTTGGCAGCGTTAAAACCGATGCAGTATGATCCGTTAGAACCGACGCAGATAATGGCAGGTTATGGTAACTATAGAGGAAGCAGTGCATTAGCATTGGGGATAGCACATTATCAGAATGAAAGTAAGATGATTAATGCTGGCGTATCCTATGGAGGTCATAACAAGTTTATGACGAATTTGGGTGTGACCTGGAAGGTAGGATCCGGAAACAAGGAAGAAAAACAGGAAGAAGCATATAGAAAAGGACCGGTAACTTCCGTTTATGTTTTTGAAGAAGTAGTACGTGATTTGAAGGCTGAAAACCATGAGCAGAAAGAGCAGATTGAAAATTTAAATAAAGAAGTAGAGTCTTTGAAAGCTTTGGTTAATCAGCTTATCAAGTAATTTTTGAATCAATAAAAAGAGTAGTGATGAAAACTACTCTTTTTTGTTTTCTAAATATAGTGTTACGATGCACTTAACGTATAAAGGTATTCTGAAAAAAGGAGATTGCTTATGTTATATAGTAGGGAAAAACCATATAATCATTTACCTTTCATATTATCGAAAATAGATGTAGAAATAAAAAGTTCTAAAAAAGGTAAATAAGGTTAATAAAGCGTTAAGTGAATTAAAAGGATGGTCACCACATCAGTGCAATCCTTAAATAAAAAGGGCAGCAGTTAAAAGCTGTTCTTTTTTGTTGTTACTGTTTTTAGAGAGTAGCAGGTCATTGTTTTATGTTAATGGGTGTTGTAAGGTTGCTTTTTATAAAAAGAAAAAGCCTCTCTTTTTGGTAGGCTAGAGATATATTCGTTGTTCCGGAACTCTCACAGACGAATTTCAACATATGTATCCATTCTTGTGAAAATGGATAGGGTAAGAAATGAGTCGATTATGAACAACTTTAACAGACTAAGTGATGAAGAATTAATACTTTCTTATAGAAAAGGGAATCGAGCAGCCAAAGACATACTCTGTCAACGATATATTCCTTTAGTAAAAAAGCTTATAACAGCTCCTTTCGTTTATCGATTTCGAGAAGATTTGGAACAAGCTTTGTGGATAATTTTTTGTGAAAGAATAGAAAGCTACGATGTAAAGAAAGCAAAATTTTCGACCATGATATCTAAAATACTACGATTTGAACGAGCAAATTATTTTCGGAGAGAAAAGAAGCGTTGGATTCATGAAGTAAGCGGAATCATAAAAGAGAAAAGTAGTGAAGAAATTTATGTAAGGCTGGAAAGAGAAGAAATCTCTTGTTTTTTAAAGGAATTTGACAAGCAGCTATCTAGACAAGCATTAGAAGTTTTCAGAAAATTACTTACCGGTTATTTGAGTGAAAGACAATTAGCAGAAAAATTAGGTGTCAGCAGACATAGCATTCGGAAGTGTAAGAAAGAAATTCGGAATACTTTTTATTCTATACAGAAATCTTTGCAACCAAAATAAGAATTTAAGAATGGTAAGTAATAGAGAGAGAACTCTCTGCTCCGGAGCGTATTTCCAGTTTGAAAGGAGAAGTATATGATGGAAGTAAAGAAGTTAAGAATGGTATTCAACACTAATGATCAAGGCACTTTAGCAATCGATGTTCCCAATCCGAGAGAGGAATTAACTTTAGTCGATGTGCAGAATGGTGCTAATCAAATTATTCCTGTTTTGATGACTACGAAAGGTGTAAAAGCGAACGACTTGAAGCGTGCACTTATCATCACAACTAAGGAAGAAGAGCTTAAATAAGTTGATAAAGAGGAGGAACTGACATATGGCAATATCTAAAGTGGTAGAAAAGAATCGATTGATTGTATCTGTAACTAATGAAGAGACCGGAAAGCATAAGCAACTTTCTTTTTCTCGTATTGACCCGAAAGCTAATGATGAAGCATTGCATAGTGCAGGAGAAGCTATCGGGAATTTACAGAAATATCCGGTAGCAGGTATTGAGCTTACTGTAACTGCTGCACTTCGTTCTGACGGATAAATAAGAAAGACCGAGCCTATAAGACTCGGTCTTTTTTGTAAGGAGGTGACTTATGAAAGTACAATGGAAACGTATATGGAAAATAATAGCACCCTATGTTATTGAATGTCTTATTGAAAGCTTATCGTTGCTTAAAAAAGGAGATAAAAAAGAGGAATCTATCCAAGAACAAGAAGGGGTGAGCTTACGATGAGCAGTTTATTACGAGAATTTCTTCCTTTTTTGACCGTTATTGCTGCGTTAGCGGCTATTGTTCGTCAATTCATAGCAATTACAGAAAAAAGTTATGAGTTTCATAAGAAACAATTAGCATGGTTAGCAAAAGAGCTTTCTGATACAAGGGAAGAAATGGTTCATTTACGAAAATCTATTGAAAAGTTACAACAAGAAGTAGCACAGTTATATAAAAAACGAAAGAAGGGAGAAATGATTTATGCACAAGGAAGAACTTGCTAAGTACATTGCAGAGGGGATTATTGTAACCGGTGTAGAAGGGACTTATAATGATGTATCTTGTTCGAGTGCCGGAGATTACCCTTCTTTGGGCATTTCGCAGTGGGAGGGGGAACGAGCGGATACCTTGCTTTTACAATTGGATGATGGAGGTTATTATAGAAACCGATCTTATAGTGATTTAAAAAGCACCGGAGATATAGTCAACTTGAAAAATTTACTTGCTACAGAACAAGGACGGAAAATACAGGAGGAACAATTACAAAAAGATGCATGTAATTATGTAGATATGCTTCTTTTAATTCCCTTAAAAAATACAGCATCTATTGTATATGCAGGACTTTGGTGCCCTACATCGACTTGGGTTGTGCAAGCTTTTCTAACAAATCGAAATAAGAGTTATGATTTAAACGATGTAGAAGTACTTAGTGATGTATTTAAGCGTTTTTATGCGAGAGCTGCAGGTGTATCTGCGTATACGCTGCGAGCTGATGAACAACTTCGCTATGTAAAAAGTAAGAAAGAACTTTATAGATAAGTAAAAAGAAGTGCATACGCACTTCTTTTTACTTATCTTTTGGAGTATGTAGTACGATGGATACGAATAAATCAGCACATTTTTCATCCATATTTTCTAATGTGATATCTGAATATCCTTTTTCTTGCAACTCTTTACATAAAAGCATTCTCGTATCTAGAGGTAAACAATGAATTAAATCAATGAATTTTGATAAATCCAAATGAGACATCATCCAACTAATTTGGGATTCCGTTAATGATTCCGTTTCTG
This sequence comes from Dialister pneumosintes, assembly GCF_001717505.1. NCBI lineage: Bacteria > Bacillati > Bacillota > Negativicutes > Veillonellales > Veillonellaceae > Dialister > Dialister pneumosintes. The sequence continues at coordinate 1,188,555 of NZ_CP017037.1, forward strand.
AAAATAATTGACGTAAATAGGTCGGAGAGCGATCACAGATAGGATGTGTAGTATCGTGAAAAGAATAGGGGTGATTGTTGGAGTTTGTAAAATTTTCTGTAATTAACCAAAAGATATATGCCACAAAATCGTCATGCGTTCGACCATTTCCTATATAACGATAATAAAATTTGATACATTGGTGTATCGGGACAGCGTTTCTTTTCTTAATAATACACTTTTTTTCCATAATGCCTCCTTTTTCTCTTTTACAATAGGTTGTATTAAGGTAAATTATTAAATTTCTAATATTTATACAAATATTAGAGCTGTAGACTTTTATTAATCATTAGGAGAGCAATATGTACGAACCCTTAATTTCTATTATTGTTCCGGTATATAAAGTAGAAAAATATATTCATCGTTGCATTGAAAGTGTATTGCATCAAACGTATACGAATTGGGAACTGATTCTCGTTGATGACGGTTCACCGGATTCTTGTGGTCGCATTTGTGATGAATATGCTATGTACCATGATAAAATAGTGGTCATTCATAAAATAAATCAAGGAGTAGGTGCGGCTCGTAATACCGGGCTTCATAGAGCAGAGGGGGAGTGGATATATTTTTTAGATTCTGATGATTTTATTAAGGAAGATACATTAGAAAAGATGATTACTTTTTCTAATGAAGGGTCCTATGATATTGTCATGGCAGGGCATAGTATTTTAAAATCTAGCGGAAAATTTATTCCTTGTTCGGATAGCTGGAATGAATCAGATGATACCTCTACCATTCAAAAGAAAATTTTATTAGATGAATTGCCTAATTTTAGTTGTGGGAAATTATATAAACGAATTTTATGGGAAAATGTATATTTTCCTGTGGATATGCTTATTGAAGACATGTATATCAATCCTACTCTTTTTTATCGAGCAAAACATATCTGTATTCATAAAGAAGCTCTTTATTATTATAGTCATGAAAATACAAACAGTATTATGCGTAGTAAAGAATTTACTACTTATATGCTTAATAAGTATGGTCGTTTTCTTGCTTGGGAAGAACATGTACGTATAGCAACTATCCATGCACCGGAATTAGTGCCGATATGCACAAAATATACTATATTAGCGGCTATTAAAGCATTGCTGGTTTATTATGGTACGGATAAGAAGGATGCTCGAATAGACGAGTCAAAACCGTTACATTTTTTAAAAACGCATACGGATAATTCTTTACCTTTTATAAAAAAGTGGCAAAGAAAATTACTTTTAAGTCATGCTGAAGTAGTTGTTGTTATGGGGCGACTTTATAGAAATGCTTTTAGTTTACGAATATTGTTTAAAAATATAAAGAATATATTGAGAAATAAGTGATAGTAAAGGATGGATTATGTACGAACCCTTAATTTCTATTATTGTTTCGGTATATAAAGTAGAAAAATATATTCATCGTTGTATCGAAAGTGTATTGCATCAAACATATACGAATTGGGAACTGATTCTCGTTGATGACGGTTCACCGGATTCTTGTGGTCGCATTTGTGATGAATATGCTATGTACCATGATAAAATAGCGGTCATTCATAAAATAAATCAAGGAGTGGATGCGGCTCGTAATACCGGGCTTCATAGAGCAGAGGGGGAGTGGATATATTTTTTAGATTCTGACGATTTTATTAAAGAAAATGCATTAGAAAAGATGATATCGTACTCGCAAGAAGGCTTATATGATATGGTTATAGCCGGTTTTTATTATTTGCAACCGGACGGAAGTCTTATTCATGGATCTGCTTACTGGGAAGATTCAAAAGATACACATCGCCTGCAAAAAGATAGTTTAGTAGATGCCTTATTTAGCATAGTTTGTGGGAAATTATATAAGCGAATTTTATGGGAAGGCGTCTATTTTCCTGTAGGATTATTAATTGAAGATACGTATATAAGCTCTACTCTTTTTTATCGTGCTAAACGTATTTGTAGTTATAGAGAAGCACTTTATTATTATAGCTATGAAAATACAGATAGTATTATGCGAAGTAAGACAAGGAAGACTTATATATATAATAGATATTGTCGTTTTTTAGCATGGGAAGAACATATACGCATAGCATCTATCTATGAAGCGGATTTAGTACCGGTATGTACAAGAAAAGCGTTGTTAGCAGCAATAAAAGCACTTCTTTTATACTATGGAATCGGATGTAAAAATAGTCGAGTCGATTTTACGTCTGTTAGATTTTATAAAAAAGCATCCCGATAATTCTTTACCTTTACGTAAAAAAATACAAAGGATACTTTTATTGCATATACCCTATGTCACAGGAAGTGGTTATCAATTCCTCTTGGAATGTAGAATAGGCTTGAAACAAGTAAAGAAAATTATAAAAAATAAATATTCATAAAGGTTAGATTATGGTTTTAACCTTTTAGTTTTTTAAAAATATAGAAAGAACAGTTTTATTATACTCTCCTCAAAGAGACTCTCTTTTTGATATACTTTATAAAAGTACTTTTTATTTACGAGAAACTTTTACAACATAGAAAAAGTTTATTTCATGTAAATTACCATAAAGGAAACTCTATGTATAAACCTTTAATTTCAGTTATAGTACCTGTTTATAAAGTAGAAAAACATATTAACCGCTGTATCGAAAGTGTATTAAAACAAACCTATGCTAACTGGGAATTGATTTTGGTCGATGACGGTTCACCGGATTCTTGTGGGCGTATTTGTGATGCATATGCCGCTCGGTATGATAATATCTTGGTTATCCATCAAGAAAATCAGGGGTTGAGTGCAGCTAGAAATGCCGGATTGGATAGAGCCGGTGGAGAGTGGGTATATTTTCTTGATTCGGATGATTTTATTAGAGAAGATACATTAGAAAAAATAGAACTTTTTTCTAAAAACGGGTTTTATGACATTGTGGTTGCCGGCTATAGTGTTTTAACCGCTGATGGAAAATTAGTCCCTTGTTCTTCTCACTGGAAAGAAATGGATGATATTTCTGAAATTAGAAAGAAAATTTTATTAGATAATCTGTCTAATATTTCTTGTGGAAAGTTATATAAAAAGAAATTATGGGATAACTTTCGTTTTCCGGTCGGTTTATTAAATGAAGATTTATATACTTGTCCCGAGATTTTTTCAAGAGCACAAAGCGCTTGTATTCATGCAGAGTCTTTTTATTACTATTGCCATCAAAACGTAAATAGTCTTACGAATGGTGGAAGTTTTAAAAATTGTATTCTTAGTAAATATAGTCGTATGTGGGGTTGGGAAGAACATGCAAGAGTAGCATCAAAATTAGTACCTGCTTTTGAGCGTGAGTGTAGACAAAAAGCCATCGCATATGCAATAAAGGCATATATGTTAAATCAAGGTAACGGTATTCTTTCTCCTAAGCAGGAAGCGGAAGTTAAAACCTATCTTTCTTTGCATAAAGAGATTCCGTTATCCGATAAAAAAGAGTGGCAACGAACATGTATTATAGAAAATAAATATAAAGGATTTATGTGTATCGTAGGGCGATTATATAGGATAGTTTTTAATATGCGAAACAAAATCAGAAGTAGGAAGATCAATCGACATGTTCAAAAATGAAAAATAATAAAGAAAAAATGAACAAAACGGTATATACTATAGATATACCGTTTTTATATTGCAAAAATACGGAAAGGATATGCTATGTTAACTAAAAAGCAATTTGATCTATTGCATTATTTGAATAATTGTAAAATAGTTCCTACACAAAGGATGATGGCTACCGCCATAGAACTTTCTCTTGGAAGTGTCAATAAACTTTGGAAAGAGATGGAAGAAAAAGAATATATAAAAAAGGGACTCCTGTCTGAAAAAGGAAAAGAAGCATTGGCACCTTATAAAGTGGAAAATGCAATGATTATGGCAGCCGGGAAAGGAACTCGGTTTGTTCCTTTGACCTATGAAATCCCGAAAGGATTACTTCGTGTCAAAGGAGAAGTATTAATAGAAAGACAAATTGAGCAATTGCGTAAAGCTGGGATTCATAATATTACCGTAGTTGTTGGATATATGCAGGAGCATTTTTTCTATTTGGAAGATAAGTATGATGTAAAAATTGTGATTAATACGGATTATTATCGATATAACAATACATCGACTTTAATGGCAGTATTGGAAGAATTAGGGAATACGTATATTTGCTCTTCGGATAATTATTTTGTAGATAATGTATTTACTCCTTATGTATACGAAGCATATTATGCAGCGCAATATGCGACGGGTACCACCGGTGAATATTGCATAACGACTAATTCACATGGAGTCATAACCGATGTAGTTATTGGTGGGAGTAATTCTTGGTACATGATGGGGCATGTTTACTTTTCAAAAGCATTCAGTGAAAAATTTTCTGATATTTTGAAAGAAGAGTATCAAAAAGAAGAAACGAAGCAGTTGCTTTGGGAAGATGTGTATATTAAACATATTGATAAATTGTCGATGGTTATGAAACCTTATGATTCTCATAAGATTTTAGAGTTTGACTCTTTAGATGAATTAAGAGAGTTCGATTTTTCTTATGTTGATAATGTAGACTCTTCGATTATGACAAATATTTGTCATGCACTTTCTTGCAAAGCCAGGGATATTACACAAATTCGTATTCTGAAAAAAGCTGCCGGTTATATGGCATTTCGCTTTATATGCAAACAGAAAAGATATGTATATGTATTACCCGATTGGAGCCAAAAAGGACAATCCGTATGGGAGAAGAAAGCAAAATTTCTAACCCTTGCACAGTCTTTAGGGATGTATACACAAAGTGTGTATTTTGATAAATACAAAGGTTGGGAAATTCTTGCTGTAGAAAAAGAATATAAACCGCTCAATCCTCAGTCGGAAGACGAAGTAAAAAAGGTAGTAGCCACCTATCGTAAGCTCCATCATTCCGGGATTCTTTCCGGATACTCGCTTAATATTTGGGAAGAAATAGAAAGAAATCAAAAAGAGATGGAAGAAATGCAAGTTAAAATGCCATCCGATTTTAACACGATGTACAACCGTATAAAAGAAATATGGGAAGACGTTTCCCGTTTGTCTTCGATGCAAACGGTTTTATGTTACAACGGTGCAAACTTGGAAGAAATTCTTATTGATGAAGAAAAACAAGTTTCTTTTACTAATTGGCAGTTTGCAGGAGATGCACATCCTGCCTGTGATATAGGTTCTTTTATCAGTCATATGCCGATTAATACGCATTCTATGGTTTCTTGTGTACATATTATAGAAGAGTATATGCAATCTAAAGTATCCGAATATATGCTGATTCCTTTTGTACAATATGCAGCTATTATGTCTTTTTATTGGTATGTATGGATTCTTAGAAGGAAAGCGGAAGGCGCATTATTAGAAGATAAAGTTTATCATTACTATAAAGCAACCCGATTTTATGCAACATCTGCACAAAATCTCGTTATACCTATTTTAGAAGAGGAGAATACCAATGATACCCCTTAGCAAAATAAAAAGAATAGTCACCTCTGTTATGGGTAAGGGGATTAGTGATATTGTTCCGTTAAAAAAGGGAATGACCAATGACTCTTATATTTTTAGACATGGAGATTCTCGTTATGTACTGCGTTTAAACGGTGTCGGTACGGAAAAACTCATTAATCGAAAGCAAGAAAGTGATACCTATCGTGCTATAGCCGGACTATCTTTAAGCGATACGGTGATTGCTATTGATGAAAAACAAGGATATAAAATTACAAAGTTCATAGAAAATGCAAGAACTTGTAATCCGATGAATACAGAAGATGTTTCTTTATGTATGGAAAAGTTGCGTGCTTTTCATGAAAAGAACATACATACATCATATACTTTTGATTTGTATCGGATGTTAGATTATTACCAATCCTTATGGATTCGTAAAAAGTCTATGTACGCAGATTATGATGAAGTGAAAAATCGAATTTATAATTGGAAACCGTGGATAGAGAAAGTAAATAAAGAACATTGGACACTGACACATATGGATGCCGTTCCGGATAATTTTATGATCACGGATAAACAGGAAGTAGTTCTTATCGATTGGGAATATGCAGGGATGCAAGACAAACATTTCGATTTAGCGATGTTTGCTATTTATGCAGGCTATACATTGGAAGAGTCAGAACGATTAATGCATATTTATTTTAAAGGAGAATGTTCTTCAGAATTATATATTCGTATATTGGCATATCATGCTATCGGAGGCTTGTTATGGAGTAATTGGTGTGAATTTAAAGAAGATATGGGCATTCATTTTGGAGAATATGCACAAAAACAATATGAATACGCCAAAGAATATTCGTTGTTAGTCGATACTCTTTTACAAGAATTGAAGACTGGAGGTAAGTTATGATAGGGATACTTACCGGATTATTGAGCGGCTTTTTATGGGGTGTTAATAATTTATTGATTTCACTCGGTTATACGCATATTCCTTTTGCAATCATGAATAGAGAAGATTCTTTATTATGGTTTTTCGGTATTCCTCTTGCTTGCGTAGCATTAACGGATAGTGCCGCTGCTATTTCTTTGTTGTTACTTAATATAGGGAGAGGGCTTTTCTCACGTATACGAAAATCTTTTTGTACACGTGCCGGTGCCGTCATTTGTTTTGCTGCGCTTCTTGGTGGCCCCATCGGGCAGTCTTCCTATGTCATGGGAATTGCATTAGCCGGTCCTGCCAGTGCTTTGCTTCTATCTTCCTTATATCCTATCGTAGGTTGTTTACTGGCAGCTTTTTGGCTTAAGCAACCTATTACTAAAAAGATGTGGATAGGTATTTGTTTATCTGTCGTAGGAGGTACTCTAGTCGGGTATTCTCCTGAACAATCTTTGACAGATACCTTTTATATGGGAGTCATATTTTCATTACTGGCAGCTCTTTGTTGGGGCAGTGAAAGCGTAGTGGCGGTATATGGCATGCAACATATACTGCCGGATATTGCGATTACCATTCGTGAATGCGTGTCAGCGATTACACTCTGGGTTGCTATTCTTCCTTTTGTGCGTGGTTACACGGCGATTCCTTCCATTTGCAGTGAAAAAGAAGCGTTACTCTTTTTCTTGTTTGCAGGAATTGCTGCCGGCATTTCCTATTTACTTTGGTATCGTGCCAATAACACTATCGGTTGTGCGAAAGGGATGGCAACCAATATTACTTATATCATTTGGGGTTGCCTTCTGACCTATATATGGGGAGACTCTTCTGAAATTACGGTCTCTATGTTGATAGGTTGCACTTGTGTCATCATCGGAGTACTTCTCGTTACGGTTAATCCCTCTGAATTAATAGAAAAAACAAAAGAATAAAAAGCAGATAGAAATTTCTATCTGCTTTTTATTATGTATGTATCTTATATTTATGTTTTTCGGTTTAGATAAAAAATTACCTATTCTTTGAGAATATGATTCTTTGTATGATAGGAGAGCCTTTCTTTTTCCGGGGGAAGTTGCATATAGTCACCATAATAGTGACGTAGATAAGCATCGTATTGGGCGATGGCAGGGAAGAGGTGACCGTTAAAAGGGACGTCTACAAAATGTTTTAAGTAATTTGTCGGAAGGCGTTCTCTTAGCATGTCATTCGAAGAACCGAGCATGATGGCACCATAGGTGTTTTCTTTATCACGATGGCGAGCAATTTCTTTTTCTAATTGGGAAAATACTTTGTCGGGGTGGAACATCGGAAATAAAGTTGCCAAGAGTTTCCATAGAGGTTTATGCATTCGTTTACGAATAATATGAAATTGTCTTCCTAAACGATGAACTTTAGCAAAATACTTTTTCGCTTCTTGTTCATCTTCCGGTAAGGTATCGATTACAAAAATATCCATGAATAAACCGATATCAAAATCATCCCGTGGATAAGTCGGAGCGGTATTATTGGCATACCATTTTCCACTTTCACCGGCAAATGCATTGCTGGTTGTGCGATTGGTAGTGAGCGTATATCCTTCTTTAGGATACTGCATCCATACTTTTGTCAGCTTGTCGTATTCTTGGCGTGTCATCATAACATCAATATCATCATCCCAGGGGATAAATCCTTGATGTCTGATAGCACCTATCAGTGTACCTCCACATAAAGAATAATGGATGGCATGTTTTTTACAAAAAGAATCAAAAGCAACTAAAGAAGACAATAAATATTCTTGGAGTTCTATTAAAGTCAGTTTTTTCATACAATCCTCAAAGGTGGCAATAGCTTAGTTTATCTATTTATAAGCTCCAGTGCATTTTTCCAAATATTTTCTGCACTGAAATCATCACCGGCAGATAATACTTTGTGCCTGTAAAAGTTTTTGGGAGCCCAGATACGTAAGCTTTCTTTGTTTTTTCGATAAAAAATATCTACAACCGGAACATCGAGCGCCAGTGCAAAATGTGCAGTTCCTGTATCGGCACTGATAAGTACTTTAGTACGTTTAAGGAACGCAGCTAATTGCGGAACAGTCGTTTTATTGATAAGATTTAAGGTTTTTTCTTTTGTATGTTCCGGCAGTGATTCATAGTAGGATTCCAATTCTTTTCCCGTACCGATAATAACAGGCATCATAGACGCTTTAGTAATAAGCTCTATTAAGGGGATGAGCATATCTCGCTTTAAATCCTTTTCCTTATTCTTTGTAATCGGATTGAGTGCAACAATCGGTTTATGAATATCTTTTAATAATATAGAGTCCACATAAGCAAAAGCTTCTTCCGGCACATGGTATTTCATTGGAAGACTTTCGGTGGGGACTTGTGTATAGAGTTCTGCTAAGTAAGTATTTTGATCTTGTATTTGGTACCATTTTCCATAATTAATAGGAGGATTATCCAGTAAGCGATGTACATATTTATGTGTGCTGTCTGCATAGATTTTTTTAGCTCCTAATAATTTAGACAGAAAAATGCCTCGTTCATTTCCATAAATGATAAAAGCCGCATCGAAAGAATATGCATTCTTATGTTCTTTATAGAAATTGTAAAAACCGATAATTCCTTTGTGTTTTTTATGCTTATCATAAATCCATACTTCATCAACACCATCCATATAACGTGCTACATCCGCATAGGTTTTGTCAGAAATGAATACAAGATGAGAGTGTGGATATACTCGTTTTAATTGGCGACATAATGGATTAGTAAGAATCATATCTCCAAAGAAAGAGGTATTATAGACAAGAAAAGTTTTCATCGGTACCTACTTATAAATACAAAAGTGGAATATGCTATAATGTATCAAATTCTTAGTATAGTATAATCCATGAGTCAACTAAGGAGAATACAAAAATGAAAATACTGTTTATCTTACTTTTAGCATATATATATTATCATTTTCGCAAACGTGTGCCAATTTTGATGTATCATCGCATTGCTACGGTAAAAGGAGACAGAAACTCTCTTCCCGTAGAAAAATTTGAAGAGCAAATGCAGTATTTAGAAGAAAAAGGTTTTCATAGTATTACCATGGAACAATTGGAAAGTCATATCCTGCATGGATCGCCTTTACCGGATAAACCGATTGTACTTACCTTTGATGACGGATATAAAGATAATGTAGAAACGGCACTTCCCATACTCAAGAAATATCATCAGATTGGCAATGTTTTTTCTATTGCTAATTGGCGAGGAAAAGAAAATAAATGGGAAAACTTCGGAAAAGAGCTTACGGTAACGATGAATGATGAAGAATTGCTCCAATGGCAACGGGAAGGGAACTATATCGGTTCACATACGATGGATCATCCCTTTCTTTCGGAATGCGAACCTTTGCGGTTACGTGATGAGTTGACACAAAGTAAAGAAGTTTTCGATGCGTTAACAGAAAAAGATGTTTCCTGTATTTGTTATCCGTACGGAGATTTCAATGAAGAAGTGATAGAAGAAGCTAAGAAATGTGGATATCGATTGGGGCTAGGTATATTTTATGGAGTTCCTCTTTGGAAACAAAATCCGTTAGCATTGCCTCGTATTCCTATTCCGGCAAGACAACCGATGTGGGAATTTAAGCTCAAAGTAAGTTCGATTCATCTTCTTTTTGTTTGGCTGAGACAGATGGAACGAACGGTTAAGAAAAAGGTAAGAAAATTATAAAATAAGCAAGCAAGTAAGGAATAGCGTATGAAACGAATTTTATTTGTAGTACCTCGCATGAATATAGGTGGTGCAGAAACCTATGTTTTTACAGTGATAAAAGAATTACATCAAAGAGGATATGAAGTGTTTTTAGCTTCCGGTGGCGGACAGTTGGCAGATAAACTTTCCGATATGGGTATACCGACTTTTTTTCTTCCTATTCGTCTTTCCCGTTCTTTGTCTGCTTGGCTTTTAGCACGCATTGTAAAGAAGCATCATATAGATTTAATACATGCCAATTCCGGAGCTGCCGGCATTGTGGCTGCTAAGGTAAAGAGGCAGTTGGGGATACCGGTTGTGTATACGGCACATGGTATTTTTGGAAATCCGGAGAGAGAATATGTTATCGATGAGTTGGATACCTTAATTTGTGTCAGTGAATATGTCAAGAGAGATGCGATACAAAGAGGTTTTCATGAAAGCCATCTTCTGGTTCGTTATAGCGGTATTGATACAGATACGTTTAAACCGGATAGTGCTGTACGTGAAAAATTGAGAAAACAATATGGAATAGATAAGGATACTTTAGTGCTTGCTGTTGTATCTCGTATCAAAAATTTACAACACAAGGGACATCAATATTTACTGGACGTACTTTCACAATATGCGAGTAAAGAGTCTTGGAAGTTAGTGGTGATTGGTAAAGGGCATGGTTTACCAGTTCTAAAAAGACAAGTTCGACAATTAGGGCTTTCAGGAAAAGTAATTTGTCTGGGACATCGAACCGATGTGGCATATTGTTTACAAATGGCGGATGTTCTCGTATTACCGTCACGTTTTGAAACTTTCGGTCTAGTCTTGGCGGAAGGAATGGCTATGGGGAAACCTGCCATAGCTTTTGATGTAGGCGGTACATCGGAAGTTATTAAAGATGGAGAAACTGGATTTCTTGTAGAAAAAAATAATACACAAGAATTATATGAGAAAATAAAACAATTGGATGAAGATAGAGTTTTATTATCTACTTTTTCAACACAAGGTATGCATTGGGTAAGAGAACGTTTTACGACGAAGAAAATGGTAGATGAGTTAGAAGTGATTTATAAGAAATTATTTTATTAATACAAAATAATAAGAATATAAGTATCAGATAGTAAAGATGTTGTGATGATAAAAGAAGTTATGATAGAATAATACTGTCTTATGCGTCTATAGCTCAGATGGATAGAGCAGCGGTTTCCTAAACCGTGTGTCGGGAGTTCGAATCCCCCTAGGCGCACCAAAAATAAAGGCATCTCTTTTTAGGGATGCCTTTTTATTTTTTTAGGGATATTTCTAAATACGAATTAAAACTTTAACTAATTAAAATGCTATCTATGTATAAAGACATATTCGATAAACACTTACTTTTTTAAAATAGTACATCGAAGTTCTTGAAAGTGGCATAGAGACTGAATGTACCGAAAAATGCATAGTACTAGAACTAAATTGATTGCATTATTTTTAAAGATAAAATATGGTATAATAAATAGAATGTTTGTTCTGTATATTAAAATAAAGTAGATAGCATTGTTTATCTGATACATAAGAAACAATTAACGGAAAATGTAAAAATATATAGAAAAGATGAAGAATATTCGTTATTATAAGTTTAAAGTAAAAATTAGGTATTTAACCATATAGCTACTATATGAAGCAAAATTTACAAATTCTTTGCATACTATTAAGAAAATAGAGGAAATAGAATGACTCATGTAGGTTTCATGCCATTTATAAAATGGGCGGGAGGAAAAACACAGCTTTTAGATGTAATCAGAGAAAGATTACCTGCTAGCTTTGATTCATACTATGAGCCTTTTATCGGAGGAGGGGCTGTATTTTTAAAAACTTGTCCCCAAAGAGCTTATATTAATGATATTAACCCACAACTTATTAATGTATATAAGCAAATTAAAAATGAAGTAGAAAGTTTAATTACGTATATAAACTTTTTAGATAATAGAGAGTGTAATTTAGAATTTTATTTAGAACAACGAGATTTATATAATAAAAAAATTATAAATGAAATATATGATGTAGAATCAGCAGGATTGCTTATTTGGCTTAATAAACATTGTTTTAATGGATTATATCGAGTTAATAAAAAAGGACTATTTAATGTTCCTTATAATAAAAAAATAATAGGTTCTTCTATAGTTCCTGATAATGTAAGAGCTATATCTGAGTATTTAAATAAAAATAAGGTCATAATTTCATGCTCTGACTTTGAAGAATTTTGCGATATTATATCGACTAATAATGCATTTGTATACTTAGACTCACCCTATGTTCCTATGAGTGAGACCGCAAGTTTTACTGACTATAGTAAATCAGGTTTTTTATATGAAGATCATAAGAGATTGGCAGACCTTTTTAAAAGATTAGATCAAAAAGGGGTAAGACTTATGCTTAGTAACAATGATGTAAAATTAGTACGTGAGTTATATGAGGAGTATATTATTGAATCAATAGATGTGAAACGTAATATTAACAGTAGAGGGGATAAACGATGGGGAAAAGAAGTGATTATAAGAAACTATGAATAGAATAGATAGAGTACTTGGTAGCATACCTGTTTATTATAAAAATGACAGAACTTGCTTATTGCATGGAGATACTTTTTCTTTGTTAAAAAGATTGCCTAAAGAATCTATAGATCTTATTTTCGCAGATCCACCTTATTTTTTAAGTAATAATGGAATTACTTGTCAAGCGGGACGAATGGTATCTGTGAATAAGGGAAAATGGGATAAAGGATTAAATACGGAGGAAAAACATGCATTTAATAGGCATTGGATAAAGGAATGCCATCGCATTTTAAGATCGAATGGAACTATATGGATAAGTGGTACTTATCATAATATTTATAGTGTAGGATTGGCACTGGAGCAGGAAGGCTTTAAAATTCTTAATAATATAATTTGGGAAAAGACAAATCCACCACCTAATTTAGCATGTCGTTGTTTTACACATAGTACGGAAACTATTTTATGGGCAAAAAAAGCAGGACAAGGAATTCATCATTTATTTAATTATCAGGAAATGAAAATAGCTAATGGTGGAAAGCAAATGAAAGATGTCTGGAGAGGCGCTTTAACTAAGAAATCAGAGAAGCTGGAAGGTAGGCATCCCACACAGAAACCGTTATATTTATTAGAAAGAATTATTGAAGCCAGTAGTCTTCCTGGCTATTTAATATTAGATCCATTTTGTGGAAGTTCTACTACGGGTGTAGCAGCTAAAGCATTGAATAGATGGTATATTGGAATAGATAATTCTATTGAATATTTAGAGCTGTCTAAACGTAGGCTTTCAAAATAAGGAGAATCTGAACTTATGAGAGATTTTGAAGAGTGGCTTTCTAAGATGCGACCAAGCATTAATACATATCAGTACTATGTTGATTTTTATAAGGTATATACAAATGTAGAATCTATTAAAATAGAATTAAATTTATTAAACTCATTAATACACTCTAAAAATATAAAACAGGATTTTATAACACTTACAAAAAAGTATCCTGAAATTTTAAAATGTATTCCTATATTATTGGCGGTTCGTCAAAAAGAAATTTACGTACAAGATGAAGAAGGTGCTTATTTAATTAATTTTGACAAGCTTAACTATAGTATAGAAGAATATGTACTTTTTATGGAAAAGACCGGATTATTTGATTTAATAGAAAATCATATTATTAATAATCTGGTGGATTACGTGTTAGGTGTAGAAACCGGACTGGATAGTAATGGAAGAAAAAATCGCGGTGGACATCAAATGGAAAATTTGGTGGAACGATATATTAAGAAGACCGGTTTTGAATATTATAAAGAAATGTATTTAACAGAGATTGAGAAGAAATGGAATGTGGATTTATCAACTATATCAGCAGAAGGCATTACTACAAAACGTTTTGATTTTGTGATTAAATCACCACATAAGCTATATTTGATAGAAACCAATTTCTATGCGAGCGGTGGCTCTAAGCTTAATGAAACAGCAAGAAGTTATAAAATGATTACAACAGAAGTGGAGAGTATTCCGTTTGTAGAGTTTTTATGGGTTACAGATGGTGGTGGATGGAAGTCCGCTCGTCGTAATTTAAAAGAAACTTTTGAAGTCATGCAACATTTGTATAACATTAATGATTTAGAGAACAATGTATTGCAAAAGCTAGAATAATAGAAAAGACCTGCATCGTTGATGCAGGTCTTTTTCTTATGCTTTAAATTGGATATATACGATTTTATCGTTGCAGTTATTATTCCACCATGGAATGAGAGAGAGTAGTCCTAATATTCCCCAATAAGAACGGTAGCCTTCATATAAGGTTTGTTCTTTTATATAACGAATGGAAGGGTGTAATTTGGTAATTTCTTTTCCTTTGGTAATCGCCCAATGGAAAGGAGTTTTTTCTTTAGAAATGGCATCATGAAATTGTTGATTTTTGATGATGAAGGGGGTGGATGTTTCCATGAGCATAAAAGAATTGGGGAAATGTGTAACGATAAGTTCACACAGGTCGTGTAATTCTTTTTCTTTAAAGTACATGGAAGCACCTTCCATAATAAAAAGTACCGGTCTATTTTTATGGGAGGTTATTTGTTCTATCCAGATAGGGTCAAACATAGAAAGCCCGATGTTTTGCATATTTTCCGGTTCTTTGGGAAGTAATTGCTTACGTAGTGCTATAACTTCCGGTAAATCGATATTGACCCAATAGATGTGTTCATTGTTGACTCTATAAAATCGAGTATCGAGTCCGGCTGCCAGATTGATGATAAGTGCATCAGGATGTTTTTTTATAAATGCGAGTGTTTCGTTATCTAGGATGTTAGAACGAACGGCTACTCCAATTTGTGAACCTTTTGCTTTTTTAAATTTACTAAAATCATAATCAATTTGTTGAATCATTTCTATCGCATGCGGATCATTCAATAATCGATTTTTATTTTTTTGTGTTTCATGGGCTCTTGCCCAGAGCGGAATGAGTAAGGTTTCCGCTACACCTTCTAATTGTACTTTCATATGAACCTCCTCTATGATAGATGTACTATGACATCGTTATATATAGGGTAAAACCCTCTTTAGTATAGCATGATATGAAAGTGGAAATGATTATGTAAGAGTTATAATGAAACCGGACTGTAATACTAAAAGCCAGGTATTTGATACCTGGCTTTTAGTGGATAATCTGTGTTATCTATGCATTTTTATTTATAGGAGTAATGCAAAAAGAGAAGCTCCGACGACTGTTAAAACACCGGATGCTACGAGGGAAAGAGAACTCATCGCCCCTTCGATAGATCCCATTTCCATAGCTTTGGTAGTACCCATTGCATGGGCAGCACTTCCGCAAGCGATACCTTTAGCGACCGGATCTTTAATACCGAATAATTTACAGATAGGTTCTGCTAAGATATTACCTAAAATACCGGTAGCAATGATGGCAGCCACTGTAATGGATACATAGCCGCCCAACTCTTGTGATACACCCATACCGATAGCGGTAGTGATAGATTTAGGTAATAACGTAACGTAGGATGCATGGTCAAAATGAAATAGACGGCAAAGTCCATAGACGGTAAGAAGTCCGGCAAGCATACCGGCAGTAATTCCACCGATAATGGCAGAAAGGTTACGTGTTAATAATTTTATCTGCTCATAAAGCGGCACGGCAAGACAGATAGTAGCCGGAGTTAATAAATAGCTGATGTATCTAGCACCGTCATAATAGGTGTGATAATCGATACCGCATACTTTTAAAAAGATAATGATAAATACAATGGATAATAATAAGGGATTGGCTAATGAAAATTTAGATTTATCACGAATGATAATGCCACATTGATAAGCAGCTAAAGAGAGGAATACTCCTAAAAATACGGAGGATGTTAAAAATGTAGACATGAGAACCTCCTATTTAGATTTATTCTGGTAACGAATGATACATTGTGTGGTAAGACCGGATACGACCATTACAACTACAAGTCCTATTATAATAATGAGTAAATAGGGAAATAACTTAGGCTGAATTAAAGACCATGAGTCCATCAGGCCGACTGCTGCCGGAATGAATAAAATAGGCATGATTTCAATGAGAAAATAAATAGTCTCACGAATTTGTATGACATGTAGTAAGTGACTCCGTAAACAAATAAATAAAAGTATGATACCGTAAATACTGGCAGGTACCGGAAGAGGAAGTATGGAATGCAATACTTCTCCGATAAAAGATAAGGTAATAATAATTCCAAATTGTTTTAAAATAGGTAACATTACACATCCTCCGAAGGGGTTGGTTTGGTATAGATAGGAACAGCGGCTTGTTGAATATATGCTTCAATAAAGTCGGCTGTTTTTTCACATCCTAAACGATAGGTATTGATGGTGAGATCATAATAATTGGACATACCCCATACTTCAGAGGTATAAAATTTATGATAGAGTGCACGGTATTCGTCCATTTTGGGAATACGTTTTGTGGCTTCCGTCTTAGTAATTTTCCATTTTTTAGACATAGATTCAACACGCTTAGAAAATTCACCATGTAAGAAAATACTGATACAGTCGCCTCTATCACGGAATACATAATTGCCACAGCGGCCGATTAATATGCAGTCGGTATCTTTTAACAAGTCATATAGTATTTTAAGCGGAGCTTGTTTTACTTGGGTAGAATGGCTATTAATACTTAAAGCATAGATTAGACTGTTCATCGGATCTTCTGTAAAAAAGGTCGGCATTTCATCATAAAGTCCTTTTTCTTTTGCCATATCCAGCAGTGTTTCCCAACTATAAAAAGGAATATTGAATTTCTTGGAAAGTAATTTTCCTACGACTTCGCCACCTGCACCGCATTCACGTGCAATTGTAATAATCATAATATTCTCCTTGCGTACGATAAGATTTATAGCAGTACTATTGTAGATCTCTTCTTTCTAATCTTCAATAGGTTTTCAAAATTTATAATTATTTTTATTCAGCATTTAAATTTTGAATCATAGAAGACCATTCTTTATAGGATGGTGTACCGAAAAGTTTTTCCATTGCTTCATAGGTTACAAGCCAAGTGCGTTCTGCTTTTCGACAGTCGTTGCTATCCATGCGTGCTGTACGATGTCCGGAACCGGAAGCGGCAGAACGTACTTCATTTGCAGCTTTTTTCCATAGGTGAGAAGCTTCTAATGTAGTAAACACACGTAATAGCGGATTGATATAGGGGGATTCTATTTCTTTATTTTCATAGTGAAATAATGCAGCTTCTTTAGTAACCAACCAATCTTGTCCGGATACTTTTTTCTCATGGGAAGAAAAAGACGTTTGTATATCATGTATTACACTTTTTATAGAAATTTGATAGTGCATAGCTATTTCTTTAGCCGTCATGACTTCTTGCAACGGATTAGGAAAATGTAGAGGTGTATAAGTATCGAGTAAGTTGTTAGGTGTAGTAAGTAAAACACCTGTCGGCATAATTGTCAATTGGGTGTTTACCGGAAGATGACGATGTGCTATATAAGAGTTCCATGCTAAGAGTGTGCGAGATTTGGAATCTTCACTATAAATTTTTTGTGTGATAGGAGTTTGTACCGTATAAAAATTTCCGGTCGGTTCAAAAGGTGGAATGGATGTGAAATAGAGTGCATGCTCTTTGGCAATCACGGTCAAGTCGGGTAGTGTTCCTCGCAATATTGATTCGTAAGCTTTTCCGGCAGAGGTAAGCGTGCATTCTGAAATAAAGAGTTTTCGCATGATAATTTATTCCTTACTGTTATTTTGGTTCTCCATATTTATTAGGTCCTTTATCGCCTCTTCCGAAGAGTAAATATAGAGAACAACCGGTATTAAATAAAGAAACAGCATGTATGATAGCTTTATTGGCATGGAAGAAAGAATCCAATGCCGGGCTTAGGAAACTGAGTCCATAGATAAGACAAAGGATGGGAGCTGCCTGATAACCCATATCATGCAAGCGACGTGTCGCTAAAGAAAGATTTGAGAGTGCAATGATGATACAAATCAAAATGGTAGGTATTAAGATGAGTATTTCAGATATGGGTGAAGGTGACCTTGATAATAATTCATCAACATAGTAAAGTGCAATAAGTAAGAGTGCCCATTGCAAGGAGTAAAAGAAGAAATATTTTCTGTTTATACGACCTTTAAAAGAAAAATAGTTTTGAATAATCGGATCGTTTTCCCATTTTTTAAAAAAATGCAAAGTGAAAGCTCCTTTATGAATTTAAACGTACATGAATAAGTAGTATGGATATTAGTTTTTATTATACCTAAAAATAAATAAAAGAAGAATTAGTTTATATGATTTTTTAGAAATTGTCTCTTTAAATAAAGAGTATACTCTATAAATAATTATTGACTATATAAAGAGTAATTTTATATAATCATAAGGGATACTTATTTAAAGTACCGATAAAGCCCCCTTCGTTGGGGGCTTTTCATATGTGCTGAAAGGTGTTTCATAGCGTAATAAAACAGTGACTTTATAGTATATTACAAAGACTATGAAAGGATATTTGTTCTTAGTAACAAATCACATCTGGCACAAAATGACTTCATACGGTATCGTATAAAGTAGAAGTACTATTATGTAGCTCGTTTAAAACTGAAAAAATTCAAAAATTATGTTTGAAAGCAGTAAACGAGATGTCTGGCACAAGCTTTGGCTGCTGAGGTTGGCAGCGGTATCTGTGCGCGAGAGAGTAACCGAGGGAGGATTATATGATTCCGAGATACACAAGACAGGAAATGGATGCTATTTGGAATGAACGTCATGAGTGGCAAACCATGCTTGATGTGGAAATTGCTGCTTGTGAAGCCAATGCCGAATTAGGTCGTATTCCTAAAGAAGCTGTAGAAGTCATTAAAGCAAAAGCAGATTTTGATGTAGACCGTATACATGAAATTGATGCAGAAATTAACCATGATATTATTGCTTTCCTTACGGCGGTAGGAGAAAAAGTAGGGGATGAAGCGAAGTATATTCATATGGGACTTACATCTACGGATGTGAGAGATACCGGTTTTTGTCTTCAAATTTCCAGAGCTTCCGATTTGCTTTTAGACGGTTTACAGAAGTTGGCGGAAGTACTTAAACGAAGAGCTGTGGAATTTAAATATACGCCCACTATCGGACGTACGCATGGTGTACATGCCGAACCGACTACTTTCGGTTTAAAATTGCTCCTTTGGTATTCTGAAACTCTTAGAAATATTGAAAGAATGAAAAAGGCTAAGGAAGAAATTGCAGTAGGTAAGTTGTCCGGTGCGGTAGGTACTTATGCGGATATTGATCCTTATGTAGAAGAATATGTATGTAAAAAATTAGGACTTAAACCGGAATTAATTTCTACACAGGTGGTACAGCGTGATCGCCATGCGATGTATTTGTCTACTTTAGGAGTTATTGCAGCAACCTTAGCACAGATTGCATTGGAAATTCGTCATTTGCAGAGAACGGAAGTAAGAGAAGCTGAAGAATATTTCAGCCCGAAACAAAAGGGATCTTCCGCTATGCCTCATAAACGTAATCCGGTACGTAGTGAACGTATATGCGGTATGGCTCGCTTGGTTCAGGGGTATACCGTACCTGGATTCCAAAATGTACCGCTCTGGCATGAACGTGATATTTCACATTCTTCTGTAGAGCGTGTCATTTTCCCGGATGCAACTACAGCATTGGATTATATTCTTCATGAAACTATTAATCTTATTGATAAATTATTAGTATATCCGGATAAGATGATGGAAGATTTAAACTTAACCGGCGGATTGATTTTCAGTCCACGTGTACTCTTGGAATTGGTATCTAAGGGCGTATATCGTGATGTTGCTTATCGCTGGGTACAGCGCAATGCGATGAAGAGATGGCTTCAAGGAGAAGATTTCTATGAAAATCTTTGTAAAGATGAAGACATTCGTCAGTATATGACTCCGGAAGAAATCAAAGCTTGTTTTGATCCGAAGTCCATGTTGACACATGTAGATAGCATTTTTGCTCGCTTTGGATTGTAATTTACATATAACCGATGGTAATAACTCATAAGAGTTAAAGGAGGACGAAAGATATATGGCAACAGCTATGGTCATAGGTGCTCAGTGGGGCGATGAAGGTAAGGGAAAAATCGTTGATTATCTCGCAGCAAAAGCGGATGTCGTGGTGCGTTCCCAAGGGGGAAATAATGCGGGACATACAGTAGTCACCGGTGGTCAAGCATATCCTTTGCGTTTAATGCCGAGCGGTATTATGTATAATGATACTATTTGCATTGTAGGTACCGGTGTCGTTATTGACCCGAAATCTCTCATTGAAGAAATGCATACATTGGAATCCAAAGGCGTTAATGCAAAGAATTTACAGATTTCTACTCGAGCACATATTGTATTCCCTTATCATATCCGACTGGATGAAGCGGAAGAAGCTTGCAAGGGAAACCGTAAAATAGGTACAACTAAGAACGGTATCGGACCTTGCTATGCAGATAAGATTAACCGCATCGGTATTCGCATTTGCGATTTGATGGATAAGGAAGTTTTTGCAGAAAAGCTGAAATACAATATTGAATCCAAGAATATGATTTTAAAGAAACTTTATAATATGGACGGATTCGATTATGAACAGATGTTAGCAGATTATTTAGGCTATGCAGAAGTACTTCGTCCTTATGTATGCGATACCAATTACACGGTACAGAAATATATTGATGAAGGTAAGAATGTATTGTTTGAAGGGGCACAGGCTTCCATGCTTGATTTAGACAATGGTACCTATCCTTATGTAACAAGCTCTCATCCGGTAGCCGGTGGTGCTTGCGTGGGTGCCGGTATCGGACCGCATATGATGCATAATATTTTCGGTGTTGTAAAAGCTTATTCCACTCGTGTAGGCGAAGGTCCGTTCCCGACTGAACAATGCAATGAAATCGGTGATAAGATTCGTGATATTGCTCATGAATACGGCACGGTTACCGGACGTCCTCGTCGTGTGGGTTGGTTAGATGCACGTGCTGTACGTTATGCAGCCGGTTTAAACAGTTTTGATCGTTTGGCGATCACTCGTTTGGATGTGTTGGATACCATGGAAGAAATTAAAGTTTGTGTAGGATACGAAAAAGATGGTAAGACCATTGAAGAATATCCGGCAGATCTTAAGTTGTTGGAGCAGGTGACACCTGTTTATAGAACCTTTAAGGGGTGGATGCAGGACATCTCAAGCATTCGAAACTATGAAGAACTTCCTGAAAATGCCAAAATATATTTAGAAGCGATGGCTAAGCTCATTGGTGTACCGATTGGAATCGTTTCCGTAGGTCCCTCCAGAGAACAGACCATTGTTTTGACAGAAGTATTTTAATTATCGTTTACAAAATAGAGCCGTTTATGGCTCTATTTTTGTATATGCTGTTAAATATATAACAAAAAAGATATACATGTAAAAGCATAAAAATAGGAGTTAGTTCTTATTTCATATAACAAAATAAAGAAGATTTACATAAGATAGAAAATGCAAAGTTATAGTATTCATGGTATAGTTTACAGTCATTAGGTTATGCACTATAATAAGAGTGTATTTATTTTTTTGAATAAGAAAGAATAGCAAGAATATTTCTGTGAGTTTATATGTCGGGATATGTCTTCATAATAAGGCAACTGGGATACACAATTGCATGACGACTATAGAACTATAAAAACAGAATTTTTCAATTCTAACTACTCTTTAGCGTTTGAAAGGATGGTGTACCCTTATCACATGACAAAAATGTATAAAATTTTGTGTTCCATATTGGCATGCATGACATTGAGTGTATTACCTGTAAGTGCATCTGAAGCACTGCATCATGCAGTTAGTCAAACATTACCGATTTGGAGCGTCGTTCCTTTTGTCGGTATGTTGTTATCGATTGCGATTGCACCTTTGATTAATCCTCATTGGTGGGAAAAGCATATGCTGCATGCAGCACTTTTATGGTCGGCACTATTTTTAATTCCTTTTGGTATTGCTTATGGATTTAATGTAGTATCCTTTTATTTCTTAGAATCTGTGCTTCTTGATTATGTTCCGTTCTTGGTTTTACTGTTCTCTTTATTCGTAGCAGCCGGTGGGATTGTAATCAAAGGAACTTTGGCAGGTACTCCGAAAATTAATACTCTGATTTTATTTATCGGAACGGCTTTAGCAAGTTGGATTGGTACGACCGGTGCAGCTATGCTTATGATTCGTCCTTTAATTCGTGCGAATTCTTGGAGAAAAAATAAAGTGCATCTCATGGTATTCTTTATTTTCTTGGTAGCGAATATTGGAGGATCTTTAACTCCACTTGGCGATCCGCCTTTGTTCATGGGATTTCAAAGAGGGGTACCGTTCACTTGGACATTCCATTTACTTCCTATCTTACTTGTAAACTTAGCTATTTTATTCGTTGCATTCTTTGGTATTGATACCTATTTCTATAAGAAAGAATTGGCAGCGGGACGTAATCCTGAAACCGGAGAAGAGAAAGAACCTATTCGCATAGAAGGTGCACATAACTTTATTTACATTGCTATGATTATCATTGGCGTTATTTCCAACGGTATGCTTCCTAAAGTGTGCTCTTTCTTTGCAGACGGTGCAGGTATTCCTGTATTTGAAGGGGTTGTATTCCCCTATGCAATTACCGTAGAAATAGTTGTTCTTTTAGCAGCGGCATTCCTTTCAATGAAGACGACTAAGAAAGAAACTCGTGCAGCAAATAATTTTACTTTTGCACCTATGGAAGAAGTTGCAAAACTGTTTATCGGTATTTTCATTACCATGATTCCTGCTTTAATTTTGCTTAAAGTACATGGTTCTGAACTAGGCTTGTCTAAGCCGTGGGAAATGTTCTGGGGAACCGGTATTTTATCTTCGTTCTTGGATAATACTCCTACCTATATGGTATTCTTGCAAACGGCAGGTGCTTTGGGAGAAACGACAGGCATTCATACAACGGTCGGTATCGTGTCACAGATTATGCTTGAAGCGATTTCTGCAGGTGCTGTATTTATGGGAGCGAATACCTATATTGGAAATGCACCGAACTTTATGGTTAAATCCATTGCAGAACAGGAAGGAATTAAAATGCCAAGTTTCTTTGGTTATATGATGTGGTCAGTAGCTATTTTAATTCCGGTATTTATTATCGACACGTTCCTTTTCTTCTTATAAAATATAAAATTCTCACATTTTTAAAATGTGAGAATTTTTTGTTAGCCGTTATATATAATTAAGGATTAGGGACTATTGCTATCATAAAGTATACTGAAGATAGATATTTATATATACAATAGATGGGAGTATTTTGTTGTGGAGTTTATAGTTTTAGGAGTTATCCCACTTGTTTTTATTGTATCTTATTATGTATGGAAAAGGTACTCCGAACAAGCTATTCAAGGATTTATTTTGTTTTTTATAGAAGATGGTAATTTTTTTTTAAATACAAAAAGACCGCTTCGCTTTCCGTTGAATACAATTGACTATGTATGTTTGCGAGCACATTATCTATCCAAAGGTACGGACTATATGAGTATACAAGTCATGAGAAAAGATGGAAACTATTCCGCTCGTTACATTTTTGATAGTTCCATTTATACGAAGAAAAAAGAAACATTAAGTAACAGAGCGTCTATTGATGAAACACTTTCCTCTCTCGCATGGGAACTTAAGACCCAATCCGTTCCTTATAAAGTCATTAAAGAAGGAACGTATCGATTTCAATGAAAGCGTTATTTGGAGGAGATAATCGGGTAAGAAAGGATGTATATGTTTTGTGGAGAAGTATTTATACCGATAATATCTATCGTGTTATTTTTGGTCTTTCTTTGTACAGATAAAGAATCTAAATTTAGAAAAATTTTATATAGCAGCAATGTAATTTTATGGGGAATTACTCTTTTTACAGGTCTTATTATCGAACAACTGCCTGTTGGGTATGGAGCAGTATATCCAAATTTAGCTTTTTTACCTCTACTCTGGTTTGGTGCATTTTCCGTAGGAGTTTGTACTTTTTTATATGGGGTACCCATTTTTCTGCTGGCTAAAAGAAAATATCTATGGGCAAAAATAGGGCTCGTGCTCCTTGCATTGGGTGTGTTTGCTGTGATTGCATGGGGACTTTTTATGCTTTTCGGTGCGCTCTATGTATTAAGAGGTTTTTAATTGCTTATAAAAAGACAGTTTTATAGAAACTGTCTTTTTTATTTTGTAGGGATAGATTGAAACTTAAAAACTGGAAATTATATAATGAATCTGCATGATGATAGGAGGGATTTATGAAAATTTCTATGTTTTTACAAACTGATTTTTTAGTGGCCATGACCGTTACGTTAGCTTGTTCTTTAATGGGTAAAGCATTGGCTACCTATCCGGGATTTTCTTTGATTGGACATTTAGTATTGGCATTACTTCTCGGGATGAGTATACAATTTTTTAAGAAGATAACGACTATGGCACGTGGTGGAACCGGATTTATTGCAAATAAATTTTTAAGACTGGGAATTATCCTATTAGGTTTTAAATTAAATTTAGCTATTCTTTTATCCAGTGGGATACAAAGTCTTGGATTTGCTGCGGTTATCGTAACAGGAATGCTTTGTCTTACCTATCTGGTGTGCCGTTTATTTAACGTGGAACATACTTTAGCTATGCTTACGGCTTGTGGTTGCAGTATTTGCGGTGCCGCCGCTGTTATGGGGGTATCAGCTCCACTGAAGGCAAAGTCTAATGATTCCGTGTTAGCAGTAGCTATTGTAGCTATTTTGGGTACCATATTTACCTTAATAGAAATAGGATTGCAACCGGTACTCGGATTCTCTGATTTGCAGTTTGGTATCATGGCAGGTTTAAGTTTACATGAAATTGCACATGCGGTAGCTGCCGGTGGAGTTGCGGGAACTGTCGGTATGGATAATGCAATTATTGCTAAACTGTCACGAGTACTTTTATTAGCACCAATCGCTTTATTCATCGGATTTATGGAATACCGGAGAAATAAAGATTCTACGCAAGAAATGTCTATTCCCATTCCTTATTTTATGGGTGGTTTTATCTTAGCCAGTGCAGTAGGTTCTTATATGAATATTCTATCTGTATGGATTCAAGATTTAGTTTCTATTGCATACACTTTATTAGGGATGGCGATGGCAGCGTTGGGAATGAATGTTAATTTTGACGTTATTGTACAGCGAGGTGCCAAACCTTTTACGGCTGCTTTTATTTGCTCTGTTATATTATTGGGAGCTTCTTGTGGTATAGTAAAATTTTTATTATGACCATAATGTATTAAAGTACAAAATATTGCATAGTTATAGAAAGAGTTAATAAACAGAAATAGAAATATTGAAATTAAAAAGTTTGATACTTATTTGTAATATTGATACAATGTATAAGTATTATGAATTATGTATTATTTTTCATTAAGAGGAGCTTATGAACAAAATTTATAAGGTTATATGGAGTACGGTAAGAAATGGATATGTAGTAGTGTCTGAATTGACAAAGAGACGTCATAACAAATCTTCTTCCGCATACGGAAGCAAGGCGGCGCATGCTATACTTTCCACTTTAGTAGCATTGGGATTACTTTCTCCTGTATTTGTTTCTGCTACAGATATAGCAACGGCAGATAATGTAGCACAAGTCGGTCGCTTCACTATAGGTGGGACCAATCATCAGAATTTCTATGCTGTAAATAGTACAAAGAATGGAGCAGGTACGAATTTTAATAATGACGGTGCTAAAGGTGTAGATAGCATGGTTATAGGTATTTCTTCTTCTGTTACAGGAGACAAGAATGGTGTTAATAATAGTATTGTAGTAGGTCATTATAATGAAGTAGAAGGAACACATAATGCTGTATTTGGTACAGATTATGCTAATTATGATCATAAACAGACACATATATTCGGTGAACACAATACCGTACTTGGTATAGGTAATTTAGTCGGATATACAGCAGAAAAGGATTCTTCGGATCCTACGAAATGGATTTATACCAAGAAGAATGCAGGGCAAGATCAAAACGTGGTAGTAGGGCTTAATAATACCGCTAATTGGGGCAGTGTAGTGGTAGGTACCAGCTCAGAAGCAGATAGCCTCGGAAACTCTTTTGGGCATGGTAATAAGATTTATGGTATGAATGATGGTGGAGGACAGCATGGTACCGCTTTAGGAAGTAATTTGATTGTCAGCGGAGAAAATGCTTTAGCAGCCGGGTATGAGTCGGAAGCTAAGAGTGATTTTTCCATTGCTTTAGGATCTAAGAGTATAGCATCTGCTACGAATGATATCGCAATAGGTACAAATTCACATGCTTTTGGGAAATGGTCTATTGCTATGGGGGTTGACAGTACAGCAGAAAAACAAACTGCAGTAGCTATGGGATATGGTGCACATGCTAAAGTTGATAAGGGTATAGCTTTAGGATCCTATAGTGTAGCAAGTACGGAAAGTAATGAGATAGGATATGATCCTTTGACCGGAAAACGTGCTACTCCTGACAATATGATATGGAAATCTTCGTTAGGAGCAGTTTCTATTGGGGATATTGCTAATGAATATACTCGTCAGATTACCGGAGTGGCTGCCGGTAAATCAGATACGGACGCAGTTAACGTGGCACAGCTTAAAGCGTTGGAAGAAAAAATGACGGATGTAGCTTCTACGGCAGGTAAACCTTCTTCTGTAACCACCGGTGCCAATCTTTCTGTAGACTCCAGTAAGACAAATACAAAAGGTGGTACGGAATATAAAGTAAGTCTTAATAAGGATGTAGATTTAAGTGCAGACGGCAGTTTAACGGTAGGGGATACTCAGGTTAATAAAAACGGTATGACTATTGCAGGTGGTCCTACTATCACAAAAACTAATGTGGATATGGGCAATCAGCAGGTGCATGGTGTAGCGGATGCAACACATGATACCGATGCAGTAAACCTTAGACAGCTTAATGCGAAGATAGGTAATGCTATAACCCAAACAGCAATTATCGGCGGAGAAATTAAAGAAGATGGAACTCTTGCTCTTAAGAAGGGGGATGGAAGCGAACTTGCTTTTACCGGTAAATTAAAAGATGTTTCAGTGAAAGCGGGTACTTATGAAATTGAAAATGGTGATGTGACTATTGGATTGCAAGATAATTACTCCAAGAAAGCAGCAGGAAATCTGGTTATCAAAGATGTAGCGAAAGCTTCTGCTTTAAATCAGGAAGTTATAGATAGAAAAGCGGCAGATAAAGTAATTACTGATACTATCGGTGCTGAAAATTCTACAAAACTTAAAGAATCTTTCCTCGGAACTACTTATATTAAAGATAGTTCTACTTTGGTGGATGCTAATATTGCATTAGATAAAGCAATCAAGCAACAGGGACAAGCTATTGATCATATCAATACACAGGTTATAAAAGTAAATGATAAGGTGAATAAAGTCGGTGCAGGTGCGGCAGCTTTAGCAGCACTTCATCCCTTAGATTTTGATCCGGATAACAAGTGGGATATTGCGGCAGGTTATGGTAACTATAGAGGTGCTAATGCAGCAGCACTTGGTGCTTATTATCGTCCCAATGAAGATATGATGTGGAGTATAGGTGCATCTATTGGTGGTGGAGAAAATATGGTGAATGCAGGATTATCTATGAAAGTAGGATCAGGCACACCGAATAGAGCAGCTAAAGTAAACATGGCGAAAGAAATCAAAGAACTTCGTCAGCAGGTTGCTAAGCAAGATGCACAGATTGAAGAATTAAAAGCATTAGTTGCACAAATAATGGATAAAAAGTAATTTTTAGTCGTGATAGAATAAGAAAAAAGCTCTCAAAATCTATAATTTGGGAGCTTTTTCTTGTAGTATGAATAAGCAATAGTTATCCTTTATTTTGCTAAGTAAATAAAAGGATATAGTTGTATTGACATTATACATAATTTATTGTATTGTGAATCTATAAACTATATTTATTTTTTTAGATATAATAGTAAAAATTAAAAGGAGAATATAATCATGAAAAAGGAATTAGTAGTACAAGTAAATAATTATCTTGCAAATATTGGTGTTTCTTACATTAAGTTACATAATCTTCATTGGAATGTAGTTGGTATGCAGTTTAAAGCCGTTCATGAATATTTAGAAAGTATTTATGATGAATTTGCTGATATATTGGATGAAGTAGCTGAAATCTTGAAAATGAATGATGAAATGCCGTTGGCAAGCATGAAAGACTATGTAAAAGTAGCGACTATTCAGGAATTGGATAATGTAGATATCGATGTGAAAAGTGCAATGCAGATTGTTATTGATGATATGAAAGCGTTAAAAGTACAGGCATTGGCTATTCGTGCACAGGCTGATGAAGAAGATCAGTTTGATGTAGCAAACCATATGGAAGATGATGTAGAAAAATATAATAAGATTATTTGGTTTGTACAATCGATGTTGAAGTGATAACGAATATAGTAAAAACAACACCTAAATTTTTAGGTGTTGTTTTTTATTGCTATGCAAGAAGAGCTTCAAGGATAGGTGTATATTTCAAATAATTATACAGTTTACTGAGAATGCATGAATTTACAAAATGTATATGTTAAGCAACTATTCCATTTTTATAAATTTACGGTATTTTGTTTTTTATGATATATTGGTTATAAATATGCAGGGGTATAATAGGGGGATTTATGTTATCTGAGGGGATGCCGGCTGTAGAAATAGCTGATGTATTGATTTCATCCGCATATGCTCGTCGGGTGAGTGATATTCATGTTGAGCCGATGATGAAAAACGGAAGAATTCGTTTTCGTCATTATGGAATATTAAAGGAAGTGGCGATACTTTCTACTTCTAAGATGGTAGCTTTGGTTAATCGATTTAAAGTTATGGGTCATATGGATTTAGGGGAAAATCGTTTACCGCAAGATGGAAGTTGTCATTGGAAAGTGGATGAAAAGGAATTGGATTTACGATTTTCTGTGATGCCTTCTCTTTATGGAGAACATGTAGTTATTCGTCTTTTGCCACGTCATCTTCCGTTTATTGAAGAGAATGAACTGGGAATGCTTCCTGTGCAAAAAAGTTTATTTTTGAAGGCTCTTTCTGAAAAAAGAGGATTGATTTTAACGACAGGGGCAACCGGTTCCGGGAAAACCTCCACTCTTTACACGGCTTTAAAGATATTGTGTACAGAAGCAGTACATGCTGTTTCTATTGAAAATCCGATAGAGTATCGTGTTCATGGAATGACACAGGTCGAGGTCAATGAAAAAGCGGGGCTTACGTTTTCCGAAGGGTTAAAAGCATTAGTAAGACAAGATCCGGACATTGTGATGATAGGAGAAATTCGAGATGGAGAAACAGCACGAATTGCAGTGCATGCGGCTTTAACCGGTCATTTGGTGCTTTCTTCGTTACATACGACTTCTGTTATGCAAGCACCTCTTCGGTTATTGGATATGGGAATATCATCTTCTCTTTTGGCAGATGCTTTATCTCTTGTGATATCTCAACAGTTGGTATCTGTACATGATATAGATATAAAGAGCAAAAAAGAATATGTAAAACGAACCGGTATTTTTGAAATGATGGCTATCGGAGAAAAGGAAAAACAAGTAATTAGAGAGAAAAATATTCATGAACTACCTCGTCTTATGAAAGAACAAGGACAGCCGTCTCTTTTGGAGGTATGGGAGCAAAAAATAAAGAAGGGAATTCTTATAAAGTCGTAAGGAGGTTCTATGTTTTCTTTAGTGCATATTATAAAGAAATATCCGAAAGCTACTGATATTCATTTGACAAGAGGAGAGGTGGTACGAGTACGTGTTAATGGAAGATTAACTCCTTTAAATATTGTGGCTGATGCATCTATTTTTGACTATTTGATACGTACTTATTTTCAAGGGGAAAAATTAAAAGAATTTAGAGAAAGAGGAGCTGCAGATACTTCTTTTTCTGAGGGGGGATATCGATTCCGTTTTCACCTTTATAGTGTGAGAGGCGTAGGAACCGCCTCTATTCGTGTACTTCCTTCTTTGAAACAATTACCACCGGATAGTGATGAGGAGTGGATAAAGGAAGTGGCTTCGTTAGCTTCCGGTTTAGTATTAATAACAGGACCTACCGGTTCAGGGAAAACGACTTTATTGGCTAGAATTATTGATGCTGTTAATAAATTGAAATCAGTACACCTTATTATGCTTGAGGATCCGGTAGAGTATGAATTCATATCGGGAAAAGCGTTGATTCATCAGAGAGAAAAAGAAAGAGATTTTTTAAAATTTTCTGATGGTATTCGTGCAGCACTTAGAGAAGATCCGGATATTATAGTCGTGGGAGAAATGCGAGATAGTGAAACTATGCGAGCTGCTTTATTGGCAGCAGAAACGGGGCATTTGGTATTAGCGACCATGCATAGCTCACGTGCGGTAGAGGCGATTTCTCGAGTGGTGCATGCGTTTCCGGCGGATGAACAAGATGAAATTCGTATGGTTTTATCTTCTGTACTTCGTTCGATATCTGCACAATTATTTTATAAAAGAGAGGGAGAATCTATTTTACTCCGTGAAATTTTAATGATGACTCCGGCTATTGCTCGTTTAATTCGAGACGGTCGAGACGAGCAGATTCGTTCTTATATGGGACTAAGCCAAGGTAGTATGCGTACTATTGAAAGTAGGGCACGTGCGATTTCCAGAACTTGGGAAGAAAAAGAGAAACGAAAACTGGCTATTTTCTTAAAATAGGGATAGTAGGGAATTAGGGATGTATATTTATAACTATAAAGCTTATAGGGGAAAGGCAATCATACAAGGCGAGATACTCGGTGAAACAAAAGAAGAAATTGTAACTTATTTAAGAGAACATGCATTAACCCCAATTTATATTACAAAGAAAAAAAGGTATCGAAAACAAAAGGGAACGAATAAAGAGTTGGCTTTATTTTTTAAAGAATGGTCAGCTTTGCTTATGGCAGGTATTCCCGTAGACTCCTCTTTACCACTTTTATATGCGTATAGAAAAAGAACATCTCATTTAGTGTTGCAACAATTAGAAAGAGATGTTACCGGTGGAAAATCTATATCGGAAGCTATGCGTAAAAGTCAATGGTTTCCGTCTTTTGCGTCCGCTTTAGTACATATAGGAGAAGAAAGCGGTACATTAGCAGAACAAATGCATATCTTAGCTACATGGTTTTTACAGCAAGCATCTTATAGGAAGAAATTGTTATCTTCATTGGTATATCCTTGTTTTGTTTTATGTTTATCTTTATTATTTTTCTTTATTGCTATGTTCTGGATTTTACCGGCTTTTTCCAGTTTATTTACTTCTTTATCTATTCCTATTCCGTTGCTGACACATATTATGTTGCAGATGGGAGTGTTTTTTAAAACTTATATCGGTTGGATAGGAGGATTTTTTTTATTATTGATTCTTTTCTTTTATGGATATGCAAAAACTACAAAGGGAAAAGAGCAAAAAGCAAGGTTTCTTTTTCGGTGTTTCTGGTTTCGTAATTTGTATACCTTACGATGGACACAAGCCCTTTCTTATTTGTTACGAGCCGGTTATATCTTGTCAGAAGCTTTACGTCAGGCGGCTTATGTAACGGATAATGAAGAAGCGGAACGTCAAGTATTAGATATGGCGATGCAAGTGGAGCGTGGAGAACCTTTTGGTGAAGTGGTACAAAAATCAGATTTTAATCGAGGTTTTATAGTGCAATTGATAACTATCGGTATGGGAAGCGGCAAGCTACCTACATCCTTAGAACAAATTGCCACTTTATTAGCGAAAGAAAGTCAAGGACAAATAGAAAAATTAACGGCGTGGTTAGCACCTGTTTGTATTTTGTTATCCGGACTTCTTACGGCTTGCTTGGTTACTTCTATTATATTTCCGCTCTTTGCCGGTATAACTCATATTTTTTAAGAAAAAAGAAGTTATATGCAACGAAAATAGAAGAAGAAGTTCTATTCCTTGACAGATTCATGTGTTCCGTCATATATTAAAAAATGATGATTATAAAAGTAATAAAGGGGGGTGCCGGCATGCTGAATGTATACAAGCATGATGCTAACCACAAATTGATAGAAGTGGACTTGAATACGGCTGAAAAAGGATCTTGGATAAATTGTTATACTCCTACAGAAGAGGAGCTTATACAAATTCATCAATTGACCGGCATACCTGTTCATTCCCTACAAACCGTATTGGATAGAGAAGAACGTTCTCACGTAGAATTGGAAGATGATTATATTTTTGTCGTAGTGAATACACCGGTATGTGTGGAAATGGATTCTTATGATGCGTTACCGCTCGGAATATTCCTTACGAATAAATATTTTGTTACTGTCTGCCTTGATAAGAATGCGGTTATCAGCAAGTTTTTGAATAGTACCGGTTATTCATTTTCTACCTATAAAAAGACACGTTTTCTGTTCCAAATTTTATCATCGGCATCTTCTTCTTTCTTGTATTATTTGCAAAGAATTTATAAACAGACCGGTGTCATTGGAGCTAGAGTTCGTCAGT
This sequence comes from Dialister pneumosintes, assembly GCF_001717505.1. Classification (NCBI taxonomy): domain Bacteria; kingdom Bacillati; phylum Bacillota; class Negativicutes; order Veillonellales; family Veillonellaceae; genus Dialister; species Dialister pneumosintes. The sequence goes on from NZ_CP017037.1 coordinate 1,221,220, forward strand.
CGATGGAAAATAAAGAAATTTTCCATATGCTGGAATTACAAAAGTCATTAACATACTTTAACTTCGCTTTACATGCCAATGAAAGTGTGATGGAACGATTAATGCGATTACGCACCAGTTCATTAGCGTCGGTATCTCTTCTTAAGGTATATGAAGAAGATGAAGATTTATTGGAAGATGTCATTATTGAAAATAAGCAGGCATTAGAAATGGTGGGCGTGTATTCAAACATTCTTATCTCGATGATGGACTCTTATTCTTCGATTATTTCCAATAGTTTGGCACAGATTATGAAATTTTTGACTTCGGTAACGATTTTACTTGCCGTACCGACAGTTCTATATAGTTTATTCGGTGTTAATGTGCCTATGCCGATGGAGCATTCTCCATGGGGATTTACGATATTGGTAATCAGTGGTATTATCTTAACCGCTGTAGTTACTTTTGTGCTTTGGAAAAAAGATATGTTATGAAACCTGCCTTGTGCAGGTTTTTCTTATAAGTAAGAATATTATTCGATAAAATCGTTCTTTTTCGGATATGAGATGAGGAATTTTTATTGATAAAAATCTGTTTTTTTGCTAAAATGTTTTTGTATTTATAAAATACAAAAACTTATAGAGCGTAGTAGGAAAGTTGTTCAATAAACCTATATAAATCGCTCTTTTTTAGATTTATGCCTATGTTGGCTATGAAGTGAGGTTGCAAATGTTTTTACATCAAATATTTCAAAAGGCTGATCCTCAGCGTATGGCTTTCGTAGGAAAGCAGAATATGACTTATGGACAGCTCACCGCGCTCGTGCGTATGTATCGAAATGATTTTTATCGTCGTGGAATCAGACGTGGTGACAGAGTAGCGTTATACTCTTCTAACAGTGCTGAATTTATTATTGTTTATATAGCAGTAGTAAGCTTGGGAGCTGTTATTATTCCTGTTAATAACTCCCTTGTAGATAGAGAAGTGGAATTTATTCTTAAAGATGCAGGTGCTAAGCTTCTCGTGACTGATAAATCAATGGAAGTTACGGTGGAACAAGTTTCTATTGAAGAAATGAAAGTAGAAGCGGAAAAGGGTAAAGCGGAAGAGGCACCGGCATTTCCTTCCGATTTAACAGAAGATGACGTATGTACTTTCGTGTACACTTCCGGTACCACCGGTAATCCGAAAGGGGCCATGCTTTCTCATAAGAATTTAATTCGTAATGCAGAACAAACGAATGCAGTTCTTAAACATACACCGGAAGATATGGCCTTGTGCGTATTGCCGATGTTCCATTGCTATGGCTGGACCGTTTCCGTATTAGTACCGTTATTAGTGGGATGCACTATCGTAGTTATGAGTTCTAAGAATCCGACTGAAATTGTAAATACGATTGCAAAACATCAAGTAACTATTGCTGCTATGGTACCTCCGATGTATCATTTATTGGCACGTTTCGGTAAAGAAGATTTAATGAGAAGTGTTCGTGTATTTGTATCTGGAGGAGCTTCTCTTCCACAAACGGTAGCAGAAACTTTTAATGAAAAATATGGACATTTTGTTATTATCGGATATGGATTAACAGAAGCCTCTCCGGTTGTAAGTATGCTTCCGCAAGATAGACCTAAGAGTCTTTCTGCAGGACCTGCACTTCCGGGAATTGAAGTTAAAGTAGTTAATGGAGAGGGTTTGGATTGTAAGACAGGCGAAGTCGGTGAATTGTTAGTTCGCGGTGACAATGTTATGAAAGGATATTGGCATCAGGAAGAAGAAACTAAGAAGGTACTGTTATCTGATGGTTGGCTTCGTACCGGAGATTTGGCTTATTTGGATAAAGATGAATTTGTATACATTGTTGACCGAATCAAAGATTTGATTATTGTAAACGGTGAAAATATTTATCCGGGGGAAGTCGAATCTTGTATTTATGAATTTCCGGGGGTTTCTGAATGTGCTGTAGTAGGACATCAGGATGATCTTCGTGGGGAAGCGGTTTGGGCTTACATTGTTATGAAACTGGATGAAGAATTGGATGAAAATGCAATTCGTCGCTTTATGAAAGAACGTATTGCCGCTTACAAGGTACCACGACATTTTGTGGTTATTGATGAAATGCCGAAGAATTCTACCGGTAAAATTTTAAAGAGAGCTTTACGTCAATAAGGATATAAGAAAAAGACAGAGAATATTCTCTGTCTTTTTTAATGCACATTCGGCTTTTTTACTTCTTCTCCTTGTGGTACTTTATGTATCTCGTTAAATGTAAGCATCCAAATCATTTGCATAGTTTGAAGAAGCATGTCTTTTTTTGCTAAATAGTCATTCGTTTCTCTTTCTGTATCCAATAATTCTTTTTCAAGAAATTGGACTAACTCTATATAGAGTGCGATACGAACATCCATTAAATTTTCGACAATAGCAATAGCTTCATCATCTGTATCATCTAAGGCATGTGGTTTGGCTACTTGTGGTAATTTCCAGACCATATCCGGATTGAGTTCATAAAGTTCGGCAATCCATGCATGAATGAGTGTCAGCATATCATCCATAGGAATATTAAATAGATTTACACCGATGGCGGCTATATTAGAGAAGGATTGTAAAGAAAAGAACTTATCCAATCCGGGTAAATGATTCGTAATAAAGGTATCTTCCAAATAAGTACGAAGTACTTCAAAATATAAATTTACTTGTTCATCGATTCTTGTTTTTTTATTGGCTTGGGACGTTTTATACTTTACAAATTCAGCATATTCACGTGCATTTATTTTTACTATACCTTCGTCTTTGTTATCGAGTGGAATAGCTGTTTTTTTCGTTTTAACCATAGTTCCTCCTGTTACGTTCTTACATTATATAGGAAGAAGTAAGTACTGTCGATTTCTAGAATATAAAAAGGCACTATATAGTGCCTTTTTTCGATGCATTAATACGGAATCACTTGTGCTCCTTCTACTACATCATGCATGGTTTCAATTGCCTCTTTTTTTGCATCAAGAATTTTCTGAATATCTCTATCGCAATTATCAATATAATCTTGCCCTTTTTCAAGATATTCTTCAATATCATCATTAGTAGGACTTAATACAAGTGGAGCAGAAAATTTAGGATAATGACATCTCATATTGGTACCACGGAATGAGAATCCTAATGCATAAGAGGTAGCACATAAACTAAGTACTAATAAAGACAATCCGATTTTTTTCTTCATAACAGTCTCCTTTTTTTACAATATATAGTTTTCATCTGAAAATATTGTTCCCTAGATATATGTTATTTATATCGACAGGAATGGGAGTAATAACTTTATTTGTCTAACCATCTTCATGGTTAAAGTAAATCATAAATAATATTTTTGTTTAAGTCAAGTATGGATTGTTGAAAAATAAAAAACCGAGGAGGGCATCTCGAAAAATGTCTTCCTCGTAAAACGGTACTTCGTTTTTCCTTGTAATTATAATATATCACAGATATAGCAAGATAAGATTGTTTATTTTACTGTTTTATAAAAAGATTTTTGTACAGCGATTGTTGCTGCTAAAAAACATAATAAGAAATAAGACTCATATTTACATATACTTTTCATATAATCTCTTCACGACTGATGTTTTCTTTTCCACTCTTTGATAAATTGTAAGCGGTCTTTGAACTGTTTTTCCAACCCTTGTTCTGTTGGATGATAATAAGTTTTGTCTTTGAGTGAATCAGGAAGACATTGCATATTCGTAAGTTTATCTTTGGTATTATGTGCGTATTGATATCCCTTTCCATACTCTAATTCTTTCATAAGTTTGGTTGGGGCATTACGTATGACAAGAGGAACCGGTTCTGCCAAGTGTTTGACAGCATCCTCTTTGGCAGACAGATAGGCAGTTTCCATTGCATTGGATTTCGGGGCAAGTGACATATAGATAACCGCTTCCGTAAGATGGACATTACATTCAGGGACTCCGATGAGTCGGCAAGCTTCAAAAGCCGCAATGGAAAGTGATAAAGCTTGTGGGTCGGCAAGTCCGACATCTTCCGCTGCAAAACGAGTGACTCTTCTTGCAATATAAATGGGATCTTCACCGGCTTCTAACATACGTGCTAACCAATAAACGGCGGCATCCGGATCAGAATTTCTCATGGATTTATGCAAAGCGGAAATAAGATTGTAATGCTCCTCTCCGTTTTTATCATAAAGAAGAGATTTTTTAGAGGTGCATTGTTCTAATATTTCTTGAGTAACAATCGTTGTTTGCGGCGTTTCTTTTCCGTTAAGTACTGCCATTTCCAAAGTGGATAAGGCGGTGCGTGCATCTCCATTAGCAAAGCATGCAATCGACTCTAATACACCCTCTTCAAGTTCAATTTTTTGTCCGCCAAAGCCTTTGGGGTGTGATAAGGCACGTTGTAAGAGTTGGATAATATCTTCTATTGTTAATGCTTTTAATACAAATACTTTGCAACGTGAAAGCAACGCGTTATTGATTTCAAAAGAAGGGTTTTCGGTCGTAGCACCGATTAAAATGATACTGCCTTTTTCTACAAATGGTAAAAAAGCATCTTGTTGTGCTTTATTAAAACGATGAATTTCATCTACAAATACAATCGTACGTTGTCCGTATTGCTGGTTAGTTTCTGCCTGTTTCATCACGTCTCGAATGTCTTTGATGCCACTGGTTACAGCAGAAAATTCAATAAAAAGTGATTTGGTGTGGTTAGCGATAATTTGTGCTAATGTAGTTTTTCCGACTCCTGGAGGTCCCCAAAAAATCATGGAAGAAATAACATCATTTTCTATGAGGCGACGTAATACACGTTGTGCACCTAACAGATGCGTTTGTCCTATATAGTCGTCTAACGTTTCCGGTCTGAGTCTGGCTGCTAACGGTTGTGGTATTGTAGAACTGAAAAGGGATGGTTCGCCCATAATTACCTCCCGAATAATTAGAATTTCTATTTTATTTCTATTATAAGACATATAGAACTTGATAAAAAGATAAATTAAATATAAAATGCTTGCATTTTATGTAAAATACGTGCATAATGTGCAAGAGAAAATTTATATTAGATTGTATTCCGACAAAAATCATGCACTTCGTGATTTTTTTTTTGGAAATTTTTAAGAAGCAGGTTGTATCAAGGAGGAATTATGGGACAAAGACAAATTATTGATGTACATGAACGACCATCATTAGGGAAGACAATACCTCTTAGTTTCCAACATTTATTTGCGATGTTCGGTTCTACGGTATTAGTACCCTTTTTATTAAATGTAGATCCGGCAACTTGTCTTTTTATGAATGGGATTGGAACACTTTTATACTTAGCTATTTGTCAATGGAAGTTACCTGCTTATTTAGGTTCGAGTTTCGCTTTTATTTCTCCTGTATTAGCTGTGACTGCTACGGCAGGCATGTCCTATGCGCATGCACAAGGAGGCTTTATTGCTTTTGGTTTCTCTTTCATTATTTTAGCGTTTTTAGTTAAGAAAATCGGTACAGATTGGGTCGACATCTTGTTTCCACCGGCAGCGATGGGATGCATTGTAGCAATTATCGGTTTGGAATTAGCTCCTTTAGCTATGAATATGTCAGGGTTTATGGGAGAAATGCAGGGGATGAGTAATACCACTGCTATTATTATTTCCATGTTTACTTTGACTGTGACTATTTTAGCAACCGTACTTGGACGTGGATTTATCAGTATTATTCCTATTTTGATCGGAGTTATCTCCGGATATATTCTGTCTTTGTTCTTGGGGGTTGTAGATTTATCACATGTACAGACGGCAGCTTGGTTTTCTTTCCCGACTTTTTATAAACCGGAATTTAATCTCAGTGCTGTTTTAATGATTATGCCGGCGGTATTTGTTGTATTTGCCGAGCATCTTGGGCATTTATTTGTAACCAGTGATATTGTTGGTAAAGATTTAATTAAAGAACCGGGATTGCATCGTTCTTTGTTGGCAGACGGGATATCCAATGTTATTTCCGGTTTGGTAGGCTCTACACCGAACACTACCTACGGTGAGAATATGGGTGTTATGGCGATTACCGGTGTATATAGTACTTATGTTATCGGTGGTGCGGCGGTATTGGCTATCGTATTCTCTTTTATCGGTAAAGTAGCAGCTATCATTCATGCTATTCCGACTCCGGTTATGGGCGGGGTATGCATTTTACTCTTTGGTTTTATTGCCGCATCCGGTATTCGTATGCTTATTGAAAAACATGTGGATTATACAAAGTCAAAAAACCTTATTTTAACAGCTACCACCATGATTTCCGGCTTATCCGGTGCCACTATTGTTTTAGGGCCTATTCAGCTCAAAGGCATGGGACTTGCTACCGTAGTAGCCATGTTGTTATCTCTCATATTCCTTTGTTTTGAAAAATTACATTTGGATAACGAAAAATAAAAATGTAGTAAAAATCCTCTCTGAAAAAGAGAGGATTTTTATATGGAAATACATAGTATAATGAATAAAAGGAGGTGCTTATGTCGAAAACAAAAATTATAGTTCCTCTCTTAGGAAAAAATGAAAATGAATGGGAACAGGAATTAAAAGAACTGCAAGATACTTCTTTTGACGGGCTTGAATGGCGAGCTGATTATAGCGAATCTCCTTATAGTATTACAGCAGGGAAAAAAGCTATTTCTTTTTTTAAAACACAAACAGATAAACCGATTTTAGTTACACTCCGAACACAAAAAGAAGGGGGGCAGGTTGTATTTGAGAAAGAAAAATACAGCTCTTTTTTTAAACATATGTTGGAACAATCTGTCTCATCTATTGATATAGAGTGGGCATTGCCTTTAGAAATAACACATTCTTTATTACAGCAAGCAAAAGAAAAAAATTGTAAGGTTATTCTTAGTTTTCATGATATGGAACATACTCCTTCTACAGAAAAGTTGGTTGCCATTTGGAAAGATATGTATGTAAGAGGTGCTTCCGTCGGGAAAATTGCTTGCATGGCACGCTCAAAAGAAGATGTTCATCAAATGCTATATGCACTTCTTAGGACAAAAAAAGAAATTCCTCATTTTCCTGTGGTAGGAATTTCTATGGGAGAAATAGGTAAGGTTACAAGACTGATAGGCAGTTTGTTTGATACACCTTTTACTTTTGTATCAGGCAAGAACGCATCGGCTTTCGGGCAACTGACTGTAAAAGAAATGGAAAAATATAATTCTTTATTTTATTAATTAATCATATATAAAAAACAAGAAATACACTTTATTACTAGGTGATAGTGGGGTATAATGATAAAGATAAAAAGCAGTGGTAGGCTGCTTGTCTGTATTACAATTCCTACGGAGGCAATATGTTTACATTTGACGACATCTCATTAAAAAAGATTTTAGTACCTGTAGATGGTTCTAATCAGTCAAAGGAAGCACTGCGTCGTGCAGCTCATTTGGCACAACAATTTGATGCTACTCTAACACTCATTTCTGTTGTAGAACTGGGAAAAGTAATGTCCGGGGTACAGCAAGTACATACGGGGGGATATATTCCGGAACATTTAACAGCAGGTGCAGAAGAGATGTTGAGAAAAATGGCGGAGTTAATTCCACCTCACATTAGTGTGGAGACCGCCGCTTTTTTAGGAGATCCGGCAGAAGTTGTTATCGAAGAAAGTTTAGAAGAGGGCTATGATTTGGTGGTTATTGGAAGTCGTGGACTTGGAAAAATTAAAGGAATTATCATAGGAAGCGTAAGCCAACAAGTAGCACAAGAGTGCCGTTGTCCTGTTCTTGTTATTCATGGATGATAGTGAGTTAAAACAGATTCTAATTCATAGAAAAGGGTTAGAATCTGTTTTAATTTTATCTACCAAACACTTCTACTCGGTACATAAGAATATTACGCTTGTGTGATATAATAAAAGAGATACTTACACAAGAGCCAAAGTGAATTTTGTCTTTTGTTTTCATAATAAATAGACGACTCGATAGAGAGGATTAACGCATGGGAAAGATTATTGGAGTCATTAATCAAAAAGGTGGCGTAGGAAAGACTACAACGGCAGTCAATTTGGCGGCGTTTTTGGCAAAAGCGGGAAGAAAAGTACTTTTGATAGATACGGATTCGCAAGGGAATGCTACCAGTGGTTTATCCATGGAACGTCATCGCTTTGTGGTGGATATATATGATGTGATGATGGGTGAGACAGCTGTTACAGAAGCTATCTATCCCACAAGCAGTAAACGATTATTTCTTCTCCCTGCTTCTATGAATTTGGCAGGAGCGGAAATAGAAATGGTAGCCATGGAAGAACGAGAATATATTTTAAAGAATATATTTGATAAAATACAGTCTGACTTTGATTATCTCATTATTGATTGTCCACCGGCTTTAGGGTTGATGACACTAAATGTATTGTCAGCAGCGGATTCTATTATCATTCCGATACAGGCGGAATTTTATGCGTTAGAAGGATTATCTCAGTTAGTAAAAACGATTCGCAGTGTGACCAAGAATTTGAATCCGGATTTGGATATACTTGGTATTTTACTTACGATGTTTGATGGAAGAACCAATTTATCTTTGCAGGTACAGCAAGAAGTAAAAGATTATTTTGGAGATATTGTATTTAAGACAGTTATTCCACGTAGTGTAAAGTTATCAGAAGCACCGGGATTTGGACAACCGATTACAACTTATGCACCTAAGTCTAAAGGTGGAACTGCTTATAAAAAATTATGCCGGGAGGTGTTGAAACGTGTCGAAAAATAAAAGATTGGGGCGAGGTTTAGAGGCGCTTTTGGGAGAAACCTCCGGATTAAGCGGTACAGAAGAATTAAAAATTACAGATATTGTTCCCAATGCGTATCAGCCACGGCGTGAATTTGATCCGGAACTATTGCAGGAATTAGCTGATTCTATTCGTATACACGGAGTAGTGCAACCGATTATTGTACGCAGAAAAAATCGTAAATATGAATTGATTGCCGGTGAAAGACGTTTACGTGCCGCCTCCTTAGCGGGACTTACTGTGATTCCGGCTATTGTTCGAGAATATACAGATAAGCAATCAGCAGAAATTGCTTTAATCGAAAATTTACAGCGTGAAAACTTAACTTCTATAGAAGAAGGGCAAGCCTATGACCGCTTAATGAAAGAATATGGATATACACAGGAACAGATGGCTCAAACTATTGGTAAAAGTCGTTCCTATATAGCTAATACCGTACGGTTATTGGCACTTCCGGAAGAAGTACAGGAACTCATTTTGGTACATAAAGTGACAGGAGGACAGGTTAGACCTCTTTTATCACTTACCAGTGTAGCGGAACAAATTCAGCTTGCCAGAAAAATTGAAAAAGAATGTTTATCTGCTCGTCAAGTAGAAGAAATTATTCGTCAAAGAAAAGAAGAGAAAAAGAATATTCGAACAAAAGATGAAGGACACAGTTGGATTCGTGAATTGGAAGAAAAGTTACATACTTCTTTAGGTACACCGGTAACTATTTCTTTTGGTAAAGGAAAGAATGCCACTCGTGGGAAGATTTCCGTTTCTTTTAAGAATAATGAAGAATTTGAACGATTAATGAAAAAATTAGCAAAAGACTAATTAATGAAAGGATATCCGACGGATTCGGAGTAGAGGTATATCATATGTTTGAAGTGAATTATAATTTATTATTGATGAGTGGTGCCACTATATTTGGTATATTATTAGTCATATTGCTGGTTCAATTTTTTCTTTTACGTGCCAAGGTTAACCGTTTAAGTAAAAAATATCATTACTTTATGGGGGGGCATGACGGTGTTTCCGTTGAAAGACAGTTATCGGCAGAAGTTAAGCAATTGCGTAATTTAGTCAGTACTTCGGAGGGGATGTTACATCAACAGGAACTCTTAGCAAATATGCAATTGGAATCTTTTCAACGCATGGGATTGGTGAATTATGATGCTTTTGATATGACTGGAGATAAATTAAGCTTTTCTTTAACTCTTTTGAACGGTCGTAATGACGGGTTCGTGTTTTCCTGTTTGACCGGTAGCGGTGCATCACGTATTTATGCAAAGAAAATCGTGGCAGGTGATTATAAAGGGGTATTGTCCTCTGAAGAAGCGGAAAGTATCAATATGGCACTTAATACACAAATGCCTAATGTAGTAGTAGAAGCACAAGAACAAGTAGCACGTTTATTACAGGCACGCAAAGAAATGGAAGAGTCTGTAACCGTTAAGTCTCCTAAAAAGCGTAGAATTGTAAAAAAAATAAAAGAAGAGCCTAAGAAAAATTCTTCACAAGGAATGCATCGTGAAAGTAAGATTTCATCTTCCGGTTATTCGAAAAAAGAAATACGAACAAGAAACGAAGCGCTAGTATCCAGTCGTGTCGGACAAACGATTAATGAACCTCTTGGCAATGCGACAGAAGCAGATTTATCTATCTTTTCTAGCCGTAATAGTGGAAGATCCACTCGTCGTGGACAATTTAAGGTAAATCATCATGAGGAAAGAAATAAATAACGAAACAGGAGAATGGAAGATTTCCTTTTCAAAAAAAGAATTAAAAAAAATAAAATATATAGGTATAGGAATAGGTGTCTTTTTATTTTTATTGCTTAGTGCGGCAGTGTATTCTATTTATATGATGACATCCCTTCGTGCAGAAAATCAGCTGTATCGTAATCAGATGAAACTGGCACAAGAACGCATGGAATCATTAATAAAGAAGTCGGAAACCGTAGAAAAACTGTCTTCAGAAGTACAAAGTTTAGTACATGGCAATACCAATCAATCGGAAAACGGTATCCCTGTTTCCAATAAGGGGCAGGGGGGTGCTACTACAGTGCCTGATAAAGCAGAAAATATAAGTAGTACAACCATCACTCCCGTATCAAATCCCGGTCAATTGTTAATGGAGATGGTAGAGCTTGATACCAAATTGGATAAACAAATAAAAGCAATTGTTCGGCTTCGCTCGGTAATTATATCCCAATTTACGGGTGACACTACTATTTTTTCTTCGGGGTCATCCCTTCCTTCTATTTGGCCGGTTCAAGGCGAAATATCCAGCGGATTCGGGTTTAGACAAAGTCCTGGAGGCATAGGAACTATCTATCATGAAGGCTTGGATATTGCTGCTAGTTACGGAGATCAGGTAAAAGCAACAGCCAATGGCAAAGTAACGCAGGCAGGTTGGGCAAGCGGATATGGCTATCTCGTAGAAATTGACCATGGCAATGGGATTAAAACACGTTATGGGCATAATTCTGCACTGTTTGTTTCCGTAGGAGATAAGGTTGTACAAGGACAAACTATCAGTTTGATTGGTAGTACAGGGAACAGTACGGGACCGCATTGTCATTATGAAGTACGAATTAATGGAGATGCAGTAAATCCGACTCTATTTTTACCTAATCGATAAGGATGCATGCGTATTCAGGAAGAACCGTTTCTTCCTGAATTTATTTTGTATAAGTAATATATCTATAACACAATGTGTGGAGTGCGTATGAATAAGAAAATAAAAATAGCCGAGAAATTATTTCTTGCTTGTGATTTCGATGAAGCTTTTTTGCGTTGCAAAGAATTAGCCGAAGAGGGAAATGCGCGAGCTATGTATTTGCTAGGGATATTGTATGGATTTGGGTATGGACATGTAGAAAGAAATCGAGATGCATGTTTACATTGGCTTGAGCGGAGTACCGCAGAGGGCGAGTATCTGGCTTGGGTGGCAATGGCATCCATTATTCCACCGGAAACAACCGGTGTTTCTACCGTTTTTAATGGATTGGCAGAAATGTTAATTCCTCTTGCACAAGCCGGAGATATATTTGCTCAATATGAAGTAGGAATGCTATATATCAATGGATGGGGGATTGAACCGGATATTGAAAAAGGGGCGGAGTGGATAAAGAAGTCAGCAGATACCGGTTATTTTATAGCTATGGATGACTTAGCTACTTTATATAAAGAACGTGCTTTAGGAAGTGGACGAGAAAAGGATGCTTGGAGATATTATCTCAAGGCGGCAGGATTAGGTTACCGAGATGCAGAATATCATTTAGGTGAATGTTATTATGAAGGCTGCGGTATAGAAAGGGATTTAGAGAAGGCGGTTATCTGCTATAAAAAAGCACTATCTAACGGTTCTATGCAAGCGGCAGATGCATTAGGTACCATGTGTATTCTAGGTGAAGGGAACGTAGGAGATAAGCATAAAGCTTTTTCTTACTTTAAGAAAGCATTACAAGGTGGATACATACGTTCCTTAGGAAAATTAGGCGATTGTTATTACTATGGTCGTGGCATAGCACAAGATTTCGTCAAAGCACGTACTTGTTATGAAGAGGCTTGGGAGCATGGTGATTACTTTGTAGCTGTACGCATCGGTACCATTTATTTAGTAGGATTGGGTGTTGCTAAAGACGAAAAGACCGCTTTGGCTTGGTTTACTAAGTCGGCAGAAGCCGGAGATCCGGATGGTGTATATTTTCTTGCAGAATGTTATTGGTTCGGCATAGGCACTTTAGAAAATAAGGAAAAAGCGATTACTATGTATGTCAATTCAGCAGAAGTAGGTCAAGTATCCGCTATGACACGACTTGGAGAAATGGCACAAGCTTCTAAGCGATATGAAGAAGCTATTCATTGGTTTGAGTCGGCAGCATCTTTAGGATATCCACCGGCAGAAAATCTTTTGGCAATTTGCTATTATAAGGGAAATGGTGTTCCTAAAAATGAAAAAATCGCACGTGAATGGTTGGATAGAGCGGAAGTACAAGGCGATAAAGAAGCTACACGTTTAAAGCAACAATTATGGGGGATTACCTCAAAAAGTAATATACAATAAAAATTTTCAGGGGGAGTAGTATGAGTCAAACATTGTCTGAAAAAAGATTTATTCAACACGAATTTAAAAATGCAATGGCAGGTCTGCGTCGTATGGCAAAAAATGAAAATACACGAGGAATGTATTGCTTAGGCGAACTATTAATACAGGATTCTTTATTCACAGAAAAGAAAGAAGACCGTATCGAAGGAGTTCGTCTGTTGGCAGAAGGACTTCTGATAGGAGATCCTCTTTGTTTTGTTGCTTATATGCGATATGATATCGGACTTCGAGGGGTAGACCTTACTTCTGCTAAACGTGCTAAAGTGATTGCTAAAGCACAAGAAATGATGCGTGATGAACAAGTAGAATCTTCTCTACGTATTATGGCAGAAGAACACGATATTCTTGCTATGATGGAACTTGGTATGGCATATGCTTTCGGTATTATGGTAAAAGCTGATAGAAAGCAAGCCGTTTTATGGTTGGAACGGGCTGCTGATGCAGGGTACTGGGGAGCGATGCTTCAGGTGGCAGGTATTCTTATGCGTGAACAAAAAGACGATGTAAGAAAAAAAGCGTTTTCTTACGTAGAAAAAGCAGCAGCTATGGGTGATGGACTCGCTGAAGTACGCTTGGGTGATTGTTGGCATTATGGGTTGGGCTGTGAACGTTCTTTTGAAAATGCAAGACGTTATTATGATATTGCTTGTCGCCGAGGCAGTTTATTAGCCGTATTCAGTATGGCGAGACTATATGATGATCGTGTATTTCCGCAGCGAAGTGAAATGCAAGCAGCTATTTGGACAGAAAAAGCAGCACAGATGGGAAATGTAGATGCTATGTGTGCTATGGGCGATCGCAATTTTTACGGTATCGGTGTTATGAAGGATTTAAAGAAAGCGGAATATTGGTATAAACAGGCTGTAAAAACTAAGAATGGGCGAGGGTACTTTGCTATAGGACGTTTTAAGATTTATATATCTAAGATGAGCGAAGGTATTAAATACATGGAAAAAGCGGCTATTGCAGGATGGCCGGAAGGATACTATGTATTAGGACTCATGAAAATGCAAGGCATCGGTATGAAACAAGATAGAAGAAGAGGTCGAGTATTATTAGAACAGGCAGCTGCTGCCGGTGTATCTGCCGCTAGAGAGGTCATTAGAAATAAAGGAAAAGTAAACTTTTTACAAGCATTACAAAGCATATAAACCCAAAACAGTCATCTGTTGTAGATGGCTGTTTTTATATGGTTGCTAAAAAATTATGTAAATTATTAAAATTGCAATGTAAAGATGTGCAAATCATAGTAAAGTATACTTAATTATTGTTAATTAAAAAATCAAATAAAGATATATAAAGGATGTATCAGAAAGGAGTTGTCTTTTTTATGTTATAATAATAAGAATCAAAGATTAAACACCTAGACTTTATCGATAAAATCTAGGTGTTTTTCTATTAAGACATGTTTAAGTTTGTATAGAATTATTTTGCGTGGCTACCACGTGGCTACCACGAGGAGCCATTTGCATATCAATCCCATATGGAAGAGAATCAACTGCAGCTATTAGTTGTGGGATAGTTTTATGTGTGTAAATGTCTTTTGTTACGTTATCAGTACTGGAATGCCCTACAATTTGTTTTTGTATCTTTTCCGATATCCCGTAATTATCGCATAACGTTATGAAAGTGTGTCTAGCATCATGTGGTATATAAGCTCGATTAAAATATTTTTCGAAACTTTCCCTGGCATAAAACATTCCTTTTAACTTGTAAATACCTCTTGAGAGGTTAGGCACAATTAAAAATTTGGATTTTTTAAATAATGCTATGTTATAAAAATATTTCACAAAAGGAAGAATGCATTTGGCGATAGGTATAATTCTGTTTTTCCCTGCAGAAGTCTTTGAACCACCTATCATAATCCGTTTAGTGAGATCTACATTTTTTACCTCCATTTTAGATAATTCATTTGACCGCATGCCTGTATAAGTATAAATAAGTATAATTTTAACGATATCTTGATGGGTGTCTCTCCAAAGCTGCTGCATTACTTCTGTAGTAAAAGGTTTATGAAGTGTTGACTTTTTTAATTGCTGAACTTTAACAAATTTTGAATAATTTTTTATAGCTAAATCGTTAGCTAAGGCATAGTCATAAATCATGTGATAAGTCGTTAGCATTGCACGCTGAACGGCAGCGGAATCGGTAGAGTCGATAAGAGCTTGCAGGTGAATAGTTTTTGTTTCTTGCGGGGTAAGAGACTGAATTTTAGAAGAATGATTTTTCCATGCGTTTAGCGTGGCAAGACTGATAGGTTTATTCAGCCTTTCTCGTTCAGCAAGTACACGTTCCCATATTTGTTTCCAGGTTATCTTTTTAATGACTCTGTCAGTAGGTGAGGCGTTGTATAAATCAAGCGCAGATTGCGCTTCTTTATGAGTTCTAAAACTTCCGATGATTTTTTTCTTACGAATACCCTTATCATTCATCCCTAGATTGATGACTGCTACCCACGGTTTACGTCTACGAGTGTTATCGCTGCGTTTATATATAGATCCAGTTCCGTTTGCTCTGCGCATAAAAAATCGACCTCCTTAAAAAATAGGTCGATTGTGATATAATAAAACTATAAATCGACCTCGTGGTTGGGGTTTTGATTTTCCCGTTACTCTGTTGGCGCAGGGTAGCGGGTTTTTTTATTGTGCTATAATATGAGTAGTGAATCGTCTACAGCGTGTAATGGCGTTGGACACTGAGCCGCTACTTAAATAGTAGTGGCTCTTTTATTTTGTGGTAATATCTATCTCCAACATTTTGCTAAAAATAGTGGTGCTAGTTATTGATTATTTTTTTAAAGTATTTGTCCTGAAGAGTTGTCAGATACAAAACTACGAGATAGTTGTAAAATAAAATCGTTAGAATTGGCAATATCTTTAGGGACATCGAAATATATTTTGCCTGTTTTTTAAATTCCGGGATTAATTAAGTCTAAGAAGATGTTTTCATTGATATTTATTGTTAGGGTAACAGGGGAATAAGTTGCATCTCCCAGTTTTAACCTAAAAGCACTATTATCTAATCTCATTGCTTCTTTAGCTATATTCTTGTATTGAATAGTTAAAACAACAAAAGAACCATCAGCTTTTGTAAATAAATATCCACTTGAATCTGATACTCTATCGGTCACTTGTTTATCCAATACTGCAATTTCAAAATTTTTAGCATTGTACAATTCTCCCATAGTATAAATCTTCTTAGCTTGTTGCGTTGTATCTGCTTTTGCACTTGTAGTTTGCGGCGCACTTTCTTTAGGCGCGATTACCCCTGCAGCGAAAAAGAGTAATAACGCCATTCCGAATACTTTTAATCTAGTAGGCTTCTTTAAAAACGGAGCCGCTTTAGTTGGTTTTATTAAACCAAAAATAAGCCATACAATTGATGCAATCGCTAAAATTCCAGATAATACTTCCATATTAATTCTCCTTACTCTAAATAAAATAATATTTAAACACAATAAAACTGAAATTTAGATAAATTTACATTTTGTTTATTATGAGAATGTGCTAACTTCTCAATTAAGTTAGCATTATAATGTGTATAAAAATCATCTCTTTCTATATGTAATAATTCGTGTAATATAGCAATTCTTTGCAATTCAATAGAAATAGTATTATTAATGATGATAGTGTAACTACCATCTTGATTATCATGCGTTAATGCTTTAATTTTATGCGGTAATAATTGATAGGTTAATACAATACTCATTTATTTTCTTTTGCCTTTAAACCATTAATTAAATTTAAAACAATATCTATATCTTCTTTTGATAAGTCTCTTGATGCATCAAATAATATACGTCCTTCCGGATTGGTTCGTAGTTGTTCTGCTATTTCAGCAACTTCTTTGTCATGATAATAACCATTGTTAATAGAGGTTTTATCTTCTATTAAATCTGATTTTTCTATATTAAAGTAATTAGCCAGTATTTCAATTTTATCTATACGTGGATATGATTTTGCTCTAACCCACTCTGAAAAAGTTGTTTCTTTAAAATTTAAAATTTTACAAACATCTTTTTGAGTAACTTATTTGTTTATCATTTTTACCGCACTCTGCATCTGCGGCGGAGTTTATCTCTTCCACGTATCCAGCACAATCCATCAGCATGACGGTGCATCAGTACAACATGTTGAAGAGTATAACAACAGAGCTACAGATGCAGTGCAGCATGCTACAGATAAGATTGCAACAGCTCAAGCAAAACTCAGCCGAACAAACGGAAAGCTTGAACGTGCTGTCGGACGAGCTCAAGACCTGCAAAGAGGAGCTGCATCAAACACAGGAATTATTGACGAGTGCCAATCAAGACTTAACCGCTGCCAAGAACTACTTAGCGACGCAGAAAGCATTTATAAAGACGTTGAGAGAGGAGATAGATTCGCTGGAGAAAACGAATAGAAGACTAAAAAAACAGCGCCGGATATATGCTGTTTTAGCAGCAGGACTTGGTGTTGTTGCATTTGTTAAATAAAAGAACTATACTAGATTTATCAGTCCATTTGACTGCGAATTGTCAAGTCAAGTGCAACGTCTTTGAATAATAGACCTCGTAGGGAGTTCTGTATCCTAGGCATTTGCGTGGACGTCGATTTAATTTATCAAACATCTCCTGAATGTATGCATCCGGTATGTCGGTGATGTCTTGTCCGAAGCGCGCGAGGAGCTTCCCGACGGCATCGACGCAGGAAGTCATGGAGGAGGCGAAGTGCGCCGTTCTCGTTGTCAAATAGTCAAGGCAGAGCAGGCTATGCACCTTGGCGAAGGGATTCCGGTAGAAGGAGGGTTATATCATGTTGAAGAACATTAAGAAAGAGGCTCGGAAAAGCAAGATGAAAATCATTGGTGCGATTGCCTCCTGCCTGTCCATTTGTATGTATGTCTCTTATATTCCGCAAATCATTGGAAATCTGTCCGGTCATCAGGGAGACTGGATTCAGCCGTCTGTCGCGTTCATCAACTGCACGATGTGGGTTGGATATGGGTTTTTCAAAGAGCAGCGCGACTGGCCAATCGTTTTGGCCAATCTCCCGGGCATCATCTTTGGTCTGACGGCTGCGATTACTGCCCGTCTCTAAATGCGCAAACCCAGCAACCAATACAGATGATGTGAATTTCCATAAATAACTTGCTTAAGAGCAACAATATTAATTACACTGTCCTTAAATCAAGAGATATGATAGAGTTTAAGCGAGAAAATCCAGGAAAGATTGACCCCTTTGGTGAATTTAAGAGAGAAATACCAATGGTAGTAGATGTTGATAATAAACAACTGGTTGAGTATATACAAGAGGTTAGAAACTATATCGTAGCTATGAATGTGACACTTGACACACTAGGCTAATATCAAACGGAACAAGATTTTAATGAAAGAGAAAATACACTATCCCATGTGGTAGGGAATCTCTTTGGTAAGGTACATTCATTTAAGAGGACAACTAAAAAGTTAATACCGGCTCCTGCAGGTTTGCTTCTCTAGTCACCAAAAGACCTACTGTTTAAACACGGTAGGTCTTTTGGCGTTTTATATGCTTTAACCTTGACATTTATATATATTTGTATTACACTTGTAATACGAGGAGGTTAGACTATGAACATATCCATTAGAGTAAATGACAAAGAAGAAAGATTATTCAAAGCGTATGCTAAAAGTAATCACATGACTTTATCTGAAATGTTAAGAAAATATACATTAGAACGCATTGAAGACGAGATTGATATGAAAGCTTGTGAAGATTATCTATTACGTGAAGAATTGGGTGAAACCGAGTTTACTCCTGCAAGTGAAGTTTTTGAAAAGTTGGGGGTATAATGTATTCTGTTGTTTTTGAAAAGCAAGCAATAAAGCAACTCTCTAAAATATCTAAAATCGGTCAATTACAAATAAAAAAGCTGATAACGAAAATAGAAAATGCTGAAAATCCTAGATATATAGGGAAAGCTCTAACACATAATTTAAAAGGTTTTTGGAGATATAGAGCAGGAGATTATAGAGTTATTTGCGAAATAAAAGATGATAAGTGTATCGTCGTAGTAATTAATATAGGAAACCGTAGAGAGATATATGATAGAGTATAAAAAAAGACCTACTGTTTAAACACGGTAGGTCTTTTTTATTTGCAAAAATATAGAATTTACATAATAAGATACGATTAAAAAATGTTTGCGTGGCTACCAATTTAAAAATTGTTTGATGTTAAATTTCTAGTGTTTATCGAATGTTAGACGAGATTTGTATTATACATATTAATATTTTATAATAATAACAATTCATACAGGATAGGAACGCGTGATTTACTATCCTAAAAATGGCAGGAGGCTTATACATGATGAGTAAAGAATTAGCACAGGCGGAATTGTTGTTTAAACAGTTTAAACATAAAGAAGCTTATCCGATTTTCCAACAACTGGCAGATGCAGGGGATGCAAGAGCTATGTATTTCATGGGCATTTATTCCAGATTGTATTTAGGGGTAGGACATTACAATCCGAAGAAGTCCATGGAGTGGTTTCAGAAAGGTATGGAAAAGGGAGATGTGTTATGTGCTATTTCTCTTGGATACTTGCAAGAAGAGAAAAAACGTGATGATTTCATGAAAGAATGGCTTCCTAAAGCGGAAGAGTTAGCGGCGGCAGGCGATGTGTTTGCTATGGATGATATTGCAGATTGCTACTTTTACGGATTAGGAACTTCCGTTGATGAAAAACGTGGTTTAGAGAGTATTGATAAGGCGGCAGATGCCGGATATTGGTTAGCTGCTTATGATCAAGCTACACAGTATGATGATAATGGACATAGAGATACCGACTATGCAAAAGCTTGTGCTGCTTATAAAGAAGTTTCTAAATTAGGGTATTCTGAAGCGGATTATCGTTTAGGTTTTCATTACTTCCAAGGTATTGGTGTAGAACGTGATGTGAAAGAGGCGGTTCGTCTTTGGGAAAAAGCTTGGAATTTAGGAAATGCTGCAGCTGCTAATGCATTAGGTTTTGTATATTCTTTTGATGAAAAATTAAAAGATGATAAGAAAGCTTTTGAATGTTTTGATAAAGCAGCTAAAGCAGGGCTTCCTTTGGCTGCAGGGAATGTGGGAAACTGCTATTTCTATGGACGTGGTGTAAAGAAGAGTTTATCAGAAGCTAAAAAATGGTATGAAGTAGGTGCTAAAGCAGGCTTACATTCTTCTATGTTGCAATTGGGTGTTATTTTAAAAACAGAAGGTAAGAATAAAGAAGCCTTTGAAGTATTTTGTACAGCCGCTATTCAAGGATATCCGGCAGCTATGGGATGGGTGGCTGCTTGTTATGAACATGGAATTGGTGTAGAAAAGAGTCAGGAAAAAGTACTTTTCTGGCTTAAGCGTGCCGCTGCATTAGGCGACCAAAATGCTATTGCTAATTTACAAAGATTATATCCACAAAATACATTAGTAAAGACGAATGAAGAACTTTCGGATGAATTACCGGAAGAATTTATGGATATGGCAAATAATTCTACTGTTAATTAGTAGAAGTATAAAAGCTTTGGAAAAAGTATAATTTTCCAAAGCTTTTTATTATGAAAAAAGGTAACAGACATTATTTTGTGGGGGAATTATATAAAGTTAATCACAGAGTTATCAACATGTTGTGGATAACTCTGTGATTTATATAGTTTATCTACTATAAATAGATAAAAAATGACATAATTTTAGAAGGTGCATGTTATTGGCAGCAAAATAAAAAAAGTAAAACAGCTAATTATTTAACTCCAAAAGATAACTTGCGAACAATTCTCAATTGTGATATTATAATTTGCGAACAATTCGCAATTGTTATTAAAAAGTGTTTTATAATGACACAAACAATCACTGAGAAAATAAATTTTTATTTTCTCAGTGATTGTATTCGGGAATTGTTTCATGGGAGGTATTTGTGAATATGATAATAGATGTACTGTCTTTATTTATAAAATCATATATTTTACACTTATTAGCAGCATTGGTTGCGGTAGCTATATTTCTTATATATACGTCGTTGGTTGTAACGGATTTGAAAGGGTGGGAGTAAGTGTTTAATTCTCTATCGATGTTAGTGCATTGGTTCGTCAGCGGTGGACTGGTTATGTATCCTCTTTTATTGTTGTCACTGATTTCTGTGGCTATTGCTGTAGAGAGATTTCATTATTTTAATATACGATGCAAAGGTTTTAGAAAAATGCTTATCGGTGTTGAACATGCCGTGCGTTGTAATCACTGGGAAGCGATAACAGAATGTTGTGAATGTTCCTCTTGTTTTGGTCGAGTTATTGAGGAAGGTCTTAACTCCGGACGAACCGAATTGGAAATACGTAATATTTTAAATGAGCGTATGTCTATTGAGATGGCAGGTTTTAAAAAGTATTTAGATTATTTAAGTGCTATTGTTACTATTGCACCTTTATTAGGACTTCTGGGGACAGTCACCGGCATGATTAGTACTTTTGGTGTATTAGGTGCCGGTGGAGGAGTTTCTTCTGTGACCGGCGGTGTGGGAGAAGCTTTGATTGCAACAGCTACCGGATTATGTGTGGCTTTAACTGCCTTTGTTTTTTATACATATTTTTCACATCGTATCGATTCGATTGTAAATGCTATGGAAAAGGTATGTATACTTATTGTTTATGAAAGAAAAAAGTGGTGGAGTGAATCATGTTCTCAACCTGCAGAATGAAACAAAAGCCTATGTTTATGATTATTCCGATGATTGACATTATTTTCTTTTTGCTTGTTTTCTTTATGATGAGCGGTGCCGGTGGAGAGCTGAAGAGTTTACCGGTTCAGTTGCCGACAGCTCGTCATGCATCGGATGCATATGTACCGCCTGTACATATAGTTTTGCAAAAGGAGGGATCTCTTTTTATAGAAGAGAAGCAAGTATCTATGGAAGAGGCGGCACAATATATGCAGCATATTACAAAAGAAAATGGTAATGTAAGTGCTTTATTGGAAGCAGATAAAGAGAGTTCACATGGGCAAGTTATTGAGGTAATGGATATGTTAAAAGGTGCAGGTGTTAAGCGATTAGCTGTTGCTGCACAGTAGAGGTGATAAAAATTTATTCATGGAAAAAAGCTTTTTTCACTTCCTTACTTATTCATCTAGGAACGGTTCTTTTAATTTTTATCGGTATTACTTTACAACATGGTGATCAGGAAATCTATGTGATTGATTTAAGCGAATCTATAACTACAAATAAGGAGGGGGCTACGGAATCTTTGGGTGTCGGTATTGGAAATGGAGATGGAACTACTAACAGTCAAGGGAGACATAGCGGAAACGCTTCGCAAGGTATTAAAACATATGTAGGAGAAGGGATGGCAGTTAAAGGCAGTCCGCAATCACATGGACATAGTTTATCCGGTGAAGAAGGAATGGAAGAACATAGTTTTGGAGATGATTCGGGAGGTTCTTCTTCCGGTGGTGATGCAGGGGGAGGTAAACCGGGAATTCCTTTTGATAGGGAAGGGTTTAGAGTTGCTATTACGGCACATAAAAAATATCCGTTGTCTGCCATAAAAAGAGGTATCACCGGTACGGTATATATAGAAACGACTTTGGATGCAAATGGAAATTGTTTAGGTGTTTCCGTTATAGAATCATCCGGTTCAGAAGTACTGGATAATGCAGGCGTAAAAGCGGCGGAGGAGACTTGTCCATATCCTAATGCTTCCGGACATACCGTATCCATAACTACACCGGTTATTTTTAGACTTGAATAGTAAGGGAATTAATTGAGTTGGCAGGGAGCGAGTAGTAGTGACTATAAAGAAATTATATGAATCTATGTCGGAAGCAGAGCGAGAAATACAGTTTGGAAGAGAAACAGGAAATCCTTTAACATCTGCATTTTCGAGTAAGCGTGTCGTTCATGCAAAGCTTGCAACTACACCTATAGCACCGGAAACGGTACAACATACATGGGAAGAGATTATGGAATCTGCTCCTCGCAAAGGACAATGGCAAGCCGCTTATGTGCATATTCCGTTTTGTAAAACTAAGTGTACTTATTGTCAGTTTTTTAAAAATGGAACAAATCAGGAGGAAGAAGATACTTACGTAGATCATCTTATAAAAGAAATAGAAAGGGATGCGGCAAAGCCCCGTTTAAGAGACGGACTGATTCATGCCGTATTCATTGGTGGTGGTACGCCAACTTCTCTTTCTTCTTACAATGCGAAACGACTTTTATCCACTTTACATAACGCATTACCGCTTGCTAATGACTGTGAATTTACCTTAGAGGGGCGTGTACATGATGTAACATCGGATAAAATGGATGTATGGCTTTCGTATGGTGTGAATCGTATTTCTTTAGGCGTACAATCTTTTCAAACGCATATACGACAACAGGTGGGGCGTATAGATACGAGAGAAGTGGTATTGGAACGACTTCGTAAATTAAAAGAAACCGGACAATGTGCAGTTATTATTGATTTAATGTATGGATTTCCTGATCAAACTATGAAGATATGGGAAAACGATTTAAAAGATTTGGTGGATAGCGGTATTGACGGTGCCGATTTGTACCAATTAGATGTTTTTGAAGAGAGTGATTTGCAACGCATGATTACGTTAGGGAAAGTATCTCGTGCTGCTACTACACAAGAACAGGCATGTATGTTTGATTTCGGAAGCGACTATTTAGAAAAACGCGGATATAAAAAGGTGAATGTTCGTCACTGGAGGAGGACGAATCGAGAGCGAAGCTTATACAATGTAATGGGAAAGATGGGAGTACCTATATTTCCTTTTGGAAGTAGTGCCGGTGGGCATATAGACAGCTATTCCTTTATGTTAAGACGTACCCTTCAACCTTATGAAACCTTTGTATCACGTGGAGAAAAGCCGATTATGTTTTGTGCAAAACGTTCTCCTTTGCAATGGATTGCCGATGCGGTAACAACAGAAATAGAACAAGGATATATTTTGTTAGAAACATTGGTAGAAAAAGATTCCCGGTTGGCAGATTTAGAATGGTTATTCCAATTATGGGAAAAACGGGGACTCCTTTTTTTTAACGGGGTGGCTTATGAATTAACTCGGGCAGGTGCATTTTGGCAAGTGAATTTATTACAAACAATTATTGAATGTATCAGCTATTTATTAGCAGGGAAAAAAGAATTACGAGTAGATTCTGTGTCACAACAAGATAAAGTATCACATCCTTCTATGCATAAAGGGAGGTAATTTTGTGAATATAAGAAAACCTATTATTTATATCGGTATGATACTTCTTTTATTTGTGGTCTTAGATATGGGATTTCATTGGAAGTCTTCTTCTGGAGATGTGATGATGGAAACTATAAAAGTACAGGACAGTACAGGAGAATTTGTTACTATTCCTAAACATCCGAAGCGAGTTGTTTTTCTAAATACTGCTAATTTAGAAATGTACTGTGCAGTGGGGGGACGAGAAGCGGTGGTTGGTATACCGACTACGTCTATTATGAGTGAGGAATTAAGGCAACAAGTACAGGGGGTGGAAGAAGTAGGTATTGTACATGAACCTAATATTGAAAAAATTATTTCACTCCAACCGGATTTAGTTATAGGGATTAATGTACCTATGCATAATCGTGTAAAAGAAGTATTAAAAGAAAATCATATTCCTTTTTATATTAATGGATTACAAAGTATAGAAGACACGGATAGAACGGTAGAACTTTATGGACGATTGACAGGGGATGAAAACGAGGCGGATGCGTTAAGGAAGAAAATAAAAGAGGAATGCGATAAAGCGTTGCATCATAGCAGAAATAAAACAGCTCCTCGTGCGTTAATTTTATTTGCATCGCCAAACAGTCAAAATATGGCAACCGGTGAAAGTTTTGCCGGTGATATTATGAAACGTCTTGGTGGAATAAATATTGCAGATGTAGATTCTACGATTCACGGACCTTATGTACCTATCAGTATGGAATATATTATCAGAAAAAATCCGGAAGCTATTTTTATTGTTAATAAAGGCCCGTACAAAGGACATTTTGATAAGGTCGTATCGGATATGGAAAAAGATGAGTTATGGGGACAAGTGGCAGCGGTAAAGAATAAGCAAGTTTATAATTTACCGGATACGTTATTTTCTTCAAATCCCGGCAGTCAAGTGGGAGAAGCAATGGAATTTATGGCAAATCTTCTATATGGGGAGGAGTCATGATGCATGTAGAGTTATCAAGGCAAACTATACGAAAACTCACTTTTTTTGGAGGACTATTAGGATTATTGGGCAGTTTGTTTTTATCTCTTTTGGTAGGAACGGTATCTCCCGTGGAATTATGGCAATTTTTAACGTCTTCTCCGTTAGCCAATACAGGGGAATTTATTTATCGATTGCGTGTTCCTCGTGCGTTGAATGCTGCTTTAACAGGTATGAATTTAGCTTTATCCGGTTGCATTTTGCAGGGGCTGGTTAGAAACCCTTTAGCAGATCCGGGGATTATCGGTATTTCCGCCGGTGCAGGAATGGCAGCTATGTTGTTGATGTTTCTGGCACCGAATTTAGTGTTTTGGGTACCTATAGTTGCATTTATAGGTGCTATGGGGGCAGCGGTACTCGTATTTGCACTAGCTTGGAATCGAGGAGTTCAACCTTTATTTTTGGTTTTATCAGGTGTTGCCGTTTCTGTATTTTTTGGTGGAGGGATGACTGCTTTATCCGTATTTTTTTCCGATCAAGTACAAGGAACCATTGGCTGGATGGCAGGCGGATTTAATGGGTGTGGTTGGAGCCATGTACGTATGATTCTCCCTTACAGTTTGTTAGGTGTTGTAGGTGCTATGGGTTTAGCAGGAAGACTTAATGCATTACAATTGGGAGATGAAGTAGCTTGTATGTTGGGCGTTCCTGTCAAGCAAACACGTACATTACTTGTGATGGTGGCAGCTTTATTAGCTGCATCCGCGGTAAGCGTGGCAGGTCTTTTGGGGTTTGTCGGCTTAATTGTTCCGCATGTGACTCGTTTGTTGGTAGGTTCGGATTTTAAAGTACTCATACCTTGCTCTGCTGTTTTAGGTGCTGGATTTGTTGTCATTACGGATATGGCAGCTCGTACTTTATTTAATCCGGTCGAAGTTCCGGTTGGCATTTTTATGAGTTTTATCGGAGCACCCTTCTTTTTATATTTGCTAAAAAGGAAGATGAAACAATGAGTATATTGGAAACGAAACAAATCAGTATCGGCTATGGAACAAAAAAAGTGTTAGAACACATCTCTCTTCGATTTGATATACCTGAAATTGTATCGATTATCGGACCTAACGGTTCCGGTAAATCTACCTTGGTTAAAGCATTAGCAGGGATACTTCCGGTTCTTGAAGGAGAAGTACTTTTTCAAAATAAAGAAATTCACTCTATAAGTGAACGGATAAAGTCGCAGCAGATTTCTTATTTACCGCAAATAGTAGAAGCACCTCCTGATATGTTAGTTAAAGAGTTAGTTATGTATGGGCGGATGCCTTACCAATCTCTCTTTTCGGAAGCGGATGATAAGGATAGAGAATTGGTTGCATGGGCATTGCAAGAAACGGCGTTGCAGCAATTAAAAAATCGCAGAATAGGTTCTTTATCCGGAGGAGAAAAACAACGTGCTTGGATTGCAATGGCTTTGGCAAAACAGCCAAAAGTACTTATTTTAGATGAACCGACAACTTATTTGGATATAAAACATCAAATGAGTTTAATGGAATTGGTTACTTCTCTTTATCAAAAAATGAATATTTTGATACTTATGGTCATGCACGATTTGAATTATGCAGCGAGATATGGTCATCGTTTAATAGCACTTAAAAATGGTCAAATTATGGCAGACAGTACTTGTGAAGAGGTCTTTTGTCCGGAAGTATTAGAACCTTTATATGGGATTCAGGTTAAAATCCTTAAAGAAAATATTGGGCAGAAAGATCATTTATTATGTGTTCCTTGTAATATAAAATAGGGATTTAGTTATTTAGTAAAAATGGAGTTAGTTATGAACAATAAAATGTTAAAAATGGGAATCGTTTCTTGCATCGTTATGTCTTCTTTGGGAGTAGCTATGCCGATTACTTGTGCTGCAGAACCTGCAGAAAAATTATCTACATCAGAAGTGGTGGTAACTGCTAATCGAACACAAGAAGAAATAAAAGCAATTCCACAAGCTACAGAAGTGATTACAGCACAAGATATACAAGATCTCGGGGCAACTACCGTGCAAGATGCTCTCGCATTGGCACATGATGTAACTGTTCGTTCCAGTATAGTAGGTAGTAATGTGCAGATTCGAGGAATGAGCCAAAACCATATTTTAATTTTAGTTGACGGGAAAAGAATGGCAGGCGAAGATACTGCTAAATTGACTAATTCCTATGCATTAGAGAGATTAAATGTAAATGATATTGAAAGAATAGAAATCGTTCGAGGTTCTTCCAGTGCTTTATATGGCTCAGATGCAATAGGCGGAATCATTAATATTATTACT
Source organism: Dialister pneumosintes (assembly GCF_001717505.1). Classification (NCBI taxonomy): domain Bacteria; kingdom Bacillati; phylum Bacillota; class Negativicutes; order Veillonellales; family Veillonellaceae; genus Dialister; species Dialister pneumosintes. Next base: position 1,248,526 of record NZ_CP017037.1, read on the forward strand.
AAAGTGCCCAGTGAATCTTCTACTACCATAGGTATGGTAACAGGGACTAAGAATACCGCCACTTATGTTTATGCAGACTTAGGTAAGAATGGAAGATGGTCTTCTTCCGTATCCGCTCGTTGGGATAAAGTACGAGAACGAAAAGAATATCAATATTCCGAACAAATGGGAAGAGGTGGAAAGATTACTGTTATTGATGGAATTAACTCCAATATGTATGGTATGCATCGCACCTATCATACAGCTGCTAAGTATGATTTTGAAAATGCCAATAAAAACACATTGCGTTTTGACGTAGATTATTTAAAAGATGATTTGAAAAGTGCGTATGCAGATGCTTATTCTAAGAGTCCGGCAGGTAAGACCGTAACTGCAAAAAATAAATACTCTACTTTTGATAATGAACGTATTGGATTTTCTGTAGAATATGCAGGACAAACGGATAGAAATGATTATAGCTTCAGAACCTATTATGATCAGTTGAAGAAAAATACAAACACATATAATGCACGTCCAGATTTCCGTGGACCGCCGGCTATAGTAAATATGTTGAATAAAACGTATCCTAAGATGACGAGTGATTTCAGTAAATATACAACTTGGGTAGCAGAAGCAAAAGATACTATGTATGTAAATGATGCTCATACATTAACTTTTGGCGGAGAATATCGTTTTACAGAATATGAAGGAACTCGTCTTAAAAAGACTGCCGGTTCTACCGTTGGGAAACATAACTTTAATTCCTATGCCGGTTATGCAGAAGATTTGTGGCAAGTTAATGATGATTTATTAATAACACCTTCTCTTCGATTTGAACATAATAGTCATTTCGGAAATAAAACAACACCGAAATTAGGACTTACTTATCATATTAATGACAAATTGCGTTTTAAATCTAACTATGGAAGAGGATATAAAGCACCGACTGTCAGTGAAATGTATTTAGATATGACACATCCTATGGGTTCTGCCGTAGTTATGAATATTGTAGGAAATCCGAACTTGAAACCGGAAGAAAGTACCAATTTTGATGTAGGCTTTGAATATGATGATGGTAAAACTTTTGGTAAAATTTCCTATTTTAAAAATAAAGTGAATAATCTGATTGCTACTAAACGTATAGAATCGACAAAGACTACATATGTAAATATTGATAAAACGCAAGTAAACGGTGTAGAAACCGAAATAGGTCATCATCTATCCAATCGGTTAAGTGTCAAGATTCATGACAGTTGGTTGGATGCAACGGATGCTATATCCGGTGAACGTTTAACCGGAAGAGCGAAGAACGCCATTTCTTTCCAGCTTGTTTATGATGATCATAAGAATGATGGATTCTCTGCTGTGCTTTGGGATACTTTCATTAGTGATTTTTATGATACGGATAGAAATGGAAAAGATAGAAACTTTACTTATAACACATTAAATTTCTCTTTTAATAAGAAATTTAAAAATGGAATGAGTGTATTTGGCGGCATAGATAATATTTTGAATAAGAAAGATAGCGATATATACTTGGATGGGCGTGTATGGCGTGTAGGTGTAGAACGTAAATTCTAATATAAAAAAGGACTTCTTTAAAGAAGTCCTTTTTTATATGTTATTGTGTGAGTAGTTCTTTGATGCATGTTTCAACTTCATTCATATCCTGTGTCGGTTCAAAGCGAGCGACTACATTTCCTTGGCGATCTACTATGAATTTAGTGAAGTTCCATTTGATATCATTTGAGTTTTTATAATCCGGATTTTTAATGGCAAGCATGGCTTTTACTGCAAAACTTTTAAATTTATCACTTACTTTTTTATTGGTACCGAAACCTTTAAAACCTTGTTGTGATTTTAAGTAATCAAATAGGGGCAATGCATTGGCTCCGTTTACATCTACTTTTTTAAAACGATCATAGTTTACACCAAATCGAACTTTACATATTTGTTCAATCTCTTGATCGTCTTCCGGTGCTTGGTTACCGAACTGATTACAAGGGAATTCAAGAACAGACAGCCCTTGCTTGTGATATTTATCAAATAAGCGTTGAATGTCATCATACTGCGGAGTAAAACCGCAATGTGTAGCACTGTTAAATATCAACATAACTTGACCTTTATAGTGTGACATGGATACTTCTTGCCCCGAAAGGTTCTCTGCTTTATATTCGTAAATACTCATGATTACAACTCCTTGGGTAGTTATTTACAAGTTTTACAACGACCATAAATGGTAGTCTGTGCTTCATCAATAGAAAATGCATCCGTATTTAAAACATCTTCTGTTAGTTTTTCAGAGATTTTTTGTGAAATATGATAGGTTTTACCACAGTTTAAACAAGTCATATGCAATCGATGTTCGCATGTTTCTGCAGGGCTATATCGATATAGAGCCTCTTTATTATCATTCGAAATGACTTGTAAAATAAGTCCGGCTTTTGTCAAAATGGATAAATTACGGTATACAGCACTAATGCTGATTTTCGTTTTTCCATTTTTATTCAGTTTTGTATATAACTCACGTGCTGTTATTGAGATATCGGGATGTGTACTAAAAAATTCAAATAACAACTTACGCTGTGCGGTCATATACATAAGAATCGCCTTCCTTTATAACTTGGTAACTATTGTTACAAGATGGAATTTAATAATAAGTTCCATTTATGTAGTTATTACTTAAAAGAATATTTATTTTATCATATCATACTATAGATGGATTTGCTTTTTCATATGTTAACAGTAGGAATATATGAGGTATAACCGGATAACAATATATCTACATTCTCCGTATCGTACTCTATTTGTTCAGACCATAATCGAACATTATCCGGAAATGTTTGCATGAAGGCTGACTTTAAGATGATAAAATCTACACTTTCTCTGGCGTATTGTAGGACAGCAGCTATACCGTATGGTTCTACCTTATCTAATACACGATAAGCAATATATTGAAAAAATTTTGAATAATCATAGGAATGTGCATCCAGATACGTTTGCACACAAGATTCACTAACTGTTATTTTTGTTTGTAAGAAAGCTATATTTTCTATCCACTCTTGGTTAATCGGATTGGTTTTAGCATATCTTTGTAATAGTCTTTCATAATAAGAAGTTTTTATTTGGGCGGAAAATACAAGCTCTTTTGAGGATACACCATATCCTAATGCATGCAGTAAGGTGGACAAGGATGCCGTTTCTTTAGAATAATCTGTAACAAAAAAGAGAGGTTTTTTATCTGCTAACAGCATTTCTACCGTTTTTTCACAACTGAGTCCTAATCCTGCCAGTTCAAAGTTTTGTGTATAGATAAAAAAACGAGGATGCATAGCACATACATCACATAATAGAGAGTCGTCTGCTTTAGTAATAATTTCACAGAGTCCCTTTTCTGATAAAAAGGGGCATCGGCTATTTTGTGTAATAAAGCAATAACTATTATCTTTATATGTCATCGATTGGCGAATTTTATTACCTAGAGATGTTTTCAGAGAAAGGTAACGAGTGGCAGTTTGTTTATCAATTTCGATATCTCAATCTTGTGCACAACAAGAATGGATACAATGATTTGCTTTACAGGAAAATTGATTATAAAAAGAAGGGTACAGGGTAATCGTGCTAATACATCCTTTCAGTACTTTATTTTATGATAGATAATCATATCGGTAAGTAGCAAGATAGTCAATATTTCTTGTTAAAATACAAAAAATCTACTTGCTTTAGTAAGGTATAATGTAAATAGATAATTATTATCAATAATAATTAGTAATGATAAGTTTTTGTATAAATATAATAAGGGGAAAGAAGGTATAGAACGGAGCCATATATTTTTTCTAATTTTATTTTAGAAATACATCTTTATAATTTTCAGCAAGAAGGAGAAAGGTGCGATGAAGAAAAACATTAAATTAACTTTACTTGCATTGGGATGTAGCTCGGTTTTTGCTTTGGGCACATTACCTGTACATGCAGAATATGATCCGAATACAAATACGGAAACATTAACTAATAATATGGTTAGTGAAACTCGTGGAAATACGGCGATAGGTGACTACAAATCCTATGAGCATCCGGATCGTGATTTAGTTATTAATTGGACACACGATAATAATCGTGGCGACGGTTCTGCTATTCGTGATGCCATAGTTAAGGTTAAAAACTTAACTATTAATACGGATTTTGTTGGAAATCAGTGGGATGACAAGGCAGTTATCAGTGATAAAAAAACACATATTACAGCAACCGGTGATATTAATATTACTTCACATGATGATGCTATTTATACGGAAGCGGACGGAACGACTACTATTGATGGATTTAAGAATTTAAATATTAAGGCTACCGGTCAAGCCTATGGTATTGTTGATAACGGAAAAGGTATTACTATCAAAGGTGGAGAAGGGAGTACTGTTAAGGTAAGAAATATGTCGGGAAGACCGGCTGTCGGCAATGCAGGTTTTTTTGGTGCAGGAAAGCAGATTTCCATTTCTTCAGATACTATTGATATAGCCTCCGAAGGGGATGGGGGTGTAGCGGTAGGTGCGTCTATGTATTCTGCTAATGATCCGGATAAGAGATTTGATGTTTCTTTAGAAGGTAAGCTTATTAAATTGGCTGGAGAACATAGTATCCAAACATTCGGAAATGCACATGTAGCTATTAATCAAAATACAGTAGGTACGGTACAATTAGATGGCGGCGTAGATGTGAGTGCAGGAAGCGTTAAAGCCAATATGGCAGGAAAAGGTTCTTACTTAAAAGCTGCCGGAACTTCTGATACGGAAATTACGGCGTTGAATGTAGGTGTCGGTGGATTGGCAGAGTTTAATATATCCAGTGACGATTCCTATATTCTCGGAGATTTGAGTGTAACTGGTGCTTCACAAGATAAGAAGAGGAAATCTCAACTCACTGTCAATGCTAGTGGTAAAAATTTTAAGATGAGTCGTGTTAAAGGCTTTGAAAACAGTTTAAGATATACGGGTACCAGTTTAGTAGAAGTAGATTATAAAGCGAATGCAGATTTAAACCTTACCGGTGAAAATGCAGAAATTGAAGGGACTTTAAATGCACATTTAGGCGGCACTATTCAACTTAATATGTCGGGCAAGAATGGACGCTTGATAGGAGATTTAGAAACTAAATTACCAACTTTTACTACTACGCGTTTACCTGATGATAATGCAAAAATTACTGCTAATTTCTCCGGTGAAAATGCAATCATGAAAGGTAATATTTTAACGAATCTTGGAGGTTCTACCGTAGAAGCTAATTTCTCCGGAAAAAATGCAACTTTACAGGGAAATGCTTCTGCAAAAGGGACCAATGTATGGTCTAAAACAGGAAACCAAGTTACCTATTATATAGGGAAAAATAATCATGTAAATCTTAATTTTACAGGTGAAAATTCTTCTCAAACAGGTGATTTGATTGCTGAAGGAGAAAATACATTAGAGGCTAATTATCTTGGTAAAGGATCCTCTTTAACCGGTAATGTTGACAACAAAGGTATTATGAATCTTAAGTTTGCTAAGGGTACTTTCATGCAAGGTGATATGAAGAATAGTACTAAAACACTTATGGATAATTCTACTTTTGATGGTAAACTGACAGTTGATTTTGACGGTGCTGCATGGAAAGGTGATTTAGATGTTGTTTCCGGTACCGCAACTATCGGGTTAAAGAATGAAAGTTTGTGGACCGGTTTTGCTAAAGGTACAGGCGATGTCAACATAGATGCTACTTCTCGTTGGAATGTAACCAAAGACAGTATGTTGGGAACATTGGCTTTAGATGCCGGCGGTGTAGTTTCTTTAGCCGGTACAGCAAAAACTCTCACTATGAATAAGCTGGCAGGTAATGGTGGAGGCACTTTTGTCATGGACCTTCATTATAACGGGAACGATGTAGATGCTTATCGTAATGGTGCAACGAATAGTGATTTCTTGATTGCTAAAGAAGGTAACGGAAATACTTATAAAGTGGATTTAACAGCAGACAGCAGTGTTGACGGTATGGTAGTTGGAAGTAAATTATACTTTGCTACGACCGGAGCGAACAGCTCTATTTTCAAAGTTAATGATGCAGTACAGCTCAAATCTTATAAGAGTATCTATGATAAATCTTTAGTTGTTAAGAAAGAAACCGATTCTACCGGTTCTGCTTATGATGGGCATGATAATTGGTTCTTAACGGCAGCCGGTGCACCGGGACCGTCTATCAATCCGAACGGTACTAATCCGGGAACTGCTTATGCTACAGCATTATCTATTTGGCGTGATGAAGATACCTTGTTAAAACGTTTAGGCGAATTACGTTATAATCCTGAAAAACAGGGAGTATGGGCACGTCTTGTTAATAAGCGTTTGGAAAGAGATGGAGAACATAGCTTTAGTGGCAACTATAAAGGGTTACAAGTAGGTTGGGATAAAGAAAAAGTCACCACAAATAATGGTAACTGGTACTATGGTGCAGCTATCGATCATATTTGGGGAGATTCCACTTATAGTGCCGGTATCGGAAATCAAAAAGCTACAGCGGTATCTTTCTATGGAACTAACCTGAGAGATTCCGGACATTATGTAGATATTGTGGCACGCATCGGAAAGATTTTATCTGAATATGACAGTTCTTACACCGATCATGGAAGTTTCGGAAACTGGGGAACAACAGTAAGTGCAGAATACGGTCGTAAGCAAATGATGAATGAGGATTGGAGTATCGAAACACAGGGACAATTAACATACAGCTATTTGTGGGGAGATGATTATACCACCCGTAATGGTGCAAAAGTACATCAAGATAATGCAGATAGTTTAGTAGGTCGTCTTGGTTTCGTAGTAAGTCGTGAATATGATTCTCCTGCCAATAAACCGCATCGTGTTTACTTCAAAGCTTCTTTAATGCATGATTTCTTGGGCGGGACTACGAGTCAGATTACAGATGGTAGTAAGAGCTTTACCGGTCAAGATAAGAGAAGAGATACTTGGGTAGTAGTGGGTCTTGGTACGGATATTCGCTTTGCAGATAATAGACAATTCTACTTTGATGTAGAAAGAACTTTTGGTGCAGATATTCAAACGAAGTATCGTTTCAATACAGGACTTAGAGTTGCTTTTTAAAAAGTAACTAAAAAGAAAAACACAACGAGGATTTTCCTTGTTGTGTTTTTTGCTATATATTTATGAAAATAAAAAAGCATCGAGTATTCGATGCTTTTTGTCTTGGTGACCCAAGAGAGATTCGAACTCCCGACACCTTGATTCGTAGTCAAGTGCTCTATCCAGCTGAGCTATTGGGCCAAATGGCAGGGGCAGAGGGACTCAAACCCCCAACCTACGGTTTTGGAGACCGTTGCTCTATCAATTGAGCTATACCCCTGTGTGCCATAACGACTACTAAATAATAGCAATTTCTATGAAAAAAAGCAAGTATTTTATTGGAATACAAAAGATTAAAAAAATTAAATTTAAAATATGGTGTATGATACATATAGAGGAATCTTATTTTTAATTTATGATTTTATTTGTTTTGAAGAAAGGTTGATGAAAAATGATTATAGTATATAGTATGCATTCTTGTCCGGATTGTCAGATACTGGAAGAAGAATTGACAAAATATTCTTCAAAATTTAAAGTGATTGATATAGGTGAGCATGTGCTACATTTAAAAGAATTTTTAAAAATACGAGATATGCATCCGGCATTTAAAGAAGTGAGAGAGAACGGTTGGATTGGAATTCCTTGCTTTGTATTAGAAAATGGGACAATAACTTTTAATCCGGAAGAAGTGGGATTAGAGGCATCTCAATTATAAATAGTACAAATATATAGGTAATGAATTTTTATTTGGTTATGAAAGGTGAATTTTATGAAGTGGATACAAAAACATAAACGTCTTGTTGTTATCGTGCTTTTTGTGTCAGTATTGTGTTGTATCGGATGGAGTTTTTACCAACAAAAGAATCATAAAAAAGAATTAGTTTTATATGGTAATGTAGATATTCGCCAAGTGTCTTTAGCGTTTAACGGCAGCGGACGTATTCATGAGATGCTTAAAAATGAAGGAGACAAGGTAGCTAAAGGAGATGTATTGGCTACATTGGATGCACGACCTTTAGAAATTGCTATTGATAAGGCGGAAGCGGCTATTGCAGCACAGGAAGCACAAGTACAAAAGCTATACAACGGAACAAGAAGTGAAGAAATAGTAGAAGCACAATCACGTGTGGAAGCTCTCATGGCAGAAGAAAATAATGCGCATACTTATTATGGTCGTATGTTGCAATTATTGGAAAGTGGAGCTGTCAGTCAGCAGGCGGTAGATAATGCAGAGGCGAGATGGAAAGGGGCGGAAGCGAACTTAAATTATGCAAAGGCTACTTTACATAAAGCGAATAACGGAGCACGTTCGGAAGATATTTTAGCAGCGGAAGCACAACTGAAATCGTTGCAGGCAACTTTGGATTCCTATAAGTATAATTTAAGTCAAACAACATTGGTAGCACCGGATGATGGATTGATTCGCTCTCGTTTGTCGGAAGTAGGAGACATGGCATCACCGCAAGCACCCGTGTATATACTAAGCCTTACATCACCGAAGTGGATTCGTGCTTATGTTACAGAAGACCGTTTAGGAGAAATTCATGAAGGAATGAAGGCTAAGGTGTATATAGATAGTTTTCCTAACGAATTCATAGAGGGGCAAATAGGGTATATTTCGCATACGGCAGAATTTACACCTAAAAATGTACAAACAGAAAATTTACGTACAGCACTTGTTTACGAAGTTCGTATTTATGTAGATGATATACATAATCGACTTCGTATCGGCATGCCGGCGACGATTAAGTTTTAAATACCATAGAAAGGGCGAAAACAATGAGCTACGTAGTAGACGCTATGCATGTAACCAAGCAATTTAAGAGTTCTTCTGCGAATGAGCCGGTGATTGCTCTTTCCGATGTAACTTTTAAAGCGGAGTCCGGAAAAATTACAGCTCTTATCGGCCCGGACAGTGCGGGGAAAACTACTTTTCTTCGTATGGTTTGCGGATTATTATTTCCTTCTAAGGGACATATTAAAGTACTTGGTAAAGATGTAGTGACACAAGCACAGGAAATACAGGACTGTTTAGGCTACATGCCACAAAAATTCGGGTTATATGAAGACTTAACTTGCATGGAAAATATGAATTTATATGCAGATCTTCATGGAGTTTCTATGGAAAAGCGACAACTTCGTTTTGAAAAACTTTTTCATATGACCGGATTGTTACCGTTTACTAATCGATTAGCAGGTAAATTATCCGGGGGAATGAAACAAAAATTAGGATTGGCATGTACTTTGGTGCGAACACCGGATTTATTACTTTTGGATGAACCGACGGTCGGAGTAGATCCGTTATCTCGGCGTGAATTATGGGAAATTATAAAAACACTAGTAAAGGAAGAAGCTATTTCCGTACTCGTATCTACCGCTTATATGGAAGAAGCGGAACTTTGCGATAAAGTCTGTCTTCTACATGAGGGGGCTTTATTAGCGGAGAGTACGCCGGCTGCTTTTAGAGCACAGTCTGAGGGACTTTCTTTTTGGATGCCTTTGCCTAAAAATATTCCTGCTCGTGTAGTACAAGCTGCTTTATTAGATGATACCGAACATATTGAAGATGCCGTTCCTGAAAGGGGCGGTGTCCGATTTGTACAGAAAAAAGGAATCAAACAAGAACAAATAAAAGCATTATCTTATTATCCCGGGTGTACTCCGCAAGCAGTTTCTTCTCGTTTGGAAGATAGTTTTATGATGCTTTTTAATGCACTTAAAAAAGAAGAAAACTCTTGTAAAGAGTTTCCTATTGATTATAAGAAAGAGCAGCATATAGCAAATACCGTTGAAATTTATGTCGAAAATTTATTACGTACATTTGGAGATTTTGTAGCAGTAGACAGGACCTCTTTTACTGTAAGGAAAGGCGAAATTTTCGGGTTACTTGGACCTAACGGTGCCGGTAAATCAACTACCTTTAAAATGCTTTGTGGACTTTTACCTGCATCCGGAGGAACCTTATCTGTTGCAGGTGTTAATTTACGTATAGCACGAGCGGCTGCTCGTGCCAATATAGGATATGTGGCACAAAAATTTTCCCTTTACAGTACACTGAGTGTTTTTGAAAATTTATGGTTTTTCGGTGGTGTATATGGGATTTCTCCTAAAAAATTAAGAGAACGAATACAAGCGGTACTGCATATGTTTCATTTGGAGGGGAAAGAACAGGACGTGGCAGGACGTTTGCCTCTTGGATATAAACAGAGACTCTCCATGGCAGCGGGATTACTTCATGAGCCTAAAATATTGTTTTTAGATGAACCGACAAGTGGTATTGACCCTTTGGCACGGCGTGCTTTTTGGCGTCAAATTTCCGCCTTAGCAGAACAGGGGATTACCATTATTATTACTACACATTTTATGGATGAAGCAGAATATTGCGATAGGATAATGATTCAAGACCAAGGAAAAACGATTGTATTAGGGACACCCGATGAAATACGGAAAGAAGCCGGAGAGAATCTTACTATGAATGAAGCTTTTGTGGCAATTGTTGAAAAGAATCGCCATAGAAAGGAAATGTAGGATGCAATTTTTTAGTAGACTGTATGCCATGATAAAAAAAGAATATAAACAAATTGTCAGGGATAAAAGTAGTTTTGTCATTGGTATTGCTATTCCTATGATGTTAATTTTGATAATTGGATATGGGATGTCATTGGATGTAAAAAATGTACCGGTAGCGGTTGTTATGGAAGATTCTTCTCCTGTCGTAAGAGATATGTTTTCTTTTATGAACGGTTCTGAATATTTTGAGCCTCATTATGTCAATTCTATGCAACAGGGAATACAAATGATGAATGATAGAGAAGTCGATGCCATCGTCTGTGCTCCTGTTGATTTTACAAGTACTTTAACTAAAGGAAATAGTCATGTACAGATTATTCTTTGGGGCGTAGATGCTGCAACAGCTAGAATTTCTAAAAGTTATATAGAAATGGGATTGCTTTCTTGGCAGCAAGCCAATATTTATAAATATCCGTTTTTATTTGACAGAAAAGGGATTGTTTCTGTGGATGCCAGACAATGGTTTAATGAAGCCAATACAAGTACCTGGTTTTTTATTCCGGGGCTCATTGTTTTAATTATGACCTTAGTAGGAGTTTTTTTAACGACAATGGTTATGGCAAGGGAATGGGAAAGAGGTACACTGGAATCTTTGTTTATTACTCCTATCAAACCGATTGAAATTTTATTATCCAAGTGGATTCCTTATTTTTCCGTATCCTTAATCGGATTTGCTTTATGTATGTTATCTGCTCGCTATTTATTTGAAGTTCCGATTCGAGGCTCACTAAGTATGATTATTGTAAGTTCTTTTTTATATTTGATGACAACCTTAGGTCTTGGATTAACCGTTTCTTCTGTTATTAAAGAACAGTTTCTATCTTGTCAGATTTCACTTCTTTTATCTTTATTACCTACTATTATGTTAAGCGGATTGATTTTTGACTTAAAGAGTACACCTCTCATTGTGGATATAATAGGACATTTGCTACCGGCTACTTATTATATGGAACTATTAAAAACTTTATTTTTGGTAGGCAATAATTGGTCTATGATTATTAAAAATTGCAGTATTTTGATTGTTTCAGGTGCCATTTTCTTTGGATTATCTTATATAGTGACAAAAAAGAGGTTGGAATAATGGAGAACCTTTTATTTTATATCAGACGTATTTTGTTTATCATCAAAAAAGAATTTTTAGTTACCATAAAAGATCCTAAAAGTCGAATTATATTGGTCTTGCCTGCTATGTTACAAACTTTTCTTTTTGGATATGTGGCTACCTTTAATTTAGACAGAGTAGATTATGCTTTACTGGATATGAGTCATAGCTACTATGCAACGGAACTGGTCGGAAGAGTAGAAGGAAGCGGTGTATTTAGACGTGTGGTTACTTTAGAGAATTCCGAACAAATCAGTTCTTTTATTGATACAGGCAAAGTCCAGACAGTGATTCTTATTCCGGCAGATTTTGAAAATAAGATTGAAAAAGGGGAGTTGTCACCGATAGAAGTTATTACCGATGGGAGAAATACCATGACATCCGGAATTATATCCGGATATGTATACAGTATTGTATCAGCATACAATCAAGAGATTCATGCGGGAAAATATGGTATTACTTTAGATTCGATTGTTTGGTATAATCCAAATCTCATTACACGTTGGGGATTCTTAGCTTCTTTATTACCTCTTATCAGTTTAGTGCAAGTCTTGATGCTTTCCGGGTTGTCTGTTGCCAGAGAAAAAGAACAAGGAACCTTTGAGCAATTAATGGTTACTCCTCTTACTCCGACAGAAATATTAATAGGAAAAGCGATACCGCCGTTATGCATCGGTTTATTACAGTCTTTCTTGGTATTGTGTATTGCCTCTGTTTGGTTTCATGTATATCCGGTGGGGTCTATACTTACTTTGTTTTTTGTGATGACTATTTTCTTACTTTCGTGTATAGGGATAGGCTTATCTATATCCGCTATTGTAAAAAATATGCAACAGGTTATCGTTTATAATTTTATTATCTTAGTTCCTTTTATTTTGTTATCAGGTATGGTTACACCTGTACGGAATATGCCTAAAGTTTTACAATATCTGACGCTCCTTAATCCTACAAGATTTGTTATTGCTGCGGTACGACGTATTTATGTGGAGGGGGCAGGATTGGGAGATGTTGCATTATCTTTAATTCCTATGTTATTGGTAGCTTTAGTGACTATGCCGCTGGCAGCATGGATGTTTAGGAATAAATTGTCTTAATAGATTATAATAAAAACAGGAGTTTTTAAAGGAGGAAATCATGAGAAAAAATTTCAAGCCTAATGCATGGCTTTTACCTGCACCGGTGCTTATTATCGGTTCTTATAATGAGGATGGAACCGCAAATGCGATGACAGCAGCTTGGGGTGCGATGAGCGATTATACACAGATTTTTTTAGCATTAGATTTTTCTCATAAGACCGCAGCTAATATTTTAAAAAGAAAAGCATTTACGGTCAGTGTCGTAGATGCTAACCATGTCAAAGAAGCGGATTATGTAGGGATGGTATCCGGCAATGATATATGTGATAAGGTAGAAAATGCAGAATTGCATGTTATAAAAAGTAAACATGTGGATGCACCTTATTTTTCAGAATTTCCAATGACTTTTGAATGCAGAGTGGCACAAGTAGATATGGAAAAAGAAAGAGTTTTTGGAGATATTATAAATATATCTGTAGAAGAACATGTTTTAGATGAGCAAGGGCAAATTGATAGAAATAAATTAAATCCTATTTGTATTGATTCGGTATCAGGAACTTATTGTAAAGTGACAGAAGCGATCGGAAAATCATTTCATGAGGGAACTGTATTTAAGAAATGAGACAGTACATGATATGATAAAAATAGGATATAAATATTTTTTATAAAAGGAGTTGAGATAATAGATTGGCAACGGTCATTTTTGACTGGGATGGTACTATTGCAGAGTCTGCATCGGGAATTACCCGATCGGTTCAATATGCATTAAGTACAGTCGGTATTGAGGAGTCGGATGTAAATGAATTAACACATTTTATCGGGCCACCCCTCAGTGTAGAGTTTAAAAAGACATATGATATGTCAGATGATGATATAAGGAAGGCTATACTTGCATTTAGGACTCGATATGAAACAGAAGGTATTTTAGAATGTAATTTATATGAAGGGATTGAAGATTTATTACAGGATGCTGTGGAACGATTCGGTATGTCTCTAGCTGTGGCATCCAGTAAGACAGAATCGCAGTTACATCGATTAGTTAAACATTTTAACTTGGAAAGTTATTTTGATGTGATTTGTGGAAGTGCTCCGGAAGCGGAAGAACCGGAACGCATAAAAACAGGAAAGTCTAATAAAGCACAGGTCATAGAAAAGACAATGCATCTTATGGAGATGAAATATGGTGAATTAGTTAAAGCGGATGAAACCTATATGATAGGGGATACCATCTATGATATGGAAGGTGCTTCTATGCAAGGTATACATAGCGTGGGTGTGACCTATGGATATGGACAGAGAGCTGATTTGGAAAAATATGGAGCAGAAACGCTTATACATTCTGTAGATGAATTATATGATTATTTATATTCTTTGAGTTCATTATAAAAAGACAGGAGATTTCTCCTGTCTTTTTATAATTGTAGAAATACAATGTAGTAATGATGTAATTATGTCAAATGGAAGATAGGTTTAGCGGGAGCACCGATTTCTACAGTTTCTTTGCATAGCATTTCTAAATCAGAAGTCAAGGTTAAACTTTTATCATAAAAGTACTGTCCGGCAGGGGTAACCGTAAAACCGTGATTTTCACGATGAAGTAAAGATACGCCTAATTCATTTTCCAATGCACGAATTTGTTGTGAGATGGCAGATTGTGAAACATAACGCTGTTGAGCAGCTTCGGTAAAGCTATGGTGACGAACAACTGCTTGAAAATATTTAATACGACGAAACATAGATTTAAGCATTCTCCTTTAGCGTATATATGTAATGCGGATAAGTCCTATTATAATACGATTGACATATTATTTCTAGATGAAAATGCTAATAAAAACATATATTTAAAGAAAATATATGTAAAGTAATGATATAACCAAAATGAAACCATTACAAATAGTCAAAATAATAAATAAAAAATACATAAAGACGAAAATGTTTTTCGTCTTTATGTATTAAAAGAGGTCTTATTTATAACTGCTAATAAAGTTATTGGTTATTAACAGTTATTGACTATAGGTTAAGGCTCTTCTTTCAAAATTTGACGGATGATATTTTTCAGTCCGGCTTTCCAAACTAAAATCATACCGAATACTACACCTACACCGGCTTGTAAAATTTCAAACGGTAGTTTAATAACCGCATATTCCGGGGTGGAGTATACATAAGCACGTCCCAATGTATATCCAATAACCATGATAACAGCACCGAGCAAGGCACCGATACCGGATGCACATATTTTATTTTTTTGGAAAATATTATGAGAGCAATAAGAAATAACCATGGCTTGTAATCCGTGAGTAACTAAAGATACAAACATGGGGGCCGGATAGAAGAAAAAGTCACCGAGGAAAGCACCTACACCACCGACTAAAAATGCTGATAGGGGATCAAGAAGAATAGACGCTGCAACGATGATTACATCGTTCATGTACAGGTGTCCGCCGGGAACCGGTATGCTTACGGATGATAAAACAATGTTGAATGCCATAAATACGGCTGCAAGGCACAAACGACGTGTGCGTTTAGAAATAGATGATTGATTGTTCATGTTTGACAACTCCTTTTATTTATATTTATATTATAATTAGATTTTGAACTTGTGGTAATGACCAGAAATGAAAAGGATGATGATATCAGATGAAGTATAAATTGGACAAACATTCAGATAAGCCATCCTATATGCAGCTTTATTCAGCTATTAAAAATGACATTATAGATGGTATTTTTAGGTTAGGAGATAAGCTGCCCTCTAAGAGAACGATGGCAGATAATATAGGAGCCAGTGTTATTACTGTAGAACATGCCTACTCTATGTTGGATGAAGAAGGTTATATTGAGGCTAGGCAACGTAGTGGATACTACGTTATTTATAATGAAAAAGAGACATATCGTTCAGAAATAAAGCATATACTCAATGTACAAAAAAAGGGGCTTGAAAAAGCACCGGAAGATTTTCCTTTTGCTAAGTATGCAGGTACTATGCGAAAAATTATTTCTCAATATGGGACTAAAATTTTATCTCGTTCGCCTAATGACGGTGTACCTGAATTGCAGCAGGCTATTGCAAATTATCTGGTGAAAGTAAGAGGTATCGAAGCATTGCCTCAACAAATTATTATTGGTGCCGGAGCAGAGTATCTCTATTCGCTTATTGTACAAATGTTGGGGCGTGATTTGCGATATGCATTAGAAAACCCGTCTTACGATAAGATTCGACAAGTATATGAAGCCAATGGGGCAAGTTGTGACAGTTTGGATATGGGAGAAAATGGGATTCTTTCTTCTGAATTGGAGCGTACCCGAGCCAGTATCCTTCATGTGACTCCTTTTAACAGCTTTCCCAGCGGTATTACCGCTACAGCGACTAAACGTGCAGAATATATTCGTTGGGTAGTGAGAAGGAATGGGCTTATTGTTGAAGATGATTATGACTCTGAATTTACACTTTCTCGCAAAGTAGAAGATACCTTATATCTTATGGCTCCGGAAGGATATGTTATTTATGTGAATAGTTTTGCTAAAACAATAGCTCCTTCTATTCGTATTGCATATATGATTATTCCTAAACCACTTCTTTCTTTATATAACGAAAGAATCGGATTTTATTCTTGTGCCGTACCTGTGTATGAACAGTTAGTGTTAGCTGAATTTATTAATAGCGGTGATTTTGAAAGACGCATTAATAAGGTAAGAAGACAAATGCGTAGAGCTCATGCGAAGGGTAAAAAATGAAAATGACTTATACCGTACCGGAAGGTCATGAAGGACAGAAACTTAGTGCATTTATTCGTGGACGTGGTATTTCCGGAAAATTATGGAAGAAAATCAAATGGACAGGACACATCACTATTAATGGAGAGGTTTGCCATCATGCTAAAACACCTTTACATGTGGGTGATATCATCTCTTGTGAATGGGAAGAGTTTTCAACCGTTGTTTCATCACAGATTCCAATTTCCATTTTGTACGAAGATGAATGGTTGCTTATTGTCAATAAACCGGCACAGATGATTATTCATCCTACGGCAAAAGAGCATTATGATACGTTAGTTAATGCAGTTGCAGGCTATTTTGCTGGAAAAGGTGAGCGCTCCGGTGTACATCCGGTGTATCGATTGGATAGAAATACTACCGGGGTGGTAGTTATTGCCAAGTCAGCAAAGATACAATATGATTTGTCGAAAAATCATACTTCTATATATCGTGAATATGTAGCATTAGCAACAGGACGATTAGAAAAAGAAAAAGGTATTATCGAAGCTCCCATAGGTAGAAAAGATGGCAGTATCATTGAGTGGACTGTACGAGAAGATGGAAAATTTGCTCGTACCGACTATCAAGTAATTGCTTATGGAAAGGATTTTACTGTTTTAAGATTACACTTGCATACCGGAAGAACGCATCAAATTCGTGTACATATGAAATATATAGGACATCCTTTATTGGGTGATGACTTATACAGTTGTAGTGATTCTCGTATCGATAGACAAGCATTACATGCAGAATGTATTCATTTTATGCATCCGGAAACGGGAAAAGAAATATCTGTTAAAGCACCGATTCCTAAAGATATGATGTTGATAGGGGGGTGTGATGGTGGAATTCATTACTAAAGGCACGATTTCTTTTGTTAATTTTTCTTCTTTTGGGAATGATGTCGTAGCAGTTGTTTCTTCTCGGGATGGAGGATATTCGAAGGGGGAGTATGCCTCTTTAAATATGAGTTTTTTCTTAGGGGATAATCCGCTGACGGTTGCAAAGAATCGTCAAAAATTTTTCAATAGTTGTGATTTACCGATAGAAAGAGCAGTAGGAGCAAAGCAAAATCATGGAACGCATATTGCTGTTGTAGATGAAACTATGGCAGGGCAAGGTGCTTTATGCGGAGAGCGTGCTATAAAAAATACGGATGGATTACTGACCGATGTTCCCGGACTTCCTTTACTCTTATTATTCGCAGATTGTACACCTCTTTTATTTTTTGAGCCGCATAAAAAAGTGGTGGGGGTAGCACATGGTGGTTGGCGAGGTTCTTCCGGAAATATTGCAGGAAAAATGATTAATCTAATGAAAAAGCAATATGGTTGTCTGGCAAAAAATATCCGGGTGGGAATCGGGCCTACGATTGGAGCTCATTCTTTTGAGGTGGGAAAAGAAGTGGTAGAAGCTTTTTATCCTTTATTAGAGAGGCATGAAATAGCATGTAATATTGTAAAAAATAAAAATGAAAAATATTTTATGAATCTTCCTGCTATTAATAAAAGAATATTGATGAAGCATGGCGTGTTAGAAGAGCATGTGGAGGATTGTGCTATAGACACTATGAGAACAGAATACTTTTTTTCTTATCGGAGGGATTGTGGAAAGGCGGGACGTCACGCGGCAGTCATTTCCTTGCTATAATATAAAGAGAAGATAAATATATCCTATAGAGTATAATTAGAGGGTGGGGTCTTATGGAGTGGATTCAACTATATAACGGGGTCAAAATTCCGGTTCTCGGGTTTGGTGTATGGCAATGTGGAGATGCAACTAAAGATACGGTTATATCTGCTTTACATATGGGGTATCGAATGATTGATACTTCTGCACAATATGGGAATGAAAGTGCCGTTATGGAAGGAATTAAGGAAAGTGGGATTTCCCGTGATGATGTATTTATTACTACCAAGTTGTGGAACGATGACATTCGAAAAAGAAGAACAAAGCAAGCATTCATGGAAAGTCTTCGTCGATTAAAAACAGATTATATTGATATGTATCTCATTGAATGGCCTATTGAAGGGTTTATTCGTGCATGGCAAGATATGGCGGATCTTTATCATGAAGGGTGGGTACGTGCTATAGGGGTTTCCAATTTTAAAATTCATCATGGGAAAGAACTCAGTGAAGTATCTGATGTCATGCCTGTTATTAACCAGATAGAATCGCATCCTTATTTTAATAATAGTGAGCTTATCGATTATTGCCGTTTAAATCGTATTGCGGTAACGGCGTATAGTCCTTTGGGAGGAGGAGTTAATAACTTATTGCAAGATCCGATGCTTAAGTCTATTGGTGAAAAATACGGAAAAACTCCGGCACAAATTATTCTTCGGTGGAATATTGATAGAGATGTGATTTCCATTCCTAAGTCTGTACACGCATCCAGACTTAAAGAAAATTGGAATATATTTGACTTTAAACTATCTAACTCAGATATTGTAGCTATTAATAAATTGAATAAAAATGAACGAGTAGGATCCGATCCGGATAAAATTACTTTTTAAAGAGTGTTCGTTGTAAATAAAAAGACTGTTTATGCAGTCTTTTTATTTACAAATATTTAAATGAGAATGAAATGAAACGTAGTTTAAATTTAAATGAGAATATCATGAGGTTATTTGGAATCACATTACTATGAATAATAGATACATTTTATTTGCTTTTGATAAATAAAGAAGATATAATCACATGTATCAAATAATTCGATATAATAAAACATTATGATTAAAATGTTTTAAAAGGAGGCGCCATGAAGTTCCCTTCACTTAAGATTGGTGATTTATGTGCTCGTATTCCGATTATTCAAGGCGGAATGGGGATTGGAGTTAGTTTGTCCGGATTGGCAGGTGCTGTTGCCAAAGAAGGGGGAATTGGTGTCATTTCTGCAGCACAACCCGGATACAAGGAAGAAGATTTCTTCCGTAATACATTCAAAGCAAATATACGTGCTTTAGCTAAGCACTTGAAAAAGGCAAGAGAAATAGCACCTAAAGGTGTAATTGGCGTAAATGTAATGTGTCGTGGGGAAAATTATGAAGACTATGTAACTTGTGCTATTAATAACGGTGCAGATATTATTTTTTCCGGTGCCGGATTACCTAAAAAATTACCGGCTTTGGTAGAAGGAACAAAAACTAAAATTGCTCCCATTCTTTCTACAGCAAAAGCAGCCAGAGTACTTCTTCATTTGTGGGAAAAACATTATAATCGTACTGCTGATGCTATTGTTATTGAAGGACCTAAAGCAGGCGGACATTTAGGATATAGTCGTGAAGAAGTAAGAGAATTGGCACATAGCGGTTATGAATCACAAATTCAAAAAGTACTGGAAGTAGTACGTACGTATGAAGAAAAATTCAAGAAGAAAATTCCTGTCGTATTTGGCGGTGGAGTTTTTGATAAAAAAGATATAGAACACTATTTGAGTTTAGGGCTGTCCGGCGTACAGATGGCATCTCGTTTTGTAGCGACTCAAGAATGCGATGCGGCAGATGCTTTTAAACAAATGTATGTTAAACTCACCAAAGAAGATATCGGATTAGTAAATAGTCCTGTTCATATGGTAGGGCGTGCTATACGTAATGCTTTTGTAAAAAGAACGGAATTAGGACGTATTCCGCCTAGTCGTTGTTTCCGGTGTCTTAAAACTTGCGATCCGGCGACTACGCCTTACTGTATTACGATGGCGTTGATTCGTGCTGTACAGGGAGATGTGGATAATGCATTAATCTTTTGTGGAGCGAATGCATGGAAAATTGACAAGATTCAAAGTGTACATGATTTAATGCTTGAACTTACAACGTAATTTATGGATGATAGATAACATAGAATTCTTCTGACATTGTACATAACATGGTACAATGAAAGTTAATCAGAAAGGAGTTACTATGTACGAACAAACGACGATTGCAGCCATTGCCACACCACCCGGTGAAGGTGGAATTGGAATCATTCGTATCAGTGGTGAAGATGCATTAGAAATTGCCAATAATATATTTTTTACCCGACGTATTTCTTCCTTTAAAGAAGCGGTACCATATATGATGTATTATGGTCGAGTAACACATGAGAGTATAACTATTGATAGAGGTTTGGCGGTTTATATGAAAGCACCTCATTCTTACACGGGTGAAGATGTTGTCGAATTTCAAATTCATGGCTCTATCGAAGCTCTTCGTGCCGTATTGGAAGTAGTACTCCGACTGGGAGCCATTCCGGCGGATAGAGGGGAATTTACGAAGCGAGCATTTCTAAATGGTCGTATCGATTTAACACAAGCAGAATCGATTATGGATATTATTACGGCTAAGGGGAAAGTGGCATTAGAACAGGCACAAAGCCATTTATCAGGTGCACTCTCTACCTACGTCCGTAAAGTAAGGGAAGAACTTAAAGAATTTATTACTAAACTGGAAGTGACTATTGATTATCCGGAAGAAGATTTAGAAGATTTAACTTTTGAAGAAATTTCCGAGTCGCTGCAACAAGTAGATTCTTCCTTAACACAGTTATTAGCTCGCTCAGAAAGAGGTCGTTTTATTCAAGAAGGTTTTAAAACGGTTTTAATTGGTCGTCCTAATGCAGGAAAGTCCAGTCTTTTGAATGCGCTTTTACAAGAAGAACGTGCTATTGTAACAGATATTCCCGGTACGACCAGAGATACGATAGAAGAAACCATTCGTATTGGAGGTATTCCTCTAATATTAATGGATACGGCAGGACTTCGTGATGCAGAAAACCAAGTAGAAGCTATCGGTATTGAACGTGCTAAAAAATCTATGAATGAAGCGGATTTAATTTTAGCTGTTGTGGACGGTTCCGTGCCTTTGACTACTGAAGATGAACATATTTTATCTTCTTTAGAAGGACGACGTGCCATTGTCATTATCAATAAATACGACTTAGAACAAGTCGTAACTACGAAACAAATTCATTCTTTAGCAGGAAATGATATACCATTAGTGCATTTATCAGCTCGCTATGGCAGCGGTATTGAAGAATTGGAAACACTCCTGCATCAGATGCTTAGCATGGAAGATTTAGATGTAGGACGTAAACTTTTCTTAATGAATCTTCGGCATATGGAACTCGCAAAAAAAGCTTTAGATGCTATAAAGCGTGCTGAAGAGGCAGTAGCACAGCAAATGCCTGCTGATTGTATCGTAGTAGATCTTACAGAATCATTTAGATTTATGGGTGAAATTATCGGAGATACGGTGGATGATGAACTCATTGATTCGATATTTAAAAACTTTTGTGTCGGAAAATAAAAAAGCCCATACGGGCTTTTTTATTTTATAATAATCTTTACATTTTGGATAAGGTATAATAAAACATAATCACTGTTAAAGGAGTATATGATGAAAGTACCTGTTATCGTAGGCAAAAAGTATATCTCTTTCGTATCCGACTTAGGTGTGCATGGAGAAGGTATCGGAAAAATAGACGGATTTACCGTTTTTATACCGGATGTACTTCCGGAAGAAATTGTAAAAGTGAAAATCATCCTTGTAAAAAAATCATATGCGATAGGGGAGTTATTGTCCATAGAGAAAAAATCTCCCTATCGAGTAGAGCTGGAACATACGAGTGCTTACGGCGGTTGCCAACTGGCACATATGACCTATGAAGGACAATTACAAATAAAATATCGTCGTGTGAAAGATGTCATTACTCGTATCGGAGGTTTTTCGGAAGAAATAGTACTTCCGGTATTGCCGGCTGTCCATCCTTGGAACTATAGAAATAAAATGACTGCACCGGTAGGTTCGGTTCATGGAGAAACACTTATCGGCTATTATAAACAAGGTACACATGACATTATTCCTATGGATACCTGTTTCATTCATCAAGAAGGCAATAATCGTTTGCTTCGTTTTGTGAAACGCTTTATGAGCAAGCATTCCATTTCAGCTTATAACGAAAAAACAAAACAAGGCAGCGTACGACATATTATGGGACGTGTCGGAGATGGTGGTAAAATGATGGCTGTCATTATTACGGCAACCGAAGAACTCCCAAAGAAGGAATATTGGATAGAAGCTATACAACAGGAAATGCCTGAAGTCGTTTCTCTCTATCATAATGTACAAAATAAAGTGGGGAATGTAATACTTGGGAAAACTATGCATCATATATGGGGGTCACCTTCTATAACCAGCTCTTTATGCGGACTTTCTTTTGAAGTATCTCCTTATTCATTCTTTCAAGTGAATAAAGAACAGGCGGAAATTCTTTATGATAAAGCTATAGAATGTGCAGAACTTACAGGCAATGAAGTCGTAATTGATGCGTATTGCGGCACCGGTACGATTTCACTTTATCTTGCACGAAAAGCAAAAAAAGTGATTGGCATAGAAATCGTAAAACCGGCTATTGAAGATGCTAAAAAGAATGCACAGAAAAATAAAGTTGAAAATGTAGAATTTATTGCCGAAGATGCAGGTACCTATATGCCGAAACTCTATCAACAAGGACTGCGACCGGATGTTATCGTGATGGATCCGGTACGTGCCGGTTGTAGCGAAGAAGTATTAAAAGCAGCTGCTTCGATGCAACCCAAACGGATTGTATATGTATCTTGCAATCCGGCAACCTTTGCACGAGATGCCAAAATTCTAAAAGAACAGGGATATGAACTAACCAAAGTACAACCCGTCGACATGTTTCCACAAACCATGCACGTTGAGTGCGTAAGTTTGTTGACTAAAGTACACAAGTAAAAGTGTGTAAATACAAAGATACATAATAAGTATTAAAAAGATGGAATGTTTTTTACAATCATTCCATCTTTTTAGTTTTTAGTTTAAAGTTATAAAATTGTGTATCAATTTTATGGTTACACTTCTTCATCAGGTGCTATTCTCTGTAGGACGGTTCTTGCTAATTCTTGTGCTTTAATAAAATCTTCTTTCGTAAGAAGGAGTAATACATAAGTGTCGCAGTGTAGCTCCATCGCTGCCAGTACATAATCTGTCCATAAAGAATTAAGTTTACCGCTCCATATAGGAATATTTTGATTCTCATCCAATAGCTGTTCATCTATTACAAGATTTGTACCGGCACTTAATTCTTTTACACTGTAAAGAAAAATATCTTTCTCCTCTTTCCAGTCAAGCTCTATTACTTTTTCTTTTAGTAATAACTCGTTATAAAGTTTAAACCATAATTCTTCTGTATCATCTTCGATGTTCTTTAGGTTTATTTTATTAAGAAAGCTTTTAGCCAGTTTGGAATCTTTAAACAACAGCTCTACTAATGCGACAAAAGAATCCATCATTTTTTTATTATGCTCTTCTTCTACTATTTCCATGTAGGTTTTTTCTTTTGGAAGAATAGATTTTTGCACAAAGGTTCTCATTATTTGATGGGTATCTTCATAGCTTATATTAGGAATGCAATATTTTTTATTATTAATTTTTAAATATAAATTGATTAAATTTTTATCTTTACTGACGATGGCTTTCATGGATTCACAACCATTTATTGGATGTGGTGGGGAAATTTGCGTGTACATAATAAGTCCTCTTTGCATCGCTTTCAATGAATTATCAATTATCGTAATATGAAAACCGTTACGATCATAGAACGGGCTTTTTATATACCATTCTTCGTAAGTGTTAAAATTTTTTTCTGAATCCAGTTATAGAAGCTCATAATAGCTATCCTTTTCAATAAATAGATGCATGTAATACACATTTACATTTTAGCACAGAGGGGGGATTTTATTGGAATTCATAAAAAAATAGGCATATTGAAGTAATAAAATAAAAGTTATTAAATGAATATAGTATTACATAAAGTTTATATAATTTTTAATTATATTTTTATTGATATAATAAACGAATGATGATATTATGTTTAATATGAGTTATTTTTAACAGTGTTAATAAGAGGTTATGGAGTGTATATGAAAAGTAGTAATAAAACTATTTGTCTAAAAGCTTTAGTGGTATTGAGTTTGTTGTCTTTAGGAAGTTATGCATCGGCAGAAGAATATACTTGGGAAACGCCGACCTTTAATGATTGGAAAGTGATGCAACTTTCGGGAAATCAAGTATTACCTCATGATGCATTGATTGGTAATAATGGAACTTCTGTAGGTCCGGTTCCTACTGCTATTTTTACTAAAAGTGGAGAAAAGTTAGAACTTTCTTCTGAAAACAATGGAAAGTTACAAGTTATTGTACGTCCTAAACCGAATGCTACACCTCATTGGTTATATGGCATTTATAACTATGCATCTACTACGGATACTACACCACAACAAACGACAGAATTGGTTGTTAAAAGCCAATTAGGAGTAGATCTTGAGAGTGCGAAAACACAATATCCGGGATACGAGGAATTAGCAAAGGCCATTGAAGTTCGTGCGAGAGGACACCAAGCAGGAAGTCCTGGAAATAATGCAGTATCAAAAGCTAGCTTTTTAGAAGATGTAGGGATTAAAGTCGTTAATAAGACTGAAGGAGCGAAGAGTCCTTATCCAACTGCTGATGCAGTTATGGGATTGGCATTAGCCGGTTTTGATGGTGGTGTTGTTGATGTATCCTTTAAGAAAAATCTCAGTATTGAAGGACATGCAGAAACGAATAAGAATGTTTATGGTCTCCATATGAATGATCAAGGTGCTAATGGCATTGGAAGTAAATTATCATTAGGTGGAAATACTTTTATAAATGTAGCTTCTGAGCACGGTGGTCGTGCGGTAGGAATGCTTGCATTGGCACATGAAGCAAATCAGACGATTACAATGGCGGAGACCGGTTCTTTAGTCGTTAAAGCAAAGCAGGCTGAAGGGCAAAATTTCTCTGAGGCAATCAAATTTATTGCACGGGGAAGTGCCGGCAAAATGAGTAAACAACATGCTACTTTTGGAGGTGGAGTATCTGCTACTGCGAATGGTGCCTATTATGCAGTAGGGGTGGGGGCGGAAGTTACTAATGGAAGTACT